>DAIRTI010000102.1:0-11575 GCA_036803965.1 Propioniciclava sp.
TCACGATCAAGGGCATCTACGGCCGCGAGATGTACGAGACCTGGTACCTGATGAACTCGATGCTGACCAGCTCGGAGATCTTCAAGGAGCGGGTGCGCTCGGTGATCACCCACTCGTTCCCGGCCGAGCAGTGGGCCGAGGCGTTCGACACCGCCCGCGAGGGCCGGTGCGGCAAGGTCATTCTGGATTGGAGCTAGGCATGTACGGCGAGGTTCGAATGCAGCTGGCCGCGACCCTGAGCGAGATCGCGGACGCCAGCCTCTACAAGCACGAACGCGAGCTGGCCGGTCCGCAGGACGCCCACATCGCGGTCGCGGGCGAGGCCGGCACGGCCCCCGCGCTCAACTTCTGCGCGAACAACTACCTGGGGCTGGCCGACGACGAGCGGGTCGTCGCGGCCGCGCGGGCGTCCCTGGACGCCTGGGGTTTCGGGATGGCGTCCGTGCGGTTCATCTGCGGCACCCAGACCCAGCACAAGGAGCTCGAGCGGCGGCTGGCGGCGTACCTGGGCACCGACGACGCGATCCTGTTCAGCTCGTGCTTCGACGCCAACGGCGGGGTCTTCGAGGTGCTGTTCGGCGACGAGGACGCCATCATCAGCGACGAGCTCAACCACGCCTCGCTGATCGACGGCATTCGGCTGAGCAAGGCCGCGCGGTACCGGTACCGCAACGCCGACATGGGCGACCTGGAGGACCAGCTGAAGGCGGCGGCGTCCGCGCGGCGGCGGGTGATCGTCACCGACGGCGTCTTCTCCATGGACGGCACCTACGCGCCGCTCGACCGCATCTGCGACCTCGCGGACCGGTACGGGGCGCTGGTGCTCGTCGACGACTCGCACGCGGTCGGGTTCGTCGGTGCGACCGGGGCGGGGACGCCGGAGCTGTTCGGCGTCCGCGATCGGGTCGACATCGTCACCGGCACCCTGGGCAAGGCGCTCGGCGGGGCGTCCGGGGGCTACGTGGCGGCGCACCGCGAGATCGTCGACCTGCTGCGGCAGCGGTCGCGTCCCTATCTGTTCAGCAACTCGGTGGCGCCGATCGTGGTCGCGGGCTCGCTCGAGGCGCTTGAGATCGCGTCGGGCAGCGCCGAGGCGCGCACGCGGCTGTTCGAGAACACGGCGCTGTTCCGGCGGCTGATGACCGAGGCGGGCTTCGCGGTGAACCCGCCGTCACAGATCGGGCCGCATCCGATCACGCCGATCATGTTCCCCGGCGACGACGGCGCGCGGCAGGCCACCCGCATCGCCGACCACATGCTCGGCCAGGGCGTCTACGTGATCGCGTTCAGCTTCCCGGTGGTGCCGCGCGGCAAGGCACGCATCCGGGTGCAGCTGTCGGCGGCGCACTCGGACGCCGACGTCCGGGCCTGCGTGGACGCCTTCGTGGCGGCACGGGAGGCCGTGGGCTGAGGGCTACGCCGGGTCGATGTGCCGGGTCAGGACGAGGCGCGCGGCGTCCGGGAACTCGGACCACGGCCCGTCGACCTCCGCGACGCCCACGCCGGCGGCCGGCCAGCCGTAGGACGTCGCCTCGGGCGGACGCGCGTCGGTCAGCGAGTGGGCCAGCCCTGGAATCTCTGGGGCGTGCCCGACGACCGCGACGGCCTGGACATCGTCGGGCACCTCGCGCAGCAGCCGCATGACCCCGTCGAAGGCTGCCGAGTAGAGCGACTCGTCGACGACGGTCGCCACGGTCAGCCCGGCCGCGTCCTCGGCGGTCTTCCAGGTCGTGCGGGCGCGCAGCGCGGTCGAGCAGAGCACCAGCTCCGGTGCCGGCAGGGCGCCGGCGGCGAGCAGGCGCCCGATCTCCGTCGCCTGCCGGACGCCGGCATCGGTGAGCGGACGATCCCGGTCGGTGCCGCCGGCCGGGGTGTGCCCCGCCTCGGCGTGACGGATCAGAAGCAGCGTGCGCGTCATGCGGCCCATCCTGCCCGAGCCCGGGCGACGCGGGTCAAGGGCGGACTCGGCCGGGACGCCGACTCAGGCCTGGGGCGTCAGCGTGAGGGTCCAGCGGCCGACGGCGTCCACGCGCAGCAGCACCTCGCGGCGACCGTCCGTGGCGACCAGGTGCTCGCCGGTGTAGGGGGCGGTCCCCCGGAAGAGCGGCTCGGAGCGATCGCCGGCGATGAAGGTGAGCAGGCCCGTGCACAGCGAACAGTCGAGCCGCGCCATGACCTTCGACTCGTCGGTCACGCGGAAGGCGATCTGCCGTGGACCAGTGCCGGTGATCGTCACCTTGTGCCCGGCGCTCACCTCGGTCGTCGTGAGCGGGAACTGCAGGTCGAACGACGGCTCGGCGCTCGGGAAGGGCACGGTCGCGCTCGGTCGTGGGGACGCCGTCGGTGCGGCCGGCACGGTGCTTGACGCCGCCAGCCAACCGGCGAGGCCCACCGCGGCCAGAGCCGCGACCGCGACCAGGACGGCAGCGCCGCGACTCCAGGTGCTCACGGGCCCATCATGCCCGCGCAGCCCGGCTGCGCTCAGCCCTTCGCCTTCGGCCGGGGACGCCGCCGTTGCCGCCGCGCGCGGGAGGGCTTGCCGTCGACCGCCTGCAGCAGGACGCACGACCACGGCTGGACGGCGTACCCCTCGGACCCGAGCTGGAAGGCCTTGTCGGGCGTCCAGCAGTTCGAATGGCGCTCGGCCCACGGGGCGGTGTCGACGATGCGCGCCCAGGCCCGGCTCACCCCGTCCCGCCAGGGCAGCTCGGGCAGCGCAAAATGGATCGGCTCGATCCACATGTTGACGAGCAGCAGGAAGTCGTCGCCGCCGGCGTGGCTGCCCTCGATCGCCACCGCCACGGCCCGGTCGCCCTCGGCGGGGGGCGCCTGCAGGTCGGGACGCAGGAACCGGTACGGCGTGTCGTTCGAGCCCAGCAGGCCGCCCCAGGGCGCCTGCCGCAGCGCCGGGTTCTCGCGGCGCAGGTGCGCCACGTACCGCGCGAACGCCAGCAGCGGGTTGCGGCGCGCGGGGGCGTCCGTCGTGCCGACGACGTCGTAGTAGCTCGGCCCCACCGGACCAGGGTTCGCCGGGTCGACCGCGACCCGCGTCGGGGCGTTGGCGCCCGCCTGGGCCCAGTTGTTCCAGAGGGCGACGTTGTTGAGGTCCCAGGGGTTGTTGTTGCCGTTCTGGGTGCGCCCGTACTCGTCGCCCGAGACCACCATCGGGATGCCGCGGGCCAGGAACACCACCAGCCAGCTGTTGCGCCATCGGGTCCGGCGCAGGCGGTGGTCGAGCCCTGAGTCCCAGGACAGGTTCTCGTCCGCGCCGCCGTCCGAGGGGCCGAACGGGTACGGCTGATGGTTGTGCTTGGTGGTGAACGACACCAGGTCGAACATCGTGAAGCCGTCGTGGGCGTCCACGAAGTTGATCGAGCGGGGCAGGCCGGGGCGTCCGTTGTTCAGGGTCTGCCCGTTGAATTCGAACGTGAACTCACTGGTGTTGCCGTCGCCCTTGAGGAACCGGCGCACGGCATCGCGGAAGCGGCCGTTCCACTCCAGCCAGCCCGCCGGGAAGTTGCCGACCTCGTTGCCCCACAGGTCCCAGGGCTCGGCGATGATCTCGAAGCCCTCGACCAGCGACAGGTTGCGCACCGAGGTGAGCAGGGGATGGTCGGTGAAGAACTGCCGCTGCCGGCCCCAGTCGTCGCGGCGGGCCGGGTCGGGGTCGCGACCGAGCACCGGTGCCAGGTCGAAGCGGAACCCGTCGACGCCCATCGTGCTGTGCCAGTACTCCAGCGAGTCCAGCACCAGCTGCCTGGACGCCCACGAGCTGAAGTTCAGTTGATTGCAGGTGCCGGTGGCGCCGTCGACGAGGTGGTGGTCGGCGGTGAGCACGTAGTAGTCGGCGGTCGCGAACCCGCCCAGCGTCGTGAAACCCGTGGTCAGCAGGTCGTTGTACCAGTGCCCGCCCTCGCCGGTGTGGTTGTAGACGACGTCCAGGACGACCTCGATGCCGCCCGCGTGCATGGCGCGCACCATCTCTTTGAACTCGCGCGTCGGCCCGCCCGGGGACTTGTCGTGGGCGTAGTCGCGGTTGGGGGCGAAGAACCCGATCGTTTGGTAGCCCCAGTGGTTGACGGTGCCCTCGGTGGGCCCCTCGTGGTCGGTGTC
Source organism: Propioniciclava sp. (assembly GCA_036803965.1). Classification (GTDB taxonomy): domain Bacteria; phylum Actinomycetota; class Actinomycetes; order Propionibacteriales; family Propionibacteriaceae; genus Propioniciclava. Next base: position 4,114 of record DAIRTI010000102.1, read on the forward strand.
GGTCTCGTGCACCGGCATGAGCTCGATCGTCGTGATGCCGAGGGCGCGCAGATAGGGGGTCATCAGCGCGGCGCCCGCGTAGGTGCCGCGCAGTTCCTCGGGAACGTCGACGACGCCCTCGAAGCCGGGCGTCCGCCCGAGCAGGGCGGCCAGCGACGACGAGGACGGGTGCAGCGTCAGGTTCTTGACGTGGGCCTCGTAGATCGAGGGGTTGTTGTGCGCCGAGGCGGACGGGCGGCGTCCGGTGGAGGTCTCGTCGAGGACGAGGATCCCCTTGGGGGCGATGCGGCCGGTGTCGACCTCGCGCGAGGGGCGTCCGGCGTACGGCATCGGGCCGGTCGCGAACGCCATCGCGGACGCCCCCGCCCGCCGCACCAGGCTCGACAGCGGCGTGTGGGTGATCTCGCGGGCGTACGGGTCGAACAGCACCTTGTTGGGGTTGAAGCGGTTGCCGTCGGCGTCCAGGTCGGATTTGAAGCCGGCGCGCGACCCGCCGCGGCGCCAGGACGGGTCGTGGCGCCAGTTGGCCCCCCAACATCGGAAGGCGTAGAGGGCCCCGTGTTTGAGGCCGGCGATCGCCGCGCACCAGACGCCGTCGCGTCCGGGGACCATCTCGAACTCGCACTGGGCGTCCGAGCCGAGGGCCGTGGGGTAGAGCTCGAGCACCACGCGCGTCGCGGCCGGCGCGTGCACGGCGAACGTCGTGTCGCCCGTGAGGGGGTCGTGGCAGGCCCCGAGCGGCCAGGCAGTATCGGCCCAACTGCCGACCTCGGACGCCTCCGCGATCTGGAATCCCTCGCCCTGCACGAGGGCTAGCTTCGCACCCTCGACGTCCGCCACGAATGACATCCTCGGTGCGGACGCCGCGTGGCGCAGCCGAACCGCCAGGAATTCCGTCCACGGGAACACAAATTGCGCGATCCGCGTCCATGACCTTGCCAGGGGCCATCGGGGTCGCCGACCGCGGGGCTCGCGCCGACGGCGTCCGAGCGCGACTCAGCGCAACGGGAAGTGCAGCCGCGCCTGCTCGGCGGCCACGACCTGCCGGGCCAGGACGACCTCGCTCACGTCGACCGCCGCCGGGGTGGCGTCGGCGAGCGTCGAGTCGCGGGCGAACGAGTCGAACAGCTGCTCCTTGTGGGCGAGGAGCTCGAGCATCCGCTCGTCGACGGAGTCGTCGGTGAGCAGCCGGTGCACCGAGACCGTGTCGAGCTGGCCCATCCGGTGGGTGCGGGCGATGGCCTGGGCCTCCATCGTCGGCTTGACCTGCGGCTCGCACAGGATCACCACGGACGCCGCCTGCATGTTCAGCCCGACGCCACCCGCCTGGATCTGGGCGACCAGCACGCCGGTCTCACCGGACGCCAGCGCGTCCACCATGTCTTGTCGTTCGGCGACAGGAGTCGCGCCGGTGAGGGGGCCGAGGGCGTCCGGGGCGACGCCGGTGTCACGCAGGGCCGCGGTCACGGTCGCCAGGACGCTGAGGAAGTAGGAGAAGACCACGACTCGGCGGCCGTTGCGGCGCGCCTCGGTGATCAGCTCGAGCAGGCGCTCGACCTTCGCCGACTCCGTGGGGTCGGCGGAGACGTACGCCGCCCGCCGCATCGCCGAGAAGTTGCCGGTCTCGACGGCGCGGCGGTAGGCGTCGGCGTCCGCGCCGGCGAACTCGCACCACTCGTCGGTCTCGACGATCGGCGGCAGCTCGACGAGCACGTCCTCGGCGTTGCGGCGCAGGTAGACCGGCGCGACGGCGGCGCGGAAGCGGGCGGGTCCGGCGATGCCGTCGAGGGCGTCCACGTCGATCGGCGCGGCCGGACGCAGGTTCGCGACCAACTGCCGGAACTCGGCGACCCGGTTTTCCATGGGCGTCCCGGTGAGGTACCAGGCGTGCTCGGCGCGGCCGCCGAGGTCGGCGACCAGGCGCGAACGCTTGGCGTCGGGGTTCTTGACGAAGTGCGCCTCGTCGACGACGAGGGCGTCCAGGCGCAGGTCGGCGGGGATCGCCAGCGCGCCGGCGGTCTCGTAGGTCGTGACGCCGACGCCGCCGCGGGCCAGCCAGTCGGCGAGCGCGAGGTCGCGTCCGTCGCCGTGCAGTCTGTACTCCTCGAGGCGGGAGTGCCGGCGGATCTCGCGCACCCAGTTCACGACCACCGACGCCGGGCAGACCACGAGGAAGTGCTTGGCACCCTGCGCGCGGAGGTGCGCCAGCCCGGCCAGCGCCTGGATCGTCTTGCCCAGCCCCATCTCGTCGCCCAGGATCACCCGCCGCTGGACCAGCGCGAAGCGCGCGCCGAAGCTCTGGTAGCCGCGCAGGTTCACGTTGCTGAACTCGTCGTCGAGTCGGAGCGCCTCGATGCGGGCCACGATGTCGGCAGGCAGGTAGCCCTCGACGGCGGCGGCCTCCAGGCGCAGGCCGATCGTCTCGCCGAGCAGGCTGTAGAAGCCGGCCGGGTCGGCGGCGAAGGACGCCCACGCCTCGGCCGGGGTCGGCTCGCGGTTCGCCACCTCGCGGACCGCCTGCACCCGGTCGGCCACGCGGTTCTCGGACGCCCAGCGCACGGCGGCGTCCACGCGCCAGAAGGACGCCGTCGCGGCGTCCTTGCGGTCGCGTCCGGTGAAGAGCCAGGTCAGCTTGGACGCCGCCGGCCTGGCCGCGGAGAGATCGGCCCGCAGGGCCGGGACGACCTGGTCGGTCAGCGCGCGCAGCGGCCGGACGCCGGGGAGCAGCGCGCCCAGACGCTTGACGGCGACGATCAGCGGGGTGGTCGCGCGGTCCTCGGGGTCGTGGTCGATGCGCAGCTGGACGCTCTCGGCGACGGCGTCCGCGACCTGCATCGCGGCGCCGCGCAGGGCGAGGGCGGTCTGCTGGCCGATGCCGGGGATGGCCTCCAGGCGCGAGGGCGGGGCGTTCAGGACGTCGAGCACCGTGGTGAACCCCGCCTCGGGCACCCCGGCGAGCCGGAGGCGTCCGGCCGTGGACTCACGCAGCCGCTCGACCGCGATCTCGCCGAGCCGGGCGCGGACCTGCGGTTCGGCCAGCGTGCGGTGGGCGTCGATGACGGCCCGGCGGGCGGCGTCCGCGGTGGCGGCGACCCAGGCGCCGTCGGCCAGCAGCGCCTCTCCGGACGCCAGCGTCGCGCGCGCCTTGGCGCCCGTGGGCGGGCGGGGGATGGGGTCGGGCACGGGCCTTGCTCCTGCGTCGCGGGGTTCGCAGGCGATGCTAGCCGCCTGCGGGGCGATGGCGTCCGGGGTGTTCGGGCGAGTGGCCTCAGTCGCCGAACTCGTCGGCCAGGCGGCGGGCCTGGATGCGCTCGATGCGGCGGCGCAGGTCGGGGTGGGTGAGCCAGAAGCCGCTGGGCAGCCGCTCGACCGCGGCCAGCAGGTCACCGGCGAAGCGGCCGGCGGCGTCCGGACGGATGGCGAGCACGTCCAGCGCGAGCGGCACCACGTAGCCCAGGCCCTGGTCCTCGACGATGAGGACGCGCAGGTCCTCGACCTGCAGGTCGTTCAGCCGCACGTTGCGCAGCTCGCGGGCGCGCTGGGCCTGCTCGCTGAGGCCCGTGGGGCGCTCGGTGGCGCCCTCGAGCTGGTTCAGCGTCCGGTTCGCCGGGTCCTGCACGGGTGCCTCCTCGTCCTCGCCCTCGACTCTAGGCCGAGACCCGCGCCCGGTCGCCGCGGCGTTCGAAGGTCCAGGTGACGGTGGGGGCGAGGGCCTCGGCGAGCGTCCGGTCGTGGGTGACGATCAGGACCGTCCCACCGAACGCGACCAGCGCGTCCTGCAGCTGCTCGATCGCCTCCACGTCGGCGTGGTTGGTCGGCTCGTCGAGGACCAGCACGTTGACCTCGCGGCCCTGCAGGACGGCCAGGGCCGCCCGCGTGCGTTCGCCGAGCGACAAGGTCGAACACGGACGGTCGACGTGCTCGGCGCCCAGCCCGAACTTGGCCAGCAGGGTGCGTACGGACGCCGTGTCGGTGCTCCCCAGCGCCCCGGCCGCGACCTCCAGCAGCGGACGTGGCCCCGCGATCGTCGTCCGGTCCTGGTCGAGGACGCCGACGGCCGTCCTGGTGCCCCACGAGATCCGCCCGGATGCCGGCGTCCGGCGCCCCAGGACGCACTCCAGCAGCGTCGTCTTCCCCGAGCCGTTCGGGCCCACCAGGGCCACCCGGGCGCCCCGCTCCACCTGCGCCGACACCGGACCCACCTCGAACGCCCCGTTCCGCGCCACCACCGCATCGAGCGTCAGCACCACGTCGGCGGACGGCGGCGCCTCCTTGATCGCGAATCGCAACTGCCACTCCTTGCGCGGCTGCTCGACCGCCTCGAGCCGGTCGACGGCGTCCCGGGCGCGGGCGGCCTTCACGTCGAGGTCGCGGGCCTTGTTCTCGTCCCACTGCGGATCGACGCGCGGCACCTTGCCGCCCGAGGGACGCCGCGCGATCGCCGCCCGCCCCTTGCGCGCCCACTCGGTCTGCCGCCGGGCCTGCTCGACGAGCGCGTCGCGGCGCCGCTCGTAGCCGGCGTACGCGTCCTCGGCCTGGCGGCGGGCGAGCGCCTTCGCGTCCCGGTGGTCCGACCAGCCGCCCGCGTAGTGGTTGACCGACTGCTGCGTGCTGTCGAGTTCGCACACCGACGTGGCTACGGCGTCCAGGAACGCCCGGTCGTGCGACGCCACGAGCACGGGCGAGCCCACCCCGCGCACGAACTCGGTCAGGGCGTCGAGGCCGGCGGCGTCCAGGTTGTTGGTCGGCTCGTCGAGGGCCAGGACGTCGTAGCGGCTGACCAGCACGGACGCCAGCGCCGCCCGCGATGCCTGCCCGCCCGAGAGGGTGCCGAGCGGACGGTCCAGGTCGACGGCTAGGCCGATCCGCGCCAGCACGGACGCCAGCCGCGGCTCCAGGTCGGCCCCGCCGAGGGCGAGCCAGCGGTCGAGGGCGTGCGCGTAGGCGTCCGCGGACCCGGGCGTCCCGGACGCCATCCCGTCCGCCGCCGCCTCGTACGCCGCTGCGACCGCCCCGACGCCGGTGCGGCGAAGCGCGTAGTCGAGGATCGTCTCGGACGCCCTCGGCGGCGACTGGGGCAGGTAGCCGACGCTGGCGTCCGCGGGCGACAGGCGGACGCCGCCGGCGTCCGGACGATGCTCGCCGGCGACGATGCGCAGCAGCGTGGTCTTGCCGGTGCCGTTGGCGCCGACCAGGGCGACGACGTCGCCCGGCGCGACGGTCAGGTCGAGCCCGGAGAACAGGGGCCGGGCGCCGAAGGACGCGGCGACGCCGGAGAGGAACAGTGTGGCGGACATGGTGGGACCTCGATCGCTGGGGGACAGGGCGAGAGGTCAGTTCCACATGCGTCCAGGGTGCGCGACGGCGTCCGGATCGGTCAAATTGGGTCCGCGGAGACCGGATCTTCAGAGACGATCCGCGGCGAACGGACCGAGGCCCCCGCCGTGCTGGCGAGGGCCTCGGTGTGCTCGGGCTGCCGGGGCGTCCGTGCCGGGGCAGCGTGTGGCGGCTACGGGATGCGCAGCACCTGGCCGACGTTGATCATGTCGGGGTTGGCGATGCCGTTGGCGCGGGCGATCTCGGTGTAGGAGACGCCGAACTCGCGCCCGATGGACGACAGCGAGTCGCCCGGACGCACGGTGTAGGTGCGCGGCTCGGGCTCAGGGGCCGGGGCGTCCGCGGGCGGGATGCGGAGCACCTGGCCGACGTTGATCATGTCGGGGTTCGCGATGCCGTTGGCCCTGGCGATGACCTGGAACGGGACGCCGAAGCGCTCCCCGATCGCCGACAGCGTGTCGCCGGGCTGAACCGTGTAGGTGCCCGCCTCGACGACCGGCTGCGGCTGGGGAACGGGCTCGGGCGCCGGCTCCGAGGGCACCTCGGGGGTGACCGTCTCGGGCTCGGACGGAACCTCGGGGGTCACGGGCTCGGGGAGCACCTCTTCGGGCGCCGGCAGCGTCTCCGGCTCGGTGACCTCGGCGGGCAGCGTGACGGGCGTCTCGACGCCCATCTTCGACTTCAGGCCCGCGATGGCCTGGGTCTTGGCGTCGATCTCGGCCTGGATCTTCGCGGCCTCGTCGCCGCTGGCGCTCGCGAGCTTGCCCTGCAGTTCGGTGAGGTCCTTCTCCCAGTCAGCGAGCTTCTGCGGATCGCTTTCGAAGGCTTCCTTGAGGGAATCGAAGAGTCCCATGCTTCTTCCTTTCACGGCCGGGAGGGGGCTCGCTGCCCTCGGCATCCCGTCCTCGTGATTCCAGGTTATGACCGCGCCGGCGGAGCCCCGCAGGACGGGCTATCTCAGTTGGGTAACGAGTGCTGACGAGGGGTTTCGCTCGTCAAGACGGGATGAACGGCGGCCGCGGGGTCAGACCAGCAGCACGGTCCGCAGGACGGTGAGGCCGACCAGAACCAGGAGGAACAGGGCCAGCAGTGGCCACGGCGTCGACCTGCCCCGGCGCGCGGTCAGGATCAGCGCGATGACGATCCCGCCCGCCAGGCCGCCGAGGTGGCCCTGCCACGAGATGCCTGCACCGCCGAAGAACGTGAACGCGACGTTGATGCCGAGCCACATCAACACGTTGCGCCAGTCGCCGCCGGCCCGCCAGGCGACGATGAGCAACGCCCCCAGCAGGCCGAAGATGGCCCCGGACGCCCCCAGCGTCGACGTGCCAGGCTCCGTCAGCCAGTAGACGGCCACCGACCCGGCGAGCGCCGAGAGCAGGTACAGCGCGATGTAGCGCTCGCGTCCGAGGAAGCGTTCGAGCTGCGGCCCCAGGAACCACAGCGCGAGCATGTTGAACCCGATGTGCACCACGTTGGAGTGCGTGAACGCGGCGCTCATCAGCTGCCACCAGCCGCCCTCGGCCACGCCCGGGTAGAAGTCGCCTCCCGCCGCCGCGCACTGGGCCGCCGTCACGTTGATGTAGACCCGCGAACCGATGCCGCAGGACGCCGTGGGCTGCAGCGCCAGCACCTCGAGCAGGCGGCTGCGGTCGCCGCCAGTGGCCAGGACGCCGAGCCAGACCGCCACGTTGACGGCGATGAGCGACAGCGTCACGCCCGAGTCGCGGAGCGTCCGCGTCCGCACCGCCCGCTGGGCCCGGGCCAGCTGCGGCTGCAGTTGTGCCTGAGCCGCGGCCACGCACTCGGGGCACTGGAATCCGACCGGCGCCGGACGCATGCACTCGCCGCAGATCGGACGCCCACAGCGCTGACAGCCGATGGCGGTCGGGCGGTCCGGATGCCGGTAGCAGCCGTAGACGGGCGGGTAAGCCGGCGGGGGAGGGGGAACGGTCGGGTCCACGGCCACCAGAGTACGGGGCGGGGCACGCCGTCCAGCGCCCGAGCCCGCCGCGGTCCAGCGGGTAGCGTGGGCGCGTGCCATCCCTGGACGACGACCTCGACTGGCTGTACCGGCGCGGCCGTTACACCGACCGTTCCGCCGCTCCGGACGCCGCGGCGCCCA
>DAIRTI010000103.1:0-11303 GCA_036803965.1 Propioniciclava sp.
AGGCCGCGCGGACGGCGTCCGGGTCGTGCCGCACGATGTCGAGGTCGACCGGGCGCCCCCACCACGCGTCGATGTGCCGGACGCCGCGTCCGGCCTCGAGCGACACCGCCAGCTGCCCGCCCGGACGCAGCGCGCCCGCCAGGGCCGCCACCGCCCCCGCCAGTTCCGACGGCGCGAGGTGGATCAGGCTGTCGCGGGCCACGATGGCGGCCCACCCAGCACCCGGGCGGGGGAGCGCCCGCAGGTCGCCGACCTCGAACCGGACGCCCGGGTACTCGGCCCGCGCCCGCTCGACCAGCGCCGGCACCAGGTCGAACCCGATCGCCCGGGCGCCCAGTGCCTTGAGCCGGGCGGTGACGTGGCCGGGTCCGCAGCCGGCGTCGGCGAGCGGCTCCCCGACGCCCTGTTCGGCGATCCGTCCGAGCAGCCAGGCGTCGAACGGCGAGTCGTCCAGCTCGTCCCGGACGCCGTCGGCGTAGGCGTCCGCGACCGCCGAGTTGGCGGCCAGCACCCGGGCGTCCCGGGCCGCCGGACCCTCGGCGAGCACGTCGCGCTCCGGCTCGGGCGCCTGGGCCAGCGCCACGGGCCCGAGCAAGTGGATCCAGCGGGCGTCTTGCTGACCGGGGAGGCGTCCGACCTCGCGGACCAGCGGCGGATCGGCCGCGGCCAGCCCTGCGAGGCACGCCTCGACCTCGGCCCTGTCCGCGAACGGGTGCAGGCGCTCGGTGCGGGTCTTCAACTCCCCGGGCGCCTGGGCGCCGCGCAGCAGCAGCACGGTGATCAGGGCGCGGGCGGGGGCGTCCAGATCGAGGATCTCCGAGAGGCGCTGGGCGAACTTGACGCCGCGTCCGCCCGAGACGTGCGCGAGCCGCACCAGCCGGCGCTCCTGCAACCGCAGCGTGACGGCCTGCAGCTCGTCGTCGGTGTACTCGGTGACCGGGTCGCGGCTCGTCGCCTGGTTGCAGGCGAGCCGCAGGCTGTTGAGCGACAGGGGGTAGGACGCCGGCACCGTCACCTCCTTCTCCAGGAGGCTGCCCAGCACGCGCTGCTCGGCGGGGTCGAGGACGAGGGGCTCCGGCACGGCAGCGATGCTAGTCGCACGAGCGCGACGCCGTAGGGTGGGCCCGTGCGCGAGAACCTCCGGACCCCGCCCGACCTGGCGCCCGGCACGCTGCGGGTCACCCCGCTCGGCGGCTGCGGCGACGTCGGGCGCAACATGACCTCCTTCGAACTCGACGGACGCATCCTGATCGTCGACTGCGGCGTCCTGTTCCCCGACGACTCGCACCCGGGCGTCGACCTGATCCTGCCCGGGCTGCACCTCATCGCCGACCGCCTCGACGACATCGAGGCCGTGCTTCTCACCCACGGCCACGAGGACCACATCGGCGCCGTGCCCTACCTGCTGCGACGGCGTCCGGACATACCGGTGCTGGGCACCAAGCTGACGCTCGCGCTGGTGCGCGAGAAGCTGAAGCAGCACGGCATCCGCAACCACGACCTGCGGGTGATCGAGGATTCCGAGATCGTGCGGCTGGGCGGCTTCACCTGCGAGTTCCTGGCGGTCAACCACTCGATCCCGGACGCCGTCGCCGTCGTCATCGGCACCCGCGCGGGCACCGTGCTGCACTCGGGCGACTTCAAGATGGACCAGCTGCCGCTCGACAAGCGGCTCACCGACCTGCGCGGCTTCGCGCGGGCCGGCGAGAAGGGCGTCGACCTGCTGCTCGTCGATTCGACGAACGCCGAGACGCCCGGCTTCACGACCGCCGAGAAGGACGTCCACCCGGCCCTGGAGCGCGTGTTCGCCAACGCGCCCAAGAAGATCATCGTGGCCTGCTTCAGCTCGCACGTGCACCGGGTGCAGCAGGTGCTGGACGAGGCCCATCGCGTGCGTCGCAAGGTGTGTTACGTCGGACGCTCGATGGTCCGGACGATGACGATCGCCGCCGAACTCGGCTACCTGCGCGTGCCGGCCGACACCCTCATCGCCCTCGACGACCTTGAGAACTACCCCGATGACCGGGTCGTGATCGTGTCGACCGGGTCCCAGGGCGAGCCGCTGAGCGCCCTGTCGCGCATCGCCAGCCGCGAGCATCCGCTGGTCAAGGCCGGCGAGGGCGATGTCGTGCTGCTGGCGTCCTCGCTGATCCCGGGCAACGAGAACTCGGTGTCGCGCGTGATCAACGGCCTGACCCGCATCGGCGTCACCGTGGTTCACAAGGGCAATGCGCTCGTGCACGTGTCGGGCCACGCCTGCGCGGGCGAGCTGCTCTACGTCTACAACATCGTGGGTCCGCGCAACGTGATGCCGGTGCACGGCGAGGTGCGCCAGCTGAAGGCCAACGCCGAGCTGGCCGTCGCGACCGGCGTCGACCGGCGCAACGTGCTGCCCGTCGAGGACGGCGTCGTCGTCGACCTCCGTCGTGGTCGCGCCCAGATTGTCGGACGCCTCGAGTGCGGTTACATCTTCGTCGACGGCTCCACGGTCGGCGACATCGGGGACGCCGAACTCGAACACCGCCGCATCCTGGGCGAGGAGGGGTTCATCTCGGCGATCGCCGCGGTCAACCTGCACTCGATGGAACTGGTCAGCGAGCCCCAGATCACCGCCCGCGGGTTCTTCGAGGGGGACGCCGTCTTCGACGACATCGCCGCCGAGCTCACCGAGGCCCTGCGGGGCGCGCTCGCCGACGGCGCCGAGGACACCCACGAGCTCCAGCAGCTCATGCGCCGCCTCATCGGACGCTGGGTGAACAAGACGTACCGGCGGCGTCCGATGATCGTGCCGGTGGTGATCTCGACCTGAGCCGGACGCCCGCGATTTCGCCCACGGGCCGGGCATCCGATACCATTCCTAGGTTCCCAGCGTGAGAACCGTCCTCGGCCCTGCGGGCCGGCAAGCGAGAAACAAGGAGAGTCCAGTGGCTGCCGTGTGCGACATCTGCGCCAAGGGCCCGAGCTTCGGGCACAACGTGCCTTGGTCGAAGAAGAAGACGAACCGCCGCTGGGATCCGAACATCCAGCGCGTCCGGGCTGTCGTGAACGGCACCCCCGTGCGGCTCCACGTCTGCACCTCGTGCCTGAAGGCCGGCAAGGTCAGCCGCTGACCCGCCGTCCTCACCGCGAAGACCCGCCTCGGCGGGTCTTTTCGTTTGCCGTGGGTTCCGGACGCCGCCGAGGCCTGCGAGCATCGGCGCGATTCCGGACACCGGAGACTGTCGGCGAGACGCCGTAAGCTCGCCGCCGTGAGACCCGCGTTGAGGCTCGTGGAGGACGCCGAACTGTCCCCCTGGCGCACCGAGATGTTCCGGCGGCTCAACGCGCCGCTGGCACACACGCTCGGTGCGAAGACGGCCAAGCCGTTCGAGCAGCTGCGCATCCACACCGTCGGCGACCTGCTGCGCCACCTGCCCCGCCGCTACATGGCGGGCACAGAGATGACCGACCTGTCCTCGCTCGAGGTCGGCGACCACGTCGCGCTGATGGCGCAGGTCGTCCGCACCGAGATCCGCGAAGCCAAGAACCCCGACCTCAGGAACCGCCGTGCCGGCATCCGGCTCGAGGCGACGCTCACCGACGGTGAGGGCACGCTCGGCGTCACCTGGTTCGGGCGCCGGCATCTCTGCGAGTACTGGACGCGCGAGCTGGCCAAGGGCGTCCGGGGCATCTTCGTCGGCAAGGTCAACGAGTTCAACGGACGCCCCCAGCTCACCCACCCCGAGTTCGTCATGCTCGACGAGGCCGGCAAGGTGGTCGGCCGCTCCGCCGAGAAGGAGCGCCTCGCCGAACTCTCCCAGTCGGGGCTGGTCGGCATGTATCCCGCGTCCGCGAAGCTGCCGACCTGGACCATCGCCGAGTGCGCCCGCATCGCGCTGGAGACCCTCGCCGGCGTCGAGGAGCCCTGGCCGGCGTGGGTCCTGGCCGAGGGTCACGTCTGCGGTCTCCTGGACGCCTTCACGCGCGTCCACCGCCCGCGCACCGTCGGCGAGACCGAGGAGGGCAACGACCGCCTGCTGTTCGACGAGGCGTTCTGCACCCAGCTGACGATGGCCTACCGGCGCGCCGAGAACGCGCGGCAGTCAGCGGGGCCGCGCCCACGGCGTCCGGGCGGCCTGCTGGACGCCTTCGACGCCCGGCTGCCGTTCGAGCTGACCGCCGGCCAGGTCGAGGTGAGCGAGGCGATCTTCGCGGACATGGCCCGCGGTCGGCCGATGCAGCGGTTGCTGCAGGGCGAGGTCGGCTCGGGCAAGACGCTGGTCGCCCTACGCGCCATGCTCGCGGTCGTGGACGCCGGCGGCCAGGCCGTCCTGCTGGCGCCGACCGAGGTGCTGGCCCACCAGCACTACCGCACGATCACCGGCCTGCTCGGCGACCTCGGTGCGGGCCGCACGCTGGGCGCGGCTGACGAGGCCACCGACGTCGTCGTGATGACCGGGTCGATGTCGGCGATCGCCAAGCGGAACGCCCAGCTCAAGGCCGCCTCCGGCGAGGCGGGCATCGTGATCGGCACCCACGCGCTGCTCGGCGATCGCATGCAGTTCGCCGACCTCGGGCTGGTCGTCGTCGACGAGCAGCACCGATTCGGGGTCGAGCAGCGGGCCAAGCTCACCGACCGGGCCAGCGCCCGGCCGCACGTCCTGGTGCTGACGGCGACGCCGATCCCGCGGTCGGTCGCGATGACCGTGTTCGGCGACCTGGAGGTCTCGACGCTGACCGAGCTGCCCGGGGGACGCGCCGACGTCCAGACCACGGTGGTGGACGGCCTGAGGCACCCCGCCTGGGTCGACCGCATCTGGGTGCGGGTCCGAGAGGAGGTCGCGCAGGGCCGGCAGGTGTTCGTCGTCTCACCGCGCATCGAATCCTCCGACGACAAGCTGGTCGACGGCAGCTTCAGGCACTACGTGGGCGTGACGGAGCTCTACGAGCGCCTGCGCACCGAGGAACTGGCCGGGCTGCGGCTCGGCCTGTTGCACGGGCAGCTGCCCACCGACGAGAAGGACGCCGCGATGGCCGACCTCGCCGCCGGCCGGCTGGACGTGCTCGTCGCCACCACCGTGATCGAGGTCGGCGTCGACGTGCCCAACGCGGCGATGATGGTGATCTGGGACGCCGACCGGTTCGGCATCAGCCAGTTGCACCAGCTGCGCGGACGCATCGGCCGCGGCGAGCACCCCGGGGTCTGCCTGCTGGTCAGCCACGCCGAGGAGGGCGCCGACAGCTGGGAGCGGCTGGCCGCGATCGCACGCACGCGCGACGGGTTCGAGCTCGCCGAACTCGACCTCGCCCAGCGCCGCGAGGGCGACGTGCTGGGCGCCGAGCAGGCCGGCGGGCGCTCCTCGCTGCGGCTGCTGCGCGTCCTCGAGCACGGCGAGGTGATCGGGCGGGCCAGGAGGGTGGCGGAACTGGCCGTCGAGGCCGACCCCGAGCGCCAAGTGCCAGGGTTCGCCGACGCCGTCACCTACACGGAGCAGCTCTCGAGCGGGGACTGGATCGAACGCTCCTGACCCCGCGCGGCCGCTCGCGCAGGACAGACCCGCGCGCAAACGGCGCCGGCGGCGTCCGGGGTCTTCCTACTCGCTGTTGAACGAGTACTCCTTGTCGGGCTCGGGGCCGAAGTGGAACTGGCGTCCGGTGATCTGCGTCGGCGTGATCCGCACCCAGTGGGTCTTCACGACCGGCACCCACGGCCGCAGGGGCAGCGACTCGAGCCGCTCCACCTCGCTCGCTGCGGTGACCTCCTCGCCGCGGCCGTGAGTGATGACGCTCCAGCCGCCGGTGCCGTCCCAGCCGTCGACCTCGAAGGCGACCTCGGAGTTGATGGTGACGGTGAACAGCTTGTTGCCCTCGGCGGTGCGGAAGACGATCGAGCGCCCGTCGGTCACGAAGTTGACGGGGAAGATCTCGGGATGGCGGTCGACGCACGTGACGAGGCGTCCGACCTTGCAGCCCGACAGGACCGCCCAGCTCTGATCCTCGGTGAGTTCGACGACGGCGTCGGCTGCAGAATCGGCCATGAGGTTTTTCTACCTCATGGCCGGACCCCCCGCCAGCGAACGGCGAGATCGCCACCGGCCCCGGCGGGCCCGAGCGGGCTATTCTTGGCTCCCGTGAGCCGGATCGTCGCCGGTCGCCGCGGCGGCCACCGCCTGGCGATGCCGTCCCACCGGCGGACGCGTCCCACCTCCGACCGCGTCCGCGAGGCCGCCTTCAACCTCATCGCCGCCTGGGCGGGCACCGCCGGCGAGCCCGCCGACACCATGCTGGAGCGGTTCTCGTTCCTCGACCTGTACGCCGGTTCCGGCGCCGTCGCGCTCGAGGCTGCCAGCCGGGGGGCCGGACCGGTCGTCGCCGTCGAGTCGGACGCCGCCACGGCGTCCGTCGCCCGCCGCAACACCGCCGACCTGGGCCTGGACGTCACCGTCGTCACCGCGCCGGTCGAGGCGTTCCTGGCGGAGCCGCCGCCGCGTCCCTTCGACATCGTCTGGCTCGACCCACCGTATGCGACGTCCGGGGACGCCGTCGCGCGCGTCGGCGTCCGGCTGCTGGAGCGGGGCTGGCTGGCCGCGGACTCCCTCGTCGTCGCCGAACGGGCCACGCGCGACCCGGCCCCGGCCTGGCCCGCCGCCCTGCGAAACACCTGGTCGCGCCGCTACGGTGAGACCACGCTTCACTTCGCCACCCAGGAGGACGAATGAGGGCGATCTGCCCGGGCTCCTTCGACCCGGTCACGTACGGGCATCTGGACATCATCGACCGGGCGCAACGCCTCTTCGGCGAGGTCGTCGTCGCCGTCGGCCGCAACAGCGCCAAGAACTACCTGTTCACCCCCGACGAACGTGTCGCCATGTTGGAGGAGGCCTGCGGGGCGCGTGAAGGCGTCCGGATCCTGCAGCTGACCGGCCTGCTGGTCGACTTCTGCCGCGCCCACGACTGTGACGTCATCGTCAAGGGGCTGCGCTTCGCGGGCGATTTCGAGTTCGAGCTGCAGATGGCCCAGATGAACCAGAAGCTGACCGGCGTCGAGACCGTCCTGCTGCCCGCGGCCGCCCGCTGGGCGACGCTGTCGTCCACGATCATCCGCGAGGTGGCGTCGTTCGGGGGAGACGTGTCAGAGTTCGTTCCGGCCAGCGTGAACGCCCGCATCCACGCGAAAGTCGCCGCCCGCCACGAGGAGGACCAATGACCCAGTCGGCTGCCGAGCAGGTGGCGGCGATCAAGACCATCGTTGAGCAGGCCAAGTCGGTCCCCATGTCCGCCTCGTGCATGCTCAACCGGGCCGAGGTCGTCGGGCTGCTCGACCGGGCCCTGTCCACCCTGAGCGCCGAGGCCGAGGTGGCCCGCCGCGACTCGTCCGCGGACGCCATCTCCGAGGCCCGGGCAGAGGCCGACCGCATCGTCGCGGACGCCCGCGCGCGCGCCGAGGAGCTCGTCTCCTCCGACGCCGTGCACACCGAGGCTGTCGCGAAGGCGTCCGAGCTGAGCGCGACCACGCAGTCCGAGACGGACGCCCTCAAACGCGAGGCCGACGCCTACGTCGACCAGCGGATGGCCGAGCTCGAGGCGTACATGGCGAAGACGCTGTCCCAGCTCAAGACGATGCGGGCCCGGCTGTCGCAGCGATCCGGCCTCGACGAGCCCGAGCGGTCGGCGTTCGACGAGCAGCCGGAGGCCTGACCAGACAGGACGCCGGCTCGCGCCTGCGGCGTCCGTACGTTTTGGCGCCCTCGGGGCGCTCAAGGTAGTCTTTCCCTTCGGTTACGACGCTGTCGTGCCAGAGGGTGAAGGGGCTGTTCAAGTGCATCGCACGATCGACCCCCGCTCACGGCTCGTGTTCGACATCCACGAACTGGGTCGTCGCGCGGGCGAGATGAAGCAGGTGCGCCGCGAGGCTCCCGCTCCCGAAGGCATGGGCAACGACGTGATCGGGGTACCCGTGGGCTCTCCCATCGATCTCGATCTCAGGCTCGAGGCGGTCGTGGAGGGCGTCCTGGTCACCGGCGTCGCTGAGATCCAGCTCGCCGGGGAGTGCGCACGGTGCCTGAAGCCGATCGCTTCGACGGAGACGATCGACGTTCAGGAGCTGTTCCTCTTCCCGGGCAAGGAGCTCGACGACGACGAGGCCAGCCGCGTCGAGGGCGACTTGGTCGACCTCGAGCCCGTCCTGAGGGACGCGGTGGTACTCGACCTGCCGTTCATCCCGCTGTGCGACCGGGAGTGCGCCGGGCTCTGCCCCCTCTGCGGGGCCGACCTGAACGCCGACCCCGACCATCGGCACGACGACGAGATCGACCCGCGCTGGGCCGAGCTCTCGGGCTGGGCGAACGGCGCCTCCGAGTAAGTGCAGGCCGCGAGGCCGAGACGAGAAAGAGACTGACGTGGCTGTTCCCAAGCGGAGGATGTCCCGTTCCAACACGCGCTCGCGCCGCGCCCAGTGGAAGACGTCCGCGCCCACGCTGGTGACCTGCGCCAACGCGGCCTGCCGCGAGAAGCACCTGCCTCACACGGCGTGCCCGGCCTGCGGCCAGTACGGCCCCCGTGCGGCCCGCCGGCAGATCCTCGAGCCGTGAGCCCTGCGGCGGAGAGCCGCATCCAGACCGTTCTCGATGAGCTGGGGATCCACGCCGATCCCCAGCTCGTCGAGCTTGCCCTGACCCATCGGTCGTGGGCCTTCGAGCACGACGCCGCGCCCCACAACGAGCGGCTCGAGTTCCTCGGTGACTCCGTGCTCGGCCTGATCGTCACCGAGCACCTGTACCGCACCTTCCCGCACTACGCCGAGGGGCACCTGGCGAAGCTGCGGGCCGCTGTGGTCTCCACCACCGCGCTCGCCAAGCGCGCCCGCGAACTGCGGCTCGGGCCGCTGATCCGCCTGGGCCGCGGCGAGATCCTGACCGGTGGCGCCAACAAAGACTCGATCCTCGCCGACACCATGGAGGCGCTGATCGGCGCCGTCTACCTGTCGGCCGGGCGCGACGCCGCCCAGGCCTACGTGCACCGCCTGGTCGACCGCATGGTCCTGGCCGCGGACGCCAAGGGCGCCGGCCTGGAGTGGAAGATGTCGCTGCAGGACCTGTGCGCCGAGCGCGGCCTGCCGGTCCCCACCTACGTGCACGAGGCGTCCGGGCCCGATCACGACAAGCGCTTCGAGGCCCGCGCCTGCATCGACGGCGTCCTGTACGCGCCGTCCATCGGCCGGTCCAAGAAGGAGGCCGAGCAGGGTGCGGCCGAGCTGGCCTACGAGGCGCTCAACGCCGCGGAGTGCACGATCGAGGCGGCCGAACCCGCAGCCGAGGGCTGAATGCCCGAACTGCCCGAGGTCGAGACCGTCCGGCGGGGCCTCGCGCCGATCGTCACCGGACGCCGCCTCGCCGCCGTCACCGTCCTGCATCCGCGGCCCGTCCGTCGGCACGAAGCCGGCCCCGAGGACTTCGCCGCCACCCTGCCCGGACGCCGTTTCGCCGAGCCGCGCCGACGTGGCAAGTACCTGTGGCTGCCCTTCGACGACGGGGACGCCGTGCTGGCCCACCTGGGCATGAGCGGGCAGTTCCGCGTGGGCGGCACCGATGCCGAGTTGCCGCGCAACACCCGCATCGTGTTCGAGCTGGACGACGGCGTCCGACTGCTGTTCGTCGACCAGCGCATGTTCGGGGGCTGCTCGCTGAGCCGGGGCGGGGCCGCGTTGCCGCCCGAGATCGCCCACATCGGACGCGACCTGTTCGATCCCGACCTCGACCGCGCCGCCCTCGTGGCCCGCATCCGGCGTAGCCGCAGCGGGATCAAGCGCGTCCTGCTCGACCAGAGCGTCACCTCGGGCATCGGCAACATCTACGCCGACGAGGCGCTGTGGCGGGCCCGCGTCCACTACGACCACCCCGCCGATCGCCTGGCCGCGCGACGCGTCCCCGAGTTGCTGGACGCCGCCCGCGCGGTCATGGCGGACGCCCTCGCCGCCGGCGGCACGTCCTTCGACGAGCTCTACGTGGCGGTCAACGGCGAGTCGGGCTACTTCGACCGCGACCTGGATGCCTATGGCCGCGAGGGGCTGCCCTGCCACCGCTGCTCCACGCCGCTGCGCCGCGACCGATTCATGAACCGCAGCTCGTTCTACTGTCCCCGCTGCCAAAGGCCGTTCACAAGCGCGGCCGCTAGGATGACGCGATCGTGAGCCCCGACTCCCTGTATGCCCGCTACGGACACGTGCTGCGCCAGTTCGTGAAGTTCGGCATGGTCGGCGGCGCCGGGGTCGTGGTGAACATGATCGTCACGGTCATCCTCAACAAGCTCAACGGCGGCACGGTCAACGCTCAGCGGGTCATCTTCTCGATCCCGGGCACGCCCTACAACGTGCGCTACACCACGTTCGTGTGGGTCGGGGCGTTCGTGGTGGCGGTCTTCTTCAACTTCGTCCTGAACCGCTACTGGACGTTCCGGCACGGCGCCAAGGCCCCGTTCTGGCGCGAGTTCTGGCCGTTCTTCTCGGTCGGTGCGGTCGCCGCGGCCGCGGGCATCTTCATCAAGATCGCCTTCACTAACCCCACCTCGCCGCTCTACCTGCCCGAGCCCTACTGGCACGAGAACGCCGGGCTGCAGTCGCGCGAGTACTGGGGGCAGCTGCTCACGATCTTCATCACGATGCCCATCAACTTCGTGGTCAACAAGCTCTGGACCTTCCGCGCGGTCCGCCGCAGGCACGCGCGAAGCGTCGCGGCCTAGCCGGGCCGGGTTTGTCTAGGGTGTACGCGTGTATCTCAAGAGCCTGACGCTGCGAGGATTCAAGTCCTTCGCGTCGGCCACCACCCTCGCCTTCGAGCCGGGCATCACGGCGATCGTGGGCCCGAACGGGTCGGGCAAGTCCAATGTCGTGGACGCCCTCAGCTGGGTCATGGGCGAGCAGGGCGCCAAGACCCTGCGCGGCGGCAAGATGGAGGACGTCATCTTCGCCGGCACCGCCGGCCGCGCGCCGCTCGGCCGCGCCGAGGTCTCGCTCACCATCGACAACACCGACGGCGCGCTGCCCATCGAGTACACCGAGGTCACGCTCACCCGCACGATGTTCCGGGCCGGCGGGTCGGAGTACGCGATCAACGGCCACGCCGCGCGCCTCCTGGACGTCCAGGAGTTGCTGTCCGACTCCGGCATCGGACGCGAGATGCACGTCATCGTCGGTCAGGGGCAGTTGGACGCCATCCTGCAGGCCACGCCCGAGACCCGGCGCGGCTTCATCGAGGAGGCCGCCGGCGTCCTCAAGCACCGCAAGCGCAAGGAGCGCGCGCTGCGCAAGCTGGAGTCGACGCAGGTCA
>DAIRTI010000104.1:0-11273 GCA_036803965.1 Propioniciclava sp.
TGTTGGCGGCACCGCTCGTCGGGGGCGTCCGCGCGCCGGAGAACATGGCCGCGGTCGTCGTCCTCGTGGTCGCCTACCTTGCCACGGGGGTGTTCGAGGAGGGTCTGTGGCGCGGCGTCATGCTCGGGCTGCTGCGACCGCGCGGAGTGTGGTTGGCGGTCGTCCTGTCGTCGGTGCTGTTCGGGCTGGGGCACCTCACCAACGCGGCGCTGCGCGGGTTCTCGGTGCTGATCCTGCTGCAGGCCTTCGGTGCCGCCGTGCAGGGCGTCGGCCTGGCCGCGCTCAGGCTGCGGACCGGCACGATCTGGCCGCTGATCGTCATCCACGCGCTGCACGACATCAGCCTGCAACTGGGCACGCTGCCGATCGCCGCGGTCGAGGCGCCGATCGACACCGTCCTGTGCCTGTACGGCATCTACCTGCTGCGGCGCTCGAAGCTGCCGCCGCCGATGGTGGACGCCGAGGCGGCCGGTCAGCGCGGCAGGTAGTTCCTCTGGATCGTCTCCGCCGACAGCCCGGTCGGCAGATAGAAGGTGGCGGGGACGTCGGCCCGCACGTGGGCGTCCAGGGTGTCGGAGGTGATCACCGGGAGGTCGACGGTCGGCGTGCGGCCCGGGTCCTCGCCGCGGGCGGTCCGGACGGCGATGCGCAGCGCGGCCGCCGCCAGCGAAGGCGGCGCGCTCGGCGCGATGGACTCGAAGCCCACGCTGCCGCGGAGTTGCTTCCACTGCCTCAGGAAGCCGTTGAGTCCGTCGCCGGGGACGGGCAACAGCTTCATGCCTGGCTGGCTCATGGCCTCCAGCGCGCCCAGGGTCGCAACGCCATTGGACGAGTAGACGCCCTTGGCGTCGGGGTGTTCGGCGAGCAGCTGTTCGGTCGCAGCGTGGGCCTCGGCCTGGTCCCAATCGGTGGCGGCGCCGGCGGCGATCACGATGCCGGCCTTCTCGAGGGCCTGCATGGCGCCCGTGAGTCGCGCCCGGGCGTCGGCGCTGCCGGCGGGACCGTCGATCGTGACGACGCGGTCGCCGCGGGCGAGCCTGCCGGCCAGCCAGGCGCCGCCGACCTCGCCGAAGCGCTCCTGGTCGTAGCCGATCGCCAGCGCCCTCGGCGAGGACACCGTGTTGCGGAACGAGACCAGCAGGACGCCCTTGGCCTGTGCCTGTTCGAGGGTCGCGTCCAGGGCAGTGTCGGACGCCGCGTCGATCAGCAGCACGTCCACGCCCCTGCCGACGAGCGACTCGATGTCGGCTACCTGCTTGTCGGCGGAGCCGGCGGCATCGGCGTCCAGCACCTGACGGACGTCGGCCGAGAGCCGCTTCGCCTCGTCTTGCAGCTCGAGCAGCTGCTGGCGGCCGAAGGCGTCCGTGGAGGACGTCGCCGAGAATCCGATCAGGAGGGGACCGGTCTTCGGCGGCACCATGTAGGCCGAGCGGCTGGCGGCGGTGGTGGTGCCGCTCCCGGGAGTCCGGGAGGCGCAGCCGGCGAGGGCCGCCGCAGCTGCGGTTCCGGCGCCGAGTGCGATGAACGAGCGGCGCGAGATGACAGACATGCGCACCTCCTCCCTTCGCCGGTTCGCCGGCGATGAAGGGTCGGTTCCATCGTAAGCCGGACGCCGCGGCCCCGGTCCGCGGGCCGATGGACAGTCGTAGGGGTTGGCGGTCTCGGTAGATTCCTGAGAAAACCTCAGGTATTCTTATCTCGTTCTCATGTTTCCTTGCCTTGGAGGCTCCCTGATGGCCAGCCCACGCCGAATCGCCGACGGCCCCGCGCTCGACCCTCTCGACGCCCCGCAGGATTCTGCGCCGCGCAGGGGTGTCGTCAAGCGGGGCGTTCGTGCGCGCCTGTTGCCCTCCGCCGTGGCCTTGGCCACGGCGGCCACCGCGGGCGCCCTGGTCCTGACCTCGTCCTCGGGATTGCCGTTCGCGGCGGGCGGCGCCTCGAGCGCGAGCGCGACCACGGCCCCGGCGGGGCAGGCCACCTTGTTCGGCGCCTCCAGCGCGACGAGCGCCGCGCAGGTCGTCAGCCAGTCGGAGGAGTACGCGTCCGCCGTCGCGGAATCCGCCAGGATCACGGCCCAGCGTGCGGCGGCCGAGCAGGCCGCGGCGGACAAGGCCGCCGCTGAGAAGGCGGCAGCTGAGAAGGCGGCAGCCGAGAAGAAGGCTGCCGCGGCCAAGGCCGCCACGCAGAAGGTGACCACGACGACGACGGCCGCGACGGCGTCCAACAAGAAGTTCGCTCCCGCCTCGAACTACGGACTGCGCGGGGGAGCGGTCAAGACCTATAACGCCGTGATGTCGAACTTCAGCGGCATCAACTCGGTGGGCGGTTACCGGGCCTCGAGCCTGTCGAACCACCAGTTGGGGCTCGCGATCGACTTCATGATCACGCCCGGCAGCGAGTCGGCGCTCGGCTGGTCGATCGCGAAGTACCTCGTGGCGCACGCGTCCGAGTTGAACGTCGATCACATCATCTTCGAGCAAAAGATCTGGACCCCCGCGAACCCCACCTGGCGCCTCATGGAGGACCGCGGCAGCGTCACCGACAACCACTACGACCACGTGCACGTCTCGATGAAGAGCTGATCTCGGTCCAGCTGAGGGAGTGCGCTTCACACGCCATCCCCTTATGGGTTGGGCGCGGGTGGGTGTGCGATGGCCGCCCAGCGGGAAGTACGCGACGCTCGGACAGCGACCGCAGCAGATCGGTCAGCAATCAGGCGCAGCAGGGCAATCGGTCGGCCCTCGGTGAGTTCGGCCCTTCTCTCGGGTCCGCCACCGCTTCTCTCCGCAGTGCTGTTCTGGGCCCCGTTCCCTCCGCTCTGCGCGCCGGTCCGGACCCGTGTGTCGATCGGGCCGTTCGGTGGGGCACTCGGGCTGGCCGCAGCCTCCGTTCTGCACGCCCGTCCGGACAACCCCGACGCGCTGGGCCGTTCCACCGGTCGCGAGGGTGACTCCCTTGCTGTTGATCATGCGTGGATGGTTGCCGTCGCGCTGGGCCAGTCCGTAGTCGTCGGCGCCGGGGTTTGAGGTATGGACCCTGTCTGTCGCCGCCGGCTCATCGTCGTTGTCGCCGTCCTCCGGACCCTTTGATCACGGTGACGTTTCATTTGTCCCAGCAAATGCCACGTCACGGTGATCGAGGGCCGACACCCCGCGACCGTTCGCCTCGGTCGCCGAGGGGCACACCGACCCCGGCTCACCAACCCCAACGGGACCAAGCCACCCGTAACCTCATAAACATCCGATGATAATAATCGGTGTATTATTCGATTCGTATGGTAGAATCGTGCACATGAGCGGATGGGTGGTGGTGGCCGATCCCAGCGATGACGTGTTCGACGCGTTGCGGGAGAACCACTCCATCCTGCGCGACGCCGAACTCCGTGAGTTGGTGCTGATCGCCCAAGCCTGTGATGAGTCGTTCGTGGACGAGACCCTGGCCGGGTTTGCGACCGAACGGTTGATCGTCGGCGGTGCTGACGGGACGGCGTGTATCGGGGAGTTCTTGTCGATGGAACTCGGCGGCCTGCTCGGTGTTGATCCGGTCGAGGCATCGATCCTGATCCGCGACGTGCTCAACCTGCGTGACCGACACCCCGAACTGTGGGCCCACACCCACGCCGGCAGGCTCACCCCGAAGGATGCGTTGAAGGTGGCGCAGCGGTGTGCGAGTGCTGGTTTGTCGGTTGAGGGGGCTCGCTGGGTCGATCACCAACTCGCATTGACCCTGGGAGCTTTGCCGTGGGCCAGGGTGCAACGGATGCTGGCCGGGTTGATCGTGAAAGCCGACGCGGCCCTGGCCGCCCGCCGGGCTGAGCAGCGCCGCCGGGAACGGCACGTGTACATCGGGGGTCATGGTGAGGGGGCGTCGGTGTTGTTCGGGCGGCTCGACACCGAAGATGCCCTCGCCCTGGATCAGACGATCTCCGAGGTCGCCAACGCTTTGGCTGCTGCGGGTAGTACCGAGCTGATCGACCAGAGGCGGGCGACTGCGCTGGGGATCTTGGCTGACCCCCAGGCTGCGTTGGATCTGTTGGCTGGGTTTGGTGACGGTCAGCCGACGAACCGCACCGCCACGCTGGTGGTGCATATTGCGGCTGATCAGGTCTATGCCGAGCCGTTCGAGGACCTCCGCGGCACCCCCGACTCGGTCTTGACTGCCTGGCTGCAGGCTGGGCCCAGCAGTGGTTGGCTCCAGCCGGGACCTACCGTGGCCGGCGGGCCGCGGAAGAGCTGGCTCCGAACGGCATCGCCGGTTGTTGGTGGGCCACTGAACGGCCTGCCGCCCGGCGCTGGTTCGATCTGCGACGGTGGGATGACACCTGACTCCTGGGTGGTCGGCGGCGAAGCGGTCACCGTCGACGGGCTGACCGGACACGAGCCGCCGGGCGTTGGCGACGAGGTAACAGACGTAGGTTCGTCAGGCAGCAGATCCTCTGCTTCGATCCAGACACCCGACTCCGGCGCCGTCGTGGCGGTCAAGGACGTTGCCCTGGATCTGGCCAGTGCGCACGCTGCCGTCCCGACCGTGATCGTCGAGGGTGGCGTGGCCCGCATCGAGGGCGTCGGGCCGCTCGACCTACAAACGTTGCGCCGGTTCCTGGGCCATACCCAGGTGACGGTGAAGCCCGTGGTGGATTTGAACACGATCCCGCCGGTCGATCACTACGAGGTGCCTGTCCGGTTGCGGCAGCATGTGCTGGCGAGGAATCCGGTGGAGGCGTTCCCGTTCTCGGCACGCCCCGCCAGCGGCTGCGACCTCGACCACACCACACCGTATGACTGGCAGGCGCCTGAGGGTGCCGAGCAGACTCGTGCCGACAATCTCGGTCCCCTCTCCCGCAGGGTGCACCGGGCCAAGACCGCGAAGCTGTGGCAGGTCGAGCAATGGCAGCCCGGCTGGTACACCTGGACGTCCCCGCACGGCTTCCAATACGAAGTCGGTCCGTACGGGACGACCGCGCTGGGCCGTCCGGAGCCGCGAGATGAGTACGCCGACTACGACGAGGACGCCCGCGACGGTGACCACGAGGGCCAGCACTGACCGTTGAGAGCAACCCGCCTTGGCTTGCAGGTGGGGTGTAGGCGCCTGTGGTCGGCTGAGGGTGGTGGGTGGACGAGCCCGTAGCCGAGACGGCGGCGCTACTCCACCTGCGTTCACATGACGGGCCCACTCCGCGCGCGAGGAGGGTGCGGCCGATCGAGGCGGCGAGGCCTATGGCAGGTCGAGCAGTGCCCGCCTGGCTGCTCGACGTGAACGTCCCCGCACGGCTTCCAGTACGAAGTCGGTCGGTACGGACACCGAAGCAGGGGAGCACGACGCCTGCGGCGTCCACAGCAGGGCCGGGACGCGGCCCCGCGCCCCGCAGCGAAACTGAGCGGGAAGGGCCGAGGGCTTCACGATGGGCGGCCTGGCAGTAGCGGCGTCCGGCAGAGCAGGGCCGGGACGCGGCCACACACCTGCAGCGAAGCCAACCCAGGACACGGACTGGACACGGCAACCCGAACCGGAGGGCGTCCTTCTGCACCCGACTGCGGCATCGGGCCAAGCGGGTGGGACGCGGCCCCGGTCCGGCGGCAGGACTCAACGAGTGACGCCGTGGAGCAGCGGCGCCTGTGAGCTGAGCGATAACCCTCGAATCACCGCTGACCCGCGCCCCCGTCGCAGTCCGCGCCGTCCGCGTCGTCGTCTGACTCGATCCCAGGGTCCTCAGGCGGCTCGGTCAGCAGTTCGGGGCGCAGGGGAAGCGTCCGGTAGGCACGGCGTCCGACGAGGTGAGCCGAGACGGGCACGGTCATCAACTGGAAGGCCCCGATCGCGATCAGCAGCCATACGTGACCCGGGTCGCGGGTGACCACCCCGATCGCGATTAGCACCAGGACGACCCCGAGGGTCTGTGGCTTGGCGGCGGCGTGTATGCGGGTGAATAGGTCCGGGAACCGGTTCAGCCCGACCGCTGCGCTGAGCGCGAGCACCGAACTCGCGACGACCAACAGCGCGGCCACACCGTCGAGCAGCGAGATCACGGCTCCTCCTTCTTCCCGCGCTCCGGGTTCGAGAAGAGCGCGACGCTCGTCGAGCCGACGAATCCCACCAACGCCATGGTCAGCATGATCGGCAGGAAGTCGTCGTGCCTGGTGAACACGATGACCGCGCCCAGCCCCATCACGAAGCTCGTCACCAGCACGTCGAGGGCGACGGCCCGGTCGAGGTTGGACGGCCCCCGCGCGATCCGCACGAGCGCGAGCACCGCCGCCACCGACAGCAGGACGGCGCTGATCCAGACGGTCATGCGCTCACCTCCGGTCTGGGACGCCGTGGGTCGCCGTCCGCCACGGGCACGTTGGGCGCCCCGCGAGCCTCCAAAGCGGCCAGCACCCGAGCCTCCTGCGCCAGGATCCCCGCGCGCGCCCGGTGCAGCGCCTCGACGTCCGGGACGTCCAGCACGTGCACGACGAGGACGCCTGAGCGCCCGATCTCGATCACCACCGAGCCCGGCACGAGCGTCACGAGCGCGGCCGTCAGGGCCACGTGCACGTCGTTGGACGACCGCAGCCGCACCGTCACGACCGCGCTCGGCGGCACCGGACGCGGCCGCAGCGCCAGCCACGCGACGTGAACGCTGGCGCGCACGAGATCCAAGACGAACCGCACCGCCAGGATCCCCAACGCCACCGGCCGCACCCGGCCGTCCAGCACGACGGGCGGCAGTGGGAAGAGCCACAACACCGCCACCGCCAGGACCAACCCGGACGCCACCACCAGCGGGCTCACCGACCCCCAGAACGTGCACCAGCCGAGCCACAGCAGCAGCACCGCCGGCCACTGCAGCGACGCCCTGCGCGCGCGACGGGGGGTCATTCGGCACCTCCCAGCACCCGGGTGACATAGGACGCCGGTGCGCGCAGCTCGTCGGCCGACCGCACGGCGTAGTCGTAGAGCGGGCCGGCCACAGCGGTGAAGGCCAGGCCGACCGCCACCAGCGCGTATGCCGGCACCGACAGGGCGAGCGGCACCCGGGAGCGGTCGCCCCCGGCGTCCCCGACGAGCGTCCCGCTCACGTCGTCCTGACCCGGCCGGACGCCGGAGCGCGCGTCGGCGTCCGAGAGCGGCGCCGGACGCCAGAACGCCTGGCTCCACACTTTCGCGAGGGCGTACAGCGTGAGCAGGCTGGTCAGCAGTCCGACGGCGACCGACCCGAGCGCGAGCCAGGACCCCTCCTGGACGCCCGCCTGCAGCACCGCCAGCTTCCCGAGGAACCCGGACAGCGGCGGGATGCCGCCCAGACTCAGCGCCGGCACCAGGAACGCCCCGGCCAGCACGGGCGCCAGCCGGGCCAGGCCACCGAGCCTGTCGACGTCGGTCGTGCCCATGCGGTACTCGATCAATCCGGCCAGCAGGAACAGGCTCGTCTGCGTCGTGATGTGGTGCACCACATAGAACAGCGCGCCGGCCAGCCCGTTGCGAGTGAACAGCCCGAGGCCAACGAGCACGAACCCCACGTGGCTGACCAGGGTGAACGACAGGATCCGCTTGATGTCGCTCTGCGAGATCGCGCCCAGGATGCCGATCAGCATCGTCGCCATGCCGAGCACCAGGAACAGTTCCGAGCGCGGGTTGTCGGGGAACAGCAGCGTCTGCACGCGCACCATCGCGTAGACCCCGACCTTGGTGAGCAGCCCGGCGAACACCGCGGTCACCGGCGCGGGGGCGGTCGGGTAGCTGTCGGGCAGCCACGCCGACACCGGGAAGATGGCCGCCTTCACGCCGAACGCCGTCAGCAGGACCGCCTGCAGCGCGTCTCGTGTCCCGGCCCCCACCGACTGCAGCTTCACCGCGGCGTCCGCCAGGTTGACCGTGCCGGTGACCGAGTAGAGGGCGGCCAGGCCCGTCACCAGGAGCACCGACGACAGCAGGCTGACGACGACGTAGACCATGCCGGCTCGCACACGGGTCCGCGTCGCACCCAGCGTGATGAGCACGTACGACGAGACCAGCAGGATCTCCACGCTCACGTAGAGGTTGAACAGGTCGCCGGTGAGAAAGGCGTTCGAGACGCCCGCGCACAGCACCAGGAAGGTCGGATGGAAGACAGAGAGGGACGCCCCTGGTCCGGCCTCGACGATGCCCTGGCCGTGCGCGTACGCCAGCACGCACAGGGTCACGATCGATGAGACCAGCAGCAGCAGCGACGAGAGCCGGTCGGCCACCAGGACGATGCCGTCGGGCCCCCAGCCCCCGATCGAGAGCACCTGCGGGCCGGCGGTGTCGGTCACGGCGACGAGCACTCCGGCGACCACCACCACGGCGCCGAGCGCCAGGAGACTCAGCGTCCGCTGGGCGAAGGCCGAGCGGCCGAGCACGAGGCAGAGCCCCGCGGCCAGGAGGGGGAGCAGCACGGGAAGGGCCACCAGCGAGGTCATCGATCCGCCCCCTCCTCCTCCGGCACGGCGTCGGTGGCGGCGTCGTAGGTCGACGAGGTCTGGTCGGCCAGCGCCCGCTCGCGGATCGCGGCGTCCTCGAGGTCGTCGGCCACCTCGTCGTGCCCGAGCAGGCGCCCGGACCGGTACGCCAGCGCCAGCCCGAACGACGTTGTCGCCACCGAGATCACGATCGCGGTGAGCACGAGCGCCTGGGGCAGCGGGTCGGCCATGCGGCGTCCGGACCCGTCGACGATCGGCGGGGCGCCCGGGCGTCCGCCGACGACGAACATGACCGTGACCGCGTTCCCGATCAGCAGGAAGCCGAGCAGGACGCGGGTCAGGCTGCGTTCGAGGACGAGCATCACCCCGCCGCCCATGAAGACGGCCACCAGGACGACGAGCACCAGGTTCACATCCATGCGGGCTCCCGCGTCGTGGCCTCGGAGTCGATGCCCGCGCCGAGGCTGCGGACGACGTCCAGCACCAGCCCCACGACGATGAGGAACACGCCGGCGTCGAACAGCAGACTGGTGCCGACGTGCACGGTGCCCAGCAGGGGAAGCTCGAGATGTGCGCTCAGGCTGGTCAGCGGAGGCCGGCCCAAGGCCATCGGCGCCAGTGCAGTGAGCACGGCCAGTGTGAGCCCGCCGCCCAGCAGCAGGCCGGCGTCCACCGAGGTGGCCTCGTCGAGTTCGGCCTTGCCACCGGTCAGATAGCGGACGGTGAACGCGAGCCCGGCGACGAGTCCGGCGACGAAGCCGCCGCCGGGGGCGTTGTGCCCGGCGAGCAGCAGGTAGAGAGCGAACAGCAGGATCGGGTGGAACAGCAGCCGGGCCACGACTTCGAACAGGACGCTCCGGCGGCGCGGCGGGGGCGGGCGGGAGGTCGACAACCAGCGCTGCCCACCGCCCGGCGGCGCGGGTCCGGCCCGCTCGGCCCGGTGGCGGCCCGTCGAGCGCCCGGTGATGCGGTGCACCAGGCTCGCCACCCCCGTCGCGGCCACGACCAGCACGGAGATCTCGCCGAGGGTGTCCCAGGCGCGGATGTCGACCAGGATGACGTTGACGATGTTGCGTCCCTCCGCCGCGGCGGCGAGGACCGCGAAGTCGTCCGAGCGCCTCGGACCCGTGCGGTCGGCGGCGGCCACCAACGTCAGAGCACCCGCCAGCGCCCCGATCACGACGCCGAGCGCCAGCGACCTCCAGCGCGTGCCCCGGAAGGGACGGCGCGAGAAGTGGTCCGGCTGCCGCCGCAGGGCCAGCACGAACACGACCAGCAGCAGCGTCTCGGTCAGGAACTGGGTCAGTGCCACATCCGGCGCGCCGTGCAGCACCGACAGGAACGCCGTCGCATAACCCGTAGCCCCCACGCAAATCACCGCCCGCAGTCGGCGTCTCGCCCGCACGGCGATCACCGTGGCGCCGATCGCGACGGTCGCGAGCGCGAGGTGGATCGGCGTCGTGGACGCCCACAGGTCCGGTCCGCGTCCGCCCAGGATGAGCGCTGGTCCGGCGAGTGCCACCAGCGAGAGGAGGACGGTCGTCACGTAGAACGGCAGCGAGCCCGACTGGGTGCGGGCCGTCACCTCGACCGCGATCCGCTCGATGCCCCGAACGACGGCGTTCCAGGCGACCCCGCCTCGCTCGGTGGCCGGCTCGATCCGCCGGCCGACGGCGGCGAAGACCGCGACCGCCCCGAGCCAGGACGCCACGGTCAGCAGCAGCGCCGGCGTCCACCCGTGCCACAGCGCCAGGGGGGACGACGACGGTCCTGTCAGCCGGGCGAGGTGCGTCGCCAAGGTGCCCGAGAGTCCCGGCCCGGACGCCGTGAGCAGCACACCCGCCAGCGCGAGCAGCGCCGCCGGTAGCGCCCCCAGGCCGGCCGCCACAGGCAGGGGCGCACGTGACGGGGCCGCACCTGGCAGGGCCGGACCAACGGCGTCCCGGCGTGCGAGCAGCGCCCAGACGAACCGCAGGCCGTACGCGCCGGTCAGGATGGAGCCGGCGGTCAGCAGCACGGCCAACCCCCAGCCGCTCGCGGGTCCGGCCGAGACCGCGGCGCCCAGCGCACCCTCCTTGGCGAGGAAGCCGAGGGTGGGCGGCAGCCCCACCATCGCGGCCACCGCCAGAACCGCGGCGCCGGTCGCGAGGGGGAGGCGGCGTCCGACGCGATCGAGCTCGGCGATGTCGCGGGTGCCCAGCGTGCGCGCGACGACGCCGACCACCATGAACAGGGCCGCCTTGAACGCGGCGTGGGCGAGCGTGAGGGCGATCGCCGCGAGGGTGGCCGACGGCGTCCCCACCCCGAGCAGGAGCATGACGAGACCGAGCTGGCTGACCGTGCCGAAGGCGAGCAGCAGCTTGATGTCCCGCTCGCGCAGGGCGCGCCAGCCGCCCCACAGGAACGTCGCGGCGCCCAGAGCGATCAGGACGCCCTGCCAGACGGGATCGTCAGCGAAGGCCGGCGCCAGCAGCGCCACCAGGAAGATGCCCGCCTTCACCATCGCCGCGGCGTGCAGGAACGCGCTGACCGGCGTGGGCGCCGCCATCGCGCCCGGCAGCCAGAAGCTGAACGGGACGATCGCCGACTTCGACAGCGCCCCGACCAGCAGCAGCACGGCCGCGACGGACGCCGTCGTGCCGGTCGGCGGCGCGGCCAGGAGGTCGGCGACCTCGAAGCTGCCGACGGACGCCCCGAGCAGCAGGATGCCCCCGAGCATCGCGAGCCCGCCGAACGTCGTGACGATCAGGGCGGTCATGGCCGCCTGCCGGTTCGCGCGCCGCTCCGGGTTGTGACCGATCAGCAGGAACGACAGGACCGTCGTCGCCTCCCAGAACACGTAAAGGGCGA
>DAIRTI010000105.1:0-10961 GCA_036803965.1 Propioniciclava sp.
CAAGCGGTCGACGAGGCGCCGCTGCGCGCGACGGCGGAGCAGGCGCGGGGAGTCCTGGGCGAGTCGCTGCAGGCCAGCGGCGCGGCCGCGGAGGGCACGCGGCTGGCGTCCGAGGCGTCCGCGGAACTGGGGCGGAGGGCGTCCGAGCTCGAAACGATCCGGGCGCAGGCCGAGCCCTACCTGCGCATGGCCGACCTCGCGAACGGCGTCGGCGGCAACCTGCGGGGCGTGACGCTGCCGACCTTCGTGCTGCTGAGACGGTTCGAGGAGGTGCTCGACCTGGCGAACGTCCGGTTGGACGCGATGACCGGCGGCCGCTACGCCCTGCGCCGCACGGACGCCCGCGAGGGCCGCTCGCACAAGCTGGGTCTCGGCCTCGAGGTCGTCGATCACGCGTGTGGCGACGCCGCCCGCGACCCCAAGACGCTGTCGGGAGGCGAGACGTTCCAGGCGTCCCTGGCGATGGCGCTCGGGCTCGCGGATGCCGTCACCGCCGAGGCGGGCGGCATCGAGTTGAACACGCTGTTCGTCGATGAGGGCTTCGGCTCGCTCGACCCCGACGCGCTCGACATGGTGATGGACCAGCTGACCGCCCTGCGCGAGGGCGGCCGGTGTATCGGTGTCGTCAGCCACGTCGCCGAGATGAAGCAGCGGATCGCCGAGCGGGTCACGGTGATCCCGCGCCGCGACGGCACCTCGACCCTGTCGTGCAGCACCGACCCTCAGCCGGCGCTGGCGGGGTGAGAGGTCAGCTGAGCGTCAGGCCCGTGCGGCAGGTTGGGCTGCCGGGCCCGGTGGCGTAGCTGGTCTGCCCGCTGAGGCTGCCGGCGGTCATCGTGATCAGCCCCTTGCGGTCGCGTGGCAGCCAGAAGCCGACGAAGCCGTTGGCGTTGGTGGTGGCGTCGGCGTCCACGAGCGGGGAGTTGTTCGCGTCGTTGATCACGACGTGCACGGCGAAGTTGCGCAGCTCGCCCTGGTCGACCGACAGGTTGTGCTGCGTGCACGCCTTGTTGCCGGCCTTGGCCGGGGCGACCGCGAGGTAGAACCTGTCGGCCGGAAGCACCATCGCGCCGGACGCCGTTCCGTCCGAGAGTTCCAGCACCGTCTGCTTGACGACCGCGGTGAGGGCGAGCGGCCGCTTGTCGGTGGACGACTCCAGCGCCGCGATCACGTCCTCGACGCTCTTGCCTGCCAGCCCGTGTTTGGCCAGCAGCGCGTCGGTGGCGGCGTCGTCCACGGCGGGGGTCGTCCAGCCGGTCGGGGTCGCCGACTTGGGCGACGAGGGGGCGACCGTCGGCGTCCCCAGGCTCGGGGAAGAGGTGGCGGACGAGGGTCCGGCGCTCGACGGCCCCGGCATCCCGGGCCCGGACGCCGAACAGCCCGCGAGCACCACGGACGCCACGACCACCGACGCGGCGACTCGAAGGCGGCGGGACATGGTGATCACCGTAGCGAAAGGACGCCGGCCGCCCGCACTGCGCGTGTCGCTCAGGGCTCGCGGACGACCGTGGCCGGGTCCTTGTCGGGACGCCAGCCGCGCCACACCGGATGCCGGACGTGGCCGGACGCCGTCCACTCCGAGTAACGGACCTCACCGACCAGCTGCGGCTCGACCCAGTGGACGCCGCGGGCGTCCAGTCGGGGCACCCCCTCGACCGCGGGGGTCGGCCGCTCCAGGGGTTGAAGCATCCGCAGCGCGTCGGCCAGCGAGCGCTCCGTGAACCCCGACCCGGCCCGCCCGACGTAGGTCAGCGCCCCGTCCTGGTTGACCGCCAGCAGAAGCGAGCCGATCGTCCCGGCGCGGTTGCCCTCGCCAGGACGCCACCCGATCACCACGACCTCCTGGTGCCGGACGTACTTGACCTTGAGCCAGGTGCTGGCGCGGCGCCCGGGCGCATACACGCTCGAAGGACGCTTCGCGATCAGCCCCTCCAGCCCGAATTGCCGGGTCATCTCGAAGGCCAGCTCGCGGTCGGTCCCGAACGTGGTCGGCACGTGGACGTGCGCGCCGTCCCTTGTCAGCAGCGCCTCCAGGCCCGCTCGCCGGTCGACGTACGGCTTCTCCAGCCACGACTCCCCGTCGAGCCAGAGCAGGTCGAACACCATGTAGTGCGCGGCCGCGGCGCCCTTGCCGTGGTTCTGCAGCAGCTCGAAGTGCGAGCGCCCGTCCGGACCCAACGCGACGATCTCGCCGTCCAGGACCGCGGCGTGCTCGCCGAGCAGTTCGACCAGCTCGCGCAGCTCGGGGTACGCCGCGGTCAGGTCGAGCCCCCTGCGGCTGCCCAGCCGCATCGCCCCGCCGGCCACCGTCGCGATGCCGCGGTAGCCGTCCCACTTGACCTCGAAGTGCCAGTCGGGCCCCTGCACCTCCCCCTCGCTGGACGCCGTCGCCAGCATCGGCTCCGGCACCGGAAGATCGGCGAGCGTGAAGAGGCCCGGCGCCGCCCCGGCCGCCGCCGCAGGAGGCCGCTTCGCCCCGGCCGCCTGTTCCATCAGGTGGATCAGCCAGTTCTTGGCGTCGTCGCCGTGCCCGGTGTGGATCAGCGCGTACCGCCGGGGCACCCCGCCCAGGCCGCCGCCCGGGCGTCCGTGCAGCGTGACGATCACCTCGCGGCCCTCGCGCCACTTCTCGGTCTCGTAGGTGCCGGAGTCCCAGATCGTCACCTCCCCCGCGCCGTACTCGCCCTTCGGGATCGTCCCCGCGAACGACCCGTACTCGAGCGGGTGGTCCTCGGTCTGCACCGCCAGCCGGTTCTCCTTGCCCTCCAGCGGGGTCAGCTTCGGCACCGCCCACGACACCAGCACCCCGTCGCGCTCCAGCCGGAAGTCGTGGTGCAGCCGCCGCGCGTGGTGCTCCTGGATGACGAACGAATTCCCTTGTCCGCTGGCAGGTGCGTCGGCCGGCACCGGCTCCGGAGTCTTGCCGGCGTCGCGCTTGGAGCGGTACGTCGCCAGTTTGTCGGACGCCGCCGGCGCGCCGGGGAGCAGAACCGCCAGCGGGTCGCCCAGGGACTCGAGGCGTCCGAGGACCTCTTCGTACGTCAGGTGCGCGAGCCCGGGACGCACCTCGTCCCACGTGCGCGGCGCGGCGACATACGGGTGTGCGCGACCGCGGAGCGAGTAGGGGGCGACCGTGGTCTTGGCGCCGTTGTTCTGCGACCAGTCGAGCAGCACCTTGCCGGGACGCAGCGCCTTCTTCATGTCCGAGACGACGAGGTCGGGGTGCGCGGCCTCCAGCGCCACCGCCAGCTGCCGCGCGAACTCGGACGCTTCGCCCGTCGTCAGGTGCCCGTCGAGTCCGGCGTAGAGGTGCAGGCCCTTCGACCCGGAGGTCACCGGAACCGAGATCATCCCGACCCCGTCGAGGATCTCCTTCACGATCAGCGCCACCTCGACGCACTCGTCGAGCCCCGCCCCCTGGCCGGGGTCGAGGTCGAGCACCAGCCGGTCGGGGTTCAGCGGCACGCCGGCATCGGTGAATTTCCACTGCGGCACGTGGATCTCCAGCGCCGCCAGCTGCGCCAGGAAGACCAGCGTGGCGGCGTCGTCCACGATCGGGTACCGGGACGTGTCCTTGCTGTGCTCGATCGCGACCGTGCGGACCCACTCCGGCGTCCCCGAGTCGGCGTTCTTGCTGAAGAACGCGTGCCCGCCGACCCCGTTGACCCAGCGCTTGCGCGTCGCCGGACGCCCCGCCGCGTGCGGCACGAACCACGGCGCGACCGCCTGGTAGTAGGCGATGACGTCGCCCTTCGTCGTGCCGGTTTCGGGGTACATCACCTTGTCGAGGTTGGTGACGCGTAGCAGTCGTCCGTCGACCTCGAGCTGGGACGCCTTGGCTGCCACGGCGTCCAGTCTGCGGCATCGGCGCCGTCAGGCCCAGAACCACCAGGCGGACGCAGACGGCGTCCGGATCAGGACTAGGGCTCGCCGCCGCCAGCGGACGCCGCCCAGGTCGGCGTCGTCTCGGGACCGGCCTCGTCGTTGGTGGCCGCGACGGTCGAGACCTCCCAGGTCGGGGTCGGCGAGTTCGTCGGCGGCGTGGACGCACCGGCCGGCGCGGACGGGCTCGGCGACGAGGAGCCGGCCGCCGTGTTGGCCGGCACGGTGAGTACGATCTGCTCGGCCGCCGCGGCGATGGCCTTGGCGAGGGCGAGCTGGCCGGCGTCCGAGGTGAGGAACTCGACGTCGGCGGTGTTGCGGCTGTTACCCGTCTCGAGCAGCAGCGCGGGCGCCCCCCGGATGCCGTCGAGGACGGACAGGTCCGTGCGGGTGACGATCGGCACGCCCAGGGTCTGGACGTAGTTCGAGCCGGGCAGGTCCGTGTCGCTCAGGATGCGGTCGGCCAGGATCGACGACGCCTTCTCGGACGCCGCCGAGACCGCATCGCCGCCGGCCATCCGCGGCGACCAGGTGACGTGGAAGCCGCGCAGCGAAGTGGTCTCGTTGCCGTCGACGTGCAGCGACAGGAACAGGCTCGCGCCCTCGCGGTTCGCGATCTCGGGACGCTCGCTGTTGCAGGGCCCGTAGCCCGTGTCGTTCGGCCTTGTCAGCACGACGGTCGCACCCTTGGCGAGCAGCAGCGGCACGACCTTGTTCGCGAGCTGCCAGGTGATCGTGTGCTCGGGGATGTTGTTGTAGGTCGTCGTGCCCGCCTGCGCGCACGGACGCCACCCCGCGCCGAACGTGTAGTGGCTCTTGTTGTTGATCGAGCTCAGGAAGCCGCCGTTGTGGCCGGGGTCGAGCACGATGACCTTGCCCTTCAAGGACCCGTCCGCGCTCGGGATCAGCTTCACCCCACCCGTCTGTGGCGCCGCGAAGGCCCCCGCGGCGTAGATCGTCTGAACCGCGGTCGGCGCTGCTGAGGGCGTTGTCCGCGCGTTCGCCTGGGACGCCGTCGTCGCCGGTGTCGCCTGAGTCGGCACCACCCCGGACGCCCCGGGCAGGCTCGTCACGACCAGCGCGAGGGCCGCCGCCCCGACGGCCAGGACGCCCGCGGCGATCGGCATGTGGCGCCGCCTGCGCTTGGCAGGCTTGCCGCGCCGGGGTCCTGCGGCCGGAACCGGCCGCAGGAGTTGGGTGGGAGTGTCCGGTTCGCTCTCGGTCTGGCTCTCGGTCGTGGACGCCGCCGGTCCGGTCTGCTCGGACGGACGCCCCCGGCGCGGGGCCGGCGCCTCCTCCGCTCGGGACGCCGAAGATGCCGGGGGCGCCGAAGGTGCTTGCGACGCTGACGTGGCCATGCGGCGCGGTCCCGCCAGGGCGGGGGTGAGGGCGCTGCGGGCAGGAGGAGTCCGGTCGCCCCGGGGCGCCCAGACGCGCTCGGAGTCCGTCGGCGGCGCTACCCGGGCCGCCCGGACCGGCGCGTCCGGGACCGGTGCGACGGGGGCCGGGGGGATCGCCGCCGCGGAGGCGGTAAGCGGAGCGATCGGTGCCGCCGGGATCGCGGTGGGGACGGTAGGCGGACCGGGGGGTGCCGCTGGGATCTCAGGGGCGATGTCGTGGACGAGGCCGAACGGAGACGCCTCCGGTGCCGGCGGTGCTGTGACGTCCTCGTCGAGCCCGAAGGGCGACTCTTCGGGTGCCGGGATGGCGCGCAGGGGGGTCAGGCCGGGCTCGCGCCGAGGGTGTGCGGCCACGCGGTCGGGGCCAGCGGCGTCCCCTTGGGGCTGCGGGGTGGCTTCGGCGGGGGGCCCGGGCTCGCTGACGATCGCGCGGGACGGGGCGGCGTCCGGCTCGCCCGTGATCAGGTGACGGCGCGCAGGTGCTGCGCTGCGGCGTCCGACCGACGCCGCTTCCACCATGGGCGCGGCCAAGAGCGCGCGTGCCGGGCGGGAGGATTCCTGAGCAGGCAGGGCACGAGCGGGGCGGACCTCGGGCATGGCGTGCCGGCTGCGGGGCTCCTCGCGGATGGCGCGCGGCAGGAACGCGGTCGGCTCGTCGTCGGCCGACTCGGCTGGCTCGGCGGGCAGCGCGCGGGCCAGGAAGGGAGGCAGCTCGTCGGCCTCGCGATCGGGCCACGGCAGCGCGTGCGGGAGGAGGGGCGCGGGACTTTCGCCAACGGCGTCCGAGGACCCCAAAGCACGCGGTGGCAAGGGATCGAGGTCGTCCAACGCACGGGAGGGGAGCGCCCGGCTGGGCCGGTAGCCGTCACGTTCCGGGCGCGCGGGCGCGGCGTGCCGGGGCGTGTTGGTCACGGTGAAGCTCCTGGTCCATGTCATGCTGACTGGTTGCAATCCTCTCACGTCGGCGCTATGACACACCAAGAACCTTGTGGACCCGGTGTCGCGCGAAGGCGGTCCCACGCTCAGGATTCGCCGCGGGACATCCCCCGGCAGCCGGTGAGCTTGCCGGGGTGGCCTGCGGAACCGGGTTTCGACACCTTGTCGCCATTTCCTACACTGGGCCCCCATGGCGCGCACGAAGATCACCGACAAGCTCCTCGCCGACCACGTCGAGCGGCTGGAACAGGACCACCCCCCGATCCCGCTCGAGTCGGTCGACTTCACCGTGAAGGACGCCGACGCCGTCCGCGGACGCTTCGGCACCATGTTCGACTACCTGGCCCGCGTCGAGCTGGAGGTCGAGCGCAACGTCAAGGAGCTGGAGGCGATCCTGCCGAACGCCCCCGAGGTCGACATCTACTTCTACCGCGACGTCTGGTACCACCAGGAGCTCCGGCACGGCCACATCCTCGACCACCTCAAGGCCGAGCTCGACCTCCCGCCCGCCGAGCCCCTGAACGAGGTCGCGACGCCGGTCAAGCTGCTGGGCGCCGCCGCGCGCGTGCGGCCAATCCAGGACGTCGCCCGCTGCCTCTACTACTTCACCGGGGCGTCCACCGAACGTCAGGCGGTGCTGGCCTACAGCGCGCTGATCGACCGCCTCGACGACGCTGGCGAGGACGCCATCTCGCAGACGCTCGTCCAGCCGATCAAGCGCCAGGAGCCGGGCCACTTCGCCTTCTACCAGATGTCGGCGACCAAGGTCGTCGGCGAACTGCGGCCCTGGCAGCTCTTCCTCGCCCGGCAACTGCGAGCCCGCACCTACGAGCTGGTCGGCACCCACGGCGAGCGCCGCTACAAGGCCCAGCTGGGTCAGGTCACCCAGGCGCTCGGCATCGCCGAGGACCCCGTCGACTACGCCCGCGAGATCGGACGCCTCGAGGCCCGCCTGCTCTGGGCCAACGCCAACGGCATGGAGTTCCCGCCCTACGTTCTGCGGGCCATCGCTGAGGCGCGCGAGTTCGCCCGGGAGGACGCCGCGGCCGCCTGACCAAGGGCCGGCTCTGGGCGCGGTTGGTAGCATCGAGAGCGTCCAGTGGGAGGAGGCTGAGATGCTGCGCACGGTGTTGCCGGGCCTGCTGGGCGTCGCCCTACTGCTCTACTCACTGGTCGACTGTCTTCAGACCGACGAGCGTCACGTCCGCAACCTGCCGAAGCTGCTGTGGACCGTGATCATCGTGATCTTCCCGTTCGTGGGTCCGATCGCCTGGCTTTTCGGTGGACGCCCCCCGCGCGAGAAGGCGGGCGCCTGGCCGCTGCGTCCCCCGGCCCCCGGGGAGAAGCGGCGTCCGATCGCGCCTGACGACGACCCCGAATTCCTCGCCGGCCTCGGCAAGCACAAGACCGACCCCGCCCGCGACGACCTGCTCAAGCAGTGGGAGGACGACCTCCGCCGCCGCGAGCAGGAGCTTCACCACGACGAGGGCGACGACACCGACCCCGGCAATCCCCGGTAGTCAGCCGCAAGATGACCGGACGCCGACGGCGTCCGACTTCGCCGGAAACCGCGTCGGCTAGGCCGCCGGCATCGGATGCTTCGGGTCGCGGACCTCTTTCGCGTCGAAGAACAGCGGCAGCACCTTCTGGTTACCCTTCAGCGCCCGCGAGAGGGTGATGCCGTCGATGTTGATCCGGTTGCCGCGCAGGGACCCGGGCTGCAGCTGGTACCAGTGCGGGGCGCTGCCGTCGACGTTGAAGAAGAAGTCGAAGCCCTGCTGGCCGTTCAGGTACGCGTACTTCGCGTTGGCGTTCGTGTAGCGCGCGACGTCGGAGATGTCGGCGCCGAACGCGTAGACCATCATGTCGGTCTTGCCGACGATCGGCTCGACCTCGTTCTTCCACTTGGTGATGTCGGTCTTGATCTCGGCCACGGTCGACGTCGTGAAGTTGCGGTGCCCGTAGGAGTGGCAGGCGAACCGCCACCCCGTGGCGCGCAGGGCGTCGGCGACGGCCTTGGCCTTCGCGATGTCGGCGCGCGTCTTCTCGGTGTCGCCGTAGACGCGCGTCGAGGACCGGTAGCCCAGCACGCCCTCGTAGCCGGTCAGGGCGATCGTCCCCTTGTCGCCGTCATAGGAGAAGTCGGGGTGCTGGGCGACGAACGCGTCCATGACGGTGGGCACGTCGTAGGCGCCCTGGGTCGTGACGCCGGCGGCGTCCGTGTAGTCGTTGGTGACGTGACCATCGGCGTCCAGGGTCAGGCGGTCGGCGAACCCCCAGCCGATGGTCTGGGTGTTGTAGCTGACGTCGTCGACCGAGATGATCAGCGGCTTCTTGCCCGGGGGCAGGTAGAGCGGCGTCCAGTGCATGACGCCGGAGGCGTCCTTGGCGGCGAGCCGCCCGGGGTGGACGAGGACGTAGTTCCGCTCGTACAGGCTCTGCAAGATCTTGTCGAACTCCACCTTCGTGACCATGTACTCGGCGTTGCCGGCGGCGTCCGGGTTGGCCTTCGAGAACGCCCGGTCGGGGTCGATGATCAGCGAGTGGAAGAAGATGTGCGACACGGTGCTGTTGTCCGGCCACAGCACTTGGGACGCCGCGGGTGCGGTCGCGCTCGGTGAGGTGGCGGTGGCGATCGCGCTGGCGGTGGGGGTCGTGACAGAGTCGCCGGGCGTCGAGGGTTGCGGGGTGGACGCGGAGCAGCCGGCGAGCAGGATTGCGGCGGCCAGAGCGGCCGGGGCAAGGCGTGGCATGTGAGAACCCTAGGCGATGACCCAACCTGAGCCTCGGCGGCGCGGCACGGGGCGTCCGGTTGGCGCGGGGTCATCAGGAACGCGCGCCCGGGGCGTCCCGCTCAGGCGTTCGGGCGTCTTGCTCAGGCGGGGGCGAGCTCCAGCAGCCGGGCGCCGGCGCCGTCCTCGAGGAGCCAGATGGAGCCGTCGGGGCCCTGGGTGACGGCCCGGATGCGGTGGCCCAGCTGCCAGGTGTCGGCGATGGTCGCGCTCGTACCGTCGAGGTGGATGCGGATCAGCGCCTGACCCGACAGGCCGCCGACGAAGGCGTCGCCGGTCCAGGCCGGGAAGCGGGTGCTCGTGTAGATCATCAGGTTGGCCGGGGAGATGCTGGGGTTCCACCAGGCCTTCGGCGGCTCGAAGCCGTCGCTGGGGGTGTGGTCGGGGATGTCAGTTCCGTCGTAGTTGGAGCCGTTGGACGCCTTCGGCCAGCCGTAGTTGCGTCCGGGCAGGATCAGGTTGATCTCGTCGCCGCCCATCGGCCCCATCTCGGACTCCCACAGGTTCCCCGACGCGTCGAACGCGAGGCCCAGCGGGTTGCGGTGGCCGTACGACCAGATCTCTTTCGTCACGCCGGCCCGGTCGGCGAACAGGTTTCCGGCGGCGGGCGTCCCGTCGGGGTTGAGGCGCAGGATCTTGCCGAGGTTCGTGGTCAGGTCCTGGGCGGGGTCGAACTTCTGGCGCTCGCCGGAGCTGACGAACAGGTACTTGCCGTCCGGACTGAACAGCAGCCGGTGCCCGAAGTGCCCGCTGCCCGTCACTTTGGGTTGCTGGCGCCAGATGACGGTGAGGTCGGTCAGGATGGTCGTGGCGCCCGTCTCGAGTCGCCCGCGTCCCACGACGGCGCCACTGGTGCCGCCCTCGCCCGCCTCGACCCAGGAGAGGTAGATCGTGTGGTCGGTGGCGAAGGTGGGGGAGATCGCCACGTCCCCCAGGCCGCCCTGGCCCGCGACGACGGGTTGTGGGGTGCCGGTGATGATCGTTCGCTCGCTTGTGTCGAGGTCGTACAGCAGCAGGGTGCCGGTGCGGAGGGTGATGAGCGCCTGCCTGGTGCCGGGCAGGAACGCCATCGCCCAGGGGTCGTCGAAGGAGGCTTCCTCGCGCAGCGTGAACCTCATTGTCTCGGACGCCGTCGGTGCGGTCATGCTGCCGCTCGTTTCGCTGGGGGTGTCGGCGCCGCTCGTCGTCGTTTGGGCGGGACCGTGTTGGTTGGGCGCAGTGCCAGGCCCGGACGCCGCCGGCGTGCATCCGCTGAGCCCGAGCGCCACGATCAGGGCGCCCGCCACGACGCGCTTCACGCCCACCACCATAGGCGGGGCCGCGGAAGTCCCGGCGGGATGGCTCGGACATCTGTTCGGACGGCTCCGTCTATCGAGTCTTAGGTCGCGTTTCGCTGCCGGGGTGGGGGGCGGGTCTGGTGTTGCTCCGTCGGACGTGGCTTGTCCGGGAGTGGCCCGTCTTGAAGCGATCAGCCCCCCTTTCCCTGGGGTTGGGTTTCGCTGCGGGGGCGGGGCCGCGTCCCGCCCTGCTGCGCCGGACGCCGCAGGCGTCCTCCGGCTCCGCAATGCCCGTCCGCACCCCGACGCGGCCCCGCTCCCTCCGCTCCCCACGCAGGTGCGGACTGTGTGAAGTGCGGAAGTCCGCTCTGGGGTGGTTCCGCGCTGAGTCTCCCTGGGTCGTCACGTTCGGCGACGGTCGGTTCCTCGTGCGTCATCCGGCTCGAAGAGCGAACACGACCGTGGGCAGCTGTCAGTGCTGGTCCTCTTGGTCCTCGTGGTCACCGTCGTCGGGGTGAGCGTCGAGGGCGGCGTGTTCGTCGTAGTCGTCGTACTCATCTCGCGGCTCCGGACGGCCCAGCGCGGTCGTCCCGAAGGGACCTACTTCGTATTGGAAGCCGTGGGGGCTGGTCCAGGTGTACCAGCCGGGTTGCCATTGTTCGACCTGCCAGAGT
>DAIRTI010000106.1:0-10899 GCA_036803965.1 Propioniciclava sp.
CGCCGTGAACTCGTCTTCAGCCCTGACGGTGATGGTGCGGTCCGGATCCGGGGTTGCCTGCCGGTGCTGGAGGCGTCCCAGCTGGAGAAGCTGGTCGACGCCTACGTCGAGGCCGGACGCCGAGCCGCCCGCGACGCCAGACGCGAGTCCGGCCGTGGGCTCGGGCAACCCGGCGACGGGAGCCTGGCGCACGATAGCCGCCCCGCATTCAGCCGTCAGCAGGCGGTGATGGTGACACCGGGGCAGCGGCGGGCGGATGCCCTGATGGCGTTGGTGGCGGCGCACGAGCAGGGTCGCCGGGCTCCCGGTGTGGGCGGGGACCGTCCGCGGGTGGTGGTGACGATGCGCGAGGGCGAGTTGCGGGAGCGGGCCGAACAGGCGGGCGTCCTCGACAACGGCGCCCAGGTCTCGGCCGGCGAGCTGCGGCGGCTGTGTTGTGACGCCGACCTCACCCCGGCGGTCCTAGGGACGGGCTCGGAGGTGCTCGATGTGGGCATGACGGTCCGGTTGGTGACTCCGGCGATCCGGCGTGCGTTGACATTGCGGGACAAGGGATGTGTGTTCCCCGGTTGCGACATCGCCGCGGATGGCTGTGAGGCGCATCACGTGATTCCCTGGTGGGCCGGCGGCACAACCGCCCTGAACAACCTTGTCTTGGTTTGCCCTCACCATCACGCCCTGGTGGAACCGCCCCGATTCTGGAACGGGCCGCCACCGCACCGCTGGCAGGTCCAGATCAACGACCACGGACTCCCCGAGATCATCCCGCCCCGGCGCCTGACACTGCCCAACTTGACCGCCCAGACGAGCGAGGGTGAGCCGGTCAGACCAGTGCGCGCCGGCAACACCGACTCGGTAGCCCTCAGGGCGGCTCGGTTCACAGACGGATGCACCGTCAAGGTGAACCTCGAAGCCCGGGGCGAGCCAGCCAGACACGAGGCCA
Source organism: Propioniciclava sp. (assembly GCA_036803965.1). GTDB lineage: Bacteria > Actinomycetota > Actinomycetes > Propionibacteriales > Propionibacteriaceae > Propioniciclava. Next base: position 944 of record DAIRTI010000106.1, read on the forward strand.
GTCTGGAAACAGAGGCCGCGGGTATCGACGAGCAAGATCCGCGCTGCCTGGATGGATCGCGCCGGGGTCCGGAGCAGCTTCAGGCCGCCGGGACCTGGCTCCCCAGCCGGCCCCGAGTGGCAGAGTGTTTCTGGATCCGCAAACCGGACGCCACCGCGCCCACGATCGAGCACAAGGGCGTAACGTGTCGCGCTCCACCGGCCGCTCGCGCGGCCTGAGGCCGGCAGGGGCCGCTGCGTGGCCGGGCCAGGACCACCTGGCTACGCCACCGGAGAAGGATAAGGCGAGCCCATCAGCGCTGTTGTGCGCCAGTTGGCGCAGGCTGGACGACGCCCGGCAAGAAGAGGCGGCAAGCCTGAGCCAGGAGGCCCAAGGCCGCCACGTCGCGCAGGGTGACCGCACGCGCGGAGATCGTGCACCCGCTCGGCAGACAAGGGTGCAGCGGGCCTCGGGGACGTGTGCGCCGAACCACGAATCCGTGGCCGCGCACGACGGCTTGAAAGAGAACGAGTTGCCCACATTCGTGCGGAACTCTCACCCACCGACGCAGGGGACGGCCTCCGAGACCGAAAGGGCGTCCGAGACCTGAGGAGGAATCGCGCCCGAGGTGTTAGTGGGTTCTCGACCGCGAAGCAGTCCGGACGACGGAGGTGATCAGGGGATCGTTGCTTGGCTCAGGACCGACCGCGACCTCCGCGCCGACCGCGGAACGGATCACTCACGATCCAGGCATCGACCGAAGAAACGGACCTCAGCACCCATGGCGTCCAGCCACTGAGGCAGGAACAGCCTCGACTCACGGCGTCCCGGCACCCACGGCAAGGACGCAGCGATCAGGCGGAGGCCCAGTCGACCAGTCCGTGTGCGTCGTGCTCGCCGCCGGGCCAGACCGCGCGGACGATCCCGGCCGCGGCCAGGGCCTTGCGACACCCGGGGCAGGGCGGGTCGGTGATGTACGCCGTCGCACCCTTGGTATCGCGGGTGGCGAACAGCAGCGCGTTCACCTCGGCATGGATCGCGATGCAGAACCCGGGCGTCCCGGGCCGGTCGTAGTCGCCCAGCCCGGGCACCTCGTCGTAGCTGAGCTGTCCCCGTGGGCAGGCGCCCTCGAGGCAGTCGGGCAGACCCGGCGCGGCGCCGTTGTAGCCGGTCGCGATGATCCGCCGGTCGACCACCAGCACCGCCCCGACCCGCCTGCGCACGCACTTCGCTCGGGCCGACACCGCCTCGGCGATGCCGAGGAAGTAGTCATCCCAGCCGGGGACGACCCGCACCTCGTTCACCTGGGAGACGACGTCGTCCGCCATGGCTCCTCCTCGCTCCGGCTTGCTCAGGCAGCCCCGTTCGTCGGCATGCTAGCCCGGTCGCGTGGAAGGGCGCTCGGCCGCGGGCGGAACCTGCCCGAATGGCGCGCGTCCTTTTACCGTCGCCTCTCCGTCGAAGTGAGCGGCCGGCACCTCTGCTCCAGCCTCACCAGGTCGACGACACCACGAAGATCCGCGAGCGGAACCTCCAGATCCAGAAGGTCGAGCAGAACACCCATCGGGTCTTCCTCCAGCGGCTCCGGGGTACACAGGCCAGAGGCATGCTTCTCAGCGCGGGACCGCGCCATCCCCGCAGCGCGACGAATGTCCCGCACCACGTAGTCTGCGCTGGCCTCGACTCTGTATGCCGGCTCACCTTCCCGGGCAGGGCTCCCTGCTACCGCGAGCGGATACACGCCGTAACCCAGCGAACGCAAGAGCGCCGACGCCCGTTCCACAAGTAGAGATACCGCTTCCTCACTCTCAGATTGGCCGGCTGTGGAGACGAGCGAGCAAGCGGCCGAGACGTCTCGCGCCAGGCTCGAGGTCTCTCTCGGCACGTCGATCACGAGATCACTCTCCACCGATCCCTTCGCGCTCAGGAGTGGTACGCGTTCGACATCGCCTTGGCCGGATCGACGTCGGCCGTGATGAGCCCCTGGGCCTTCATGAACGTGGCCATCGTCGCGAACTGGGCGGCGTCCAGCTTCGCGTCGACCACGCCCGACGTGCCCGCCCACAAGGGCACCGTCGCCTCCAGCGTCTTACCTGCGGCAGTGCGGGCGGCGTCGTCGGTCTTCAGGGTGGTCACGTAGTCGGTCGAGATCGTGAGCGCCTGGGCGGGGTCCTTGACGACCGCGGCCTGGCCCGCGACGGAGGCGTCCGCCACCTTCTTGGCGAGGTCGCCGTGGGCGTCCAGGTACGCCTGCGTGGTGATCAGGCAGATGCTCACCAACGGCGGGGCTCCGGTGGCGGTCAGGGCGATCGTCCGCACCGGGACGCCGCCGGCCACGAACGTCACGACGTCGTTGTTCGAGAAGCCGATGATCGAGTCGACCTTGTCGGTCGTCAGCGCGGCCTGCTGGGTGTAACCGATCTCGGCGATCTTGACGTCGGCCTCGGTCAGGCCGGCCGAGGCGAGCAGCACCTTCAGCCCGAACCACGACTCGCCGTACCGTCCCGGGATGCCGATCGAGCGGCCCTTGAGGTCGGCGGCGCTCTTGATGGGCGACGCCTCCTTGACGATGAGCACCACCGGGTACTGCCGGTAGTAGGGCGCGATGGCGACGAGGTCCATGCCCTGCGAGCGCGCCTGGATCATCTCGTCGGCACCGGCGACGACGAAGTCCTCCTGCCCGCTCACCAGCGCAGTGAACAGCGCCTCGGACGCCCCGTGGTGACGCAGCGTCACGTCCACGCCCGCGGACCGGTAGAGGTTCTGACTGGCGGCCACGTAGAAGGGCGCGAACTGAACGTTGGGGATGTACGTCAGCCCGATGGTCGCCTTCGCTGCCGAGCCGGACGCCGCAGCGGACGCGCTGCCTCCGGGCCCCGAGGCGCAGCCTGCCAGCGCCAGGCCGGCACCTGCGGCGGCCAGGCCCAGCAGGCCTCGACGAGAGATGGTCATGGGATTCTCCTCTTCTTCACTACGGTTTTCACTGATTCACTCTCACTGACGGGAGGTCCCCGCCAACGACTGGATGACCGCCGAGCGCCGCTCGACGAGGTGGATGGCCCCATAGGCCAGGGACGCCAGCACGCACAGCACGACGATGGTCGCGAACATGCCCGCGGTGTCGTTCGCCTGACGCTGGATGGTGAGCAGCTGGCCGAGTCCCTCGCCGCCGATGACCATCTCGCCGACGACGGCGCCGGTGACCGACAGGGTGAACCCGTTACGGACGCCAGCCAGGATGCTCGGCAGAGCCAGCGGCAGTTCGACGTGCACCAGGGACGCCCACGAGCCGGCCCCGTCGATGCGGGCGGCGTCCACGACGGAGGGGTCGATGTGCCGCAGTCCGACGACGGACGCGACCAGGATCGGGAAGAACACCATGAGCCCGCACAGCAGGACGATCGAACGCAGCCCGTAGCCGGCCCAGATCGCCAGCAGGGGCGCGATCGCGATCGCGGGGATCGCCTGGGTCGCGCCGAGGAACGGCGTCACCGCCGCGTTCGCCCAGCGGCTGCGGTGGATGAGCACCGCCAGCGGCAGCGCGACCGCCGCCCCCAGGACGCAGCCCCCGATCGCCTCGGTCAGCGTGGCACCCACGAACGGCCAGGTGGCCGGGTCACGCAGCATCTCCCCGAGCCGGACCACGACCGCCCCCGGTCCGGGCAGGAGGAAGACCGGCAGCCCGCCGATGGTGACCACCGTCTGCCACACCGCCAGCAGGATCAGCCCGAACAGCCACGGCGCCAGCGCGTGCCGCTCGGTGCGCCGCGTAGACGCCCCCTCGAGTTCGGCTTGTTCGGCAACCACCGGCTGGGGTCGGCGCGCCGAAGTGCGACGTCGCACGGTGCTCGGATCGAACATCCCTGGCCCTCCGGTCGTGTACGCCGGGGCCAGCGGACGCCGTCAGCCACGCCCGCCTCACCGCGGGCGGCAGAATCGCCGCAACCCGCGCAGGACGGACGCCAACGGCGTCCCGTGCTGCCTCCCATCCGGACTTTAACCGTCGGTGCCGGAATTCCACCGGCTCAACCTTTGGCCTCGATCTCTCGGGGCCGCCGGGTCGCGGACTGTAACCGCCGGTTCGGACTTTCACCGACCCCGGAGCACGTGTTGCTTGTTGGGGGCGATTCTAGTCCTCGCGCGGACGCCGAGGAGCCCGTTCCACGGGACGCGGCCAGGACAGCGAGAAGCCGAACATGCTCGGCGGCGGGGCGGGGGCGTCCCGCTCGAGTTCGGTCAGGTACGCCAGGACCTCGTCGCCGCGTCCGCTCTGGATGAGCTCGTAGGGCGTGGCGCCCAGGTCGTGGAGGGGCAGTTCGAGGAACGCATCGGCGGCCTGGGGCGTCCGGAAGATGCGCAGGGCGGCCGCGTAGACGACCTCTTCGGGGCCCTCCACGTGCCACCTCCTCGCGTCCACCTGCCACCTCCTCGCAGTGCCGACACCGCCAGGTGTACCCCTATTCGACGACCTTGGCCAGGGCGAGCTCGACGAGGTCCTCGGCGCCGGCGGCCTTGAGCCGCGGGATCAGCTCCCGCACCAGGTGGGAGTCGACGATCGTGTTGACGGCGTACCAGCCCGGGGTCTGCAGCTGGGAGATCGTGGGGCTCTTCAGCGAGGGCAGGATCTCCTCGACCGCGGCGAGATTGTCGCCGTGCACGTTGAGCATGAGTGCCGACTTGTCCTGGGCGAGCAGCGCGGCGCGCAGCAGCATCGCGATGTCGCCGATCTTGGCGCGCTTCCACTCGTCGGCCATCGCGGCCCGCGAGGCGATCAGCCGGGTGGTGGACGCCAGGATCTCGTGGACGATCCGCAGCCGGTTGGCCCGCAGCGACGAGCCGGTCTCGGTGACGTCGACGATCGCGTCGGCGAGGTGCGGCGGCTTGACCTCGGTGGCGCCCCAGCTGAACTCGACCTCGGCCTGGATGCCGGCCTCGGCCAGGAACCGCTCGGTCAGCTCGACGGCCTCGGTCGCGATGCGCTTGCCGTTGAGGTCGGCCAGGGTCTGGATCGGCGAGTCCTCGGGCACTGCGATCACCCACCGCACCGGACGCCGCGACACCTTCGAGTACTCCAGCTCGGCGACCTCGACGACGTCGCGCCCGAGGATCCAGTCGTAGCCGGTGATCGCGAGGTCGAGCAGGCCCTTCTCGACGTAGCGGGACGCCTCCTGCGGCCGGATCAGCATGCACGAGATCTCGGGGTCGTCGATCGTCGGGTAGTAGCCGCGGGAGCTGATGTCGATCTGGAACCCCGCCCTGGCGAAGAGCTGCTGGGTCGCGTTCTGCAGGCTGCCCTTGGGCAGGCCGAGCCAGAGCCGGCAGGCCTCGGTCATTTGGTCGACCCGTACATCTGCTCCGGGGTCATCAGGCGCTCGGCGTCGACGCGGAGCGAGCCGTCCGCGTCCACCGTGCGGTAGAAGCAGGACCGGTAGCCCTCGTGACAGGCCGGGCCCTCCTGGATCGCCCGGACGACCACGGCGTCCAGGTCGCAGTCGACGCGCAACTCGACGAGCTGCTGCATGTTCCCGGACGACTCGCCCTTCTTCCACAGCTTGTTGCGCGAGCGCGACCAGTAGTGCACCTTGCCGGTCGACAGCGTCAGGTCGAACGCCTCCTCGTTCATGTACGCGACCATCAGCACCTCGCCGGTCTCGGCGTCCACGGTGACGGCAGTGATCAGGCCCCCGGCCTTGGCGAAGTCGGGGCGGAACTGGGCTTGCATGGACGGGCCTTTCGACGGTGGGCAGAGGGCGTCCGGACGCCGTCGCGCACGTTACGCCGGTGGCAGGTCCCCGGGAGGGCGTCCCGGCGAACGGCGGGGCGAAATCGACGCCAGTCCGTCGACACGCCGTAGTCGGGAGCGAGGAGGCCGACTGGTGCGGGGATTCCCCCGGGTGAGGCGTCCCCTCGGGACCGGCGACGGCGCCCCACTAGAGTCGACGCACCCAGCGCAGGAGGCAGCGATGAACGTGTTCGCCGACGCCGAACACTGGACCGGTGACGACTTCGAATTGCTCGGCGAGGAGCACCTGCTGGCCCTCACGCTGATCGTCATCTTCGAGATATTGCTGCTCAACCGCATGCGGGACGCCGACGAGACCACCCGGCGCACCGTGCGCTGGGGGCTGGTGGCGGCGCTGTGGGCCCAGGAGGTCAGCTACCACATCTGGCGGCTGGCGACCCACACGTGGACAGTCCGGCAGATGCTGCCCCTGCACCTGTGCTCGGTCATGGTCTGGCTGGGCGGGCTGACGATGCTGACCCGCTCGTACCGCCTCTACGAGTACGTGTACTTCGCGGCCCTCGCCGGGGCCGCCCTGGCGCTGGCAACGCCGGATGTCGGTCGGTTCGGCTTCCCCCACTACCGGTTCTTCCAGTTCTTCGCCAGCCACGGGCTGATCCTCACCGCTCCGCTCTGGATGACCTTCGTCGAGGGCTACCGGCCGACCGCGGCGTCCCTGCGGCGGGCCATCGGCGGCACCGCGGCGTGGGCGTCCGGCGTGTTTTGGGTCAACCGACGCGTGGGTAGCAACTACATGTTCGTGAATCGGAAGCCGGACACCACCAGCGTCCTGGACGCCCTCCCGCCCTGGCCGCGCTACCTGCCGATCATGGCGGGGGCGGTCGTGGGGCTGTTCGCGCTCCTCTACGCCCCGTGGGCGATCCGGGGGGCACGGGGGGCCTGAGGACGCCGCGGCGTCCGGCCCGATGAGCGAGGTAAGCGGCGCCCCACCCAAGCGTGGCCGACGGTGGGCAACGACGTCGGCTCTGGGCGAGGGGAGGCTGCCCGATGATGATCACGTTCGTGGTGCCTGCGATGGGCGAGCGGCACGGCCGCCGCCAGGCGGGCGGATTGAAGCTCGAACCGCTGGCGATCGCGGCGCTGCAGGCCGTCACGCCGTCCGGCGTCGAGACCGAGTTCTTCGACGACCGGCTGCAGACGATCGACTACACGACACCGACCGACCTGGTCGCGATCTCGGTGGAGACCTGCACCGCACGCCGGGCGTACGCCATCGCGGACGCCTTCCGCGGGCGGGGCGTTCCCGTGGTGCTGGGCGGCTACCACGTGACGCTGCTGCCCGAGGAGGCCATCGCGCACTCGGACGCCGTCGTGCTCGGCGACGCGGAGTCGGTCTGGGCCGACGTCGTGTCCAACGCGGCCGCGGGGCGGTTGCGGCGCAGCTACCGCGGGGGCGTCTGCATGGCGCCGCCGAGCCCGGACCGGTCGATCTTCCGGGGCAAGAAGTATCTGCCGTTCGGCCTCGTCGAGGCCGGCCGCGGATGCGCAGGGGACTGCACGTTCTGCTCGATCACCCAAAGGTCCGGGGGCCTGCACCACAAGCGGCCCGTCGCCGACATCGCGGCCGAGATCGCCGGCTCCCGGCGCCGCTACCACCTGGTCCTCGACGACAACCTGCTGACCGACCGTGAGCGCACCCTGAAGCTGTGCGAGCAACTGGCCCGCACCGGACGCGTCTGGGGCGCCGAGGCGCGCCTCGACGTCGGCCGCGACACCGAGCTGCTCAAGTGGCTCAAGGCCGCTCACTGCGAGATGCTGCTGATCGACTTCGACTCGCTCGAGCCGAGCCCGGCCGAGCTGGAGTCGCGTCCATGGAACGCGATCGCCGCCGAGCGGGCCGAGCTGGTGCGCCGCATCCACAGGGCCGGCATCGGCATTCACGGCTCGTTCACGTTCGGTCACGACACCGATACGCGCGCGACCTTCGACCGCGTCCTCGCGTTCGCCGAGACCAGCCGGCTGTTCGCAGCGTCCTTCACGCCGGTGCTGCCCATGCCCGGGACGCCCGTCTACGACCGGCTCGCCGCCGAGGGACGGCTGCGCTACGACAAGTGGTGGCTGGCGCCGCAGTTCCGCTTCGGAGAGGTGCCATTCACGCCGCTGCGGATGCGGGCCGACGAGGTCGCCACCCTGACGGCGCGCATCCGGCGCGACTTCGCCTCGCCGTTGACGTGGGTGAGCCGGGCGCTGGCGTCCGTGCGCCGTCACAGCGAGGACGGCCTCAGCCTCTTCATGAAGGTCAACTCGCTCGGTCTGGGCGAGGAGCCGATCGTCGTCGTGGACGCCGACCTGGGCCGGGCGTCCGCCTGACGTTGTTCCTGGGCCGGGGGATCACTCGGGCTGCCACAGGCCGCTGTACCGCGGCCTGTCGTCGGTGCCTGCGGTCAATCGAGGGGTGTCGCCGCCGGAGCGCGCCGCGGATCGACCAGATTCAACTGAATCGCCTTGATCAGGATCTGGGTGCGCGACTTGACGCCGAGCTTGGTGCCGATGCGGTTCATGTACTGCTTGACGGAGCCCTCCGAGACAAACATCTGCGCGGCGATCTGCTGGTTGGTGAGCCCCTGGGTCAGCCACTCCAGCAGTTCGATCTCACGGGGCGTCATGCCCGCATCAGGCGGCATGGGTGTTGGCGCCTCCTCGGAGACCACGGTCTCGACCAACTGCCGCCGAACGGCCGACGACAGCGGCATGTCGCCGCGCAGAGCCTGCTCCATTCCGGCCAGGAGGGTCTGGGCGCCGCCATCCTTCAGGAGATAGCCCGCCGCGCCCGCGCGCAGGGCCCCGACGATGAAGTCGCGGCCGCCGAACGTCGTCAGAGCCACGACCCGGGCGTCCGGCCAGCGCCGGCAGATCTCCCGGGTCGCCTCGATCCCGGACATGACCGGCATCTGCAAGTCCATGAGGACGAGGTCGGGCAGGAGGCGCCCATAGGCTTCGACGGCTTCCTGTCCGTTCCGTGCCTCGCCGACGAGTTGCCAGGACGGGTGACTGGCGAAGAAGGAACGGTAGACGTCGCGCACAAGTCCGTCGTCGTCCGCGGCAAGGACTCGTCTTGTGGGGGTAGCGGACATGGCGTCAGTCTAGAGCGGGGCTCTTGCGAACGCGCAGCGCAGTCAACCGAGTGACTTTCGGACAATCATTCTGGCCGACCGGGCAGGCCGAGCCGACAGCGGTGTCGTCGGAGCGGGGCCGGGCACCAGACTGGGGCTCGGCACAACCCGACACGACCCGAGAGGCTCGCTTGCCATGTCCACCCCCAAGCACGTCCTGATCGCCCTGCTCGCAGTGGCCGCCCTCACCTACGGACACTCCCCGGTGCCGCTTCCCGGCCACCCGTCGCCGAACGGGTCCATCCTCTGCGTCATCTTCAAGCCGCTGGGCATCCCCTGCTCCTGACCCGGGAGCGCGACGCTCGCGATGGTCACTCACTCGGTGCGTGACGGCGCAGCGGCGACGGATGGGTCCCGTCGGCTCACGAGCGCGTGCCTGGTCGAGGAGGTCAGGCTGGACCTCATCGACGAGGTCCTGGACTCGTTGACACACCGGGTCTCCCTCGCATCGCTGCGATTCCTGGGCGGTCCCGACTCGATGGCCTACAGCGCACTCAAGGCCGACTTCGACGAGGCGCTGGCCACCCTGCGGGTGATGAGTGACCTGCTGGGCCACCGGCCCGATCGGGTCGGCGACGGTGTACGTAAGCTCGACTGGCCGAACTCGATCGCAGACGGGGTGGCCACGAGTCGGCACCTGATCGAGGCGCACGGGGCCGCGTTCACCAGCAGGGTCGCTCCGAAGCTCGCGCGCCGGGCGGACCTCGCGGGCCGGCTGTTGGCCTCGACCCTCGTTCAGCTGTGTCGCGATGCGGCGGCATCCGGGGCCCTCTCCGCGTGCGATGTCGAACTCGCCGCTGACGCGGGAGCGGTCGGTGTGCGCATGGTCGTGCACGGCCCCGCCCCCGGACGACCGTCGGCGCCCGCCTTGCGCCTGGCCGCCCGCATGCAGTTGCTGGGTGGCTCGGTGAACCGCGCGAGCGTGGGGGCGTCGCAGGTCATCGACGTCCGTCTGCCGGCCGACTGGTGAGGCGGACCGCACCCTGGACCATGAGTAGCGCGAGATAGGGCGAATTCAATCGGTCGTCGCAACACCTCGAGTGTGGGGGTGTGGGGTGGCG
>DAIRTI010000107.1:0-10804 GCA_036803965.1 Propioniciclava sp.
TCCTGGCCATCGTCTTGGGTGGACGCCTCTGCGACGACCTGGGCCCGGTGCGTCCGGTGAAGATCGGCGTCGTCGTCTTCGCGGTCGGCATCGTCCTGTCGGCCACGGCGATCAGCATGCCGATGTTCCTCGTCGGACGCTTCGTCCAGGGCTTCGGCGGCGGCCTGATCAACGTGTCGCTCATGGTCGTGGTCGGCCGGGCCTTCCCGCCCCAGGACACCGGCCGGGTCATGGCCTGGTTCTCGTACGCCTGGATGTTGCCGTCGTTCGTCGGGCCGACGGCGTCCGCCTGGATCGTGCGGGCGGCGTCCTGGCACTTCGTCTTCTGGGCGGTGCTGCCGCTCGCGCTGGTCGGCTTCGTGCTGCTGACCAAGGCGCTTGCGCACGTGCATCTGCCCGCGCTGCACGACGAGGACGCCCCGCCTCCGGCCTCGCTGTGGGCCGCCGGGCTCGCCGCGCTGGGCGTGGGCGCGGTGCAGGGGGCGAGCGTGGTCCCCGACTGGCTGCGGCTGGTCCTGATCGCGGTCGGTGCCGCGTGCATCGTCGTGTCGCTGCGGCCGCTCATGCCGGCGGGCTGGCGTCCGTTCGCCGCGGGCCTGCCGGCCGTGATCGCCGCGCGCGCCCTGGTCACCGGCGCGTTCTTCGAGGCGATCGCGTTCCTGCCGCTGATGCTCAACCACCTGCGTGGTGAGCCGCTCGAGGTGGGTGGCTACGTGCTGACCGTCGCCTCGCTGGGCTGGACGCTGGGCTCGTGGCTGCAGTCGCGGCATTGGCTGCGGCTGTCCCGGGACGCCATCGTGAGCGTCGGCGTCGCAGCCTGTGTCGTGGGCCTGACGATCGCCTCGGCGTGCACCTTCCTACCGGCCGTGCCGCTGTGGGTGCTGGTCGTCGGCATGAGCGCGACCGGGGTGGGCATGGGCATGTCGTCGTCGAGCACGTCGATCCTCGTCATGCAGCTCTCGGACGCCCACGCGCTGGGCCGCAACACCAGCTCGCTGCAGGTGGGGGAGACGATGGGCAACGCGGTCGTCGTCGCCGTCGCGGGCACGATCTTCGCCCTCCTGAACGCCCGCGGCGAGCAGGTCGCGTCCTTCGCCGTCCCGAGCGTCCTGGTCGCGGTGATCGCGCTGGTCGCGCTGGTGTTCTCCCGGCGCATCGGGCACGTCCCGAACCTGTCGGCCCGCCCCTAGTCCGTGTCGAGGTCGAGAGTGTTTGCCGCTAGACTCTCGAAGCCAAGACAAGGGAGACTCCCATGGACGAAGTCGACCGCATCCTGGCGGCCTGGCAACGAGAGACCCCCAACCTGGACGTGGCTCCGCTGAGGGTCTTCTCACGCGTCAGCCGGCTCTCGCGGCACCTCGATCTCATGCGCAAGGACGCCTTCGCCGCCCAGGGCCTCGATGTCTGGGAGTTCGACGTCCTCGCCGCCCTGCGGCGCAGCGGCACCCCCTACGAGCTGTCGCCCGGCGCGCTGATCTATGAGACCCTCTCCACCTCGGGCACGATGACCAACCGCATCGACCGGCTCGCCGCCCGCGGCATGGTCGAACGCCTACCCGACCCGAACGACCGCCGGGGCGTCCGGGTGCGGCTGACCGAAGCCGGACGTGTGGCCGTCGAGGACGCCCTCGCCGCCCTGCTCGCCCGTGAGCACGTGCTGCTCGGCGTCCTGTCGAGCGACGAGGTGGACGACACGGCCGCGCTGCTGCGGTCGCTGCTGACGTCCTTCGAGGGAGGGCACTGATGGCGCTGTCGGACCCACAACTGCAGCGGCTCGCGGACGCCTACGGGATCGCCACCGAGTTCTGGGACTGGAAGGGACGCCTCACGCCCGTCTCCGACGACACGGTTGTCGCGATCCTGCGCGCCCTCGACGTGGACGCCGCCACGCCCGAGGCCGCCACGGCGGCCCTCGTCGAACTCGACATGCGTCCGTGGCGCAGCGCGCTGCCGTCGTGCGTCGTGGTCCAGGCCGGGGCGGAGGCGTCCGTCAACGTGCACGTCGACGAGGGGGCGTCCGCGTCGCTGTGCGTCCGGCTGGAGGAGGGCGGCGAGCGCGCGGCCGTCCAGATCGACAACTGGGCACCACCTCGTCACGTCGGCGATCGGCTGGTCGGCGAGGCGACCTTCCGCCTTCCCCGGGACCTGCCGCTCGGCTACCACCGCCTCCACCTCGACTCGGACGCCTGGAGCGTCGAGTCCACGCTGATCGTCACCCCGCACTTCCTTGGCTTCCCGCCGGCCATGGGCGCGAAGCGCGCGTGGGGCTACGCGACGCAGCTCTACAGCGTCCGGTCGGCCGACAGTTGGGGGATGGGCGACCTCGCCGACCTCGGTGATATCGCGATCTGGTCGGCCACCCAGCAGTTCGCCGGCTTCGTGCTGGTCAACCCGCTGCACGCCGCCGAGCCGATGACGCCGCTGGAGCCCTCGCCCTACCTGCCCAGCAGCCGCCGCTACGTGAACCCGCTGTACATCCGCCCCGAGAGCGTGCCCGAGTACGCGTTTCTGGACGAGCGATCGCGGCGCGCGATCATCGCCCGCAAGGAGCGCCTGCTCAAGGACGTCGGCGCCGAGGACCGCATCGACCGCGACCCGATCTGGGACGCCAAGCTGGCCGCCCTGCGGATCATCTTCGACTTCGGCCGGACTCCCGCGCGACAGATGAGCCTGGACGACTTCGTCCGCCGCGAGGGACGCCAGCTGACCCAGTTCGGCACGTGGTGCGCCCTGGTGCAGGAGCTGGGCATGAACTGGCGGGAGTGGCCGAAGGAGTATCGGCGTCCGGCCTCGCCCGAGGTCGCCGAGTTCGTGGCCGGGCATGCCAGCGACGTCGAGTTCTACGTCTGGCTGCAGTGGATCGCCGACACGCAGCTCTCGAACGCCCAGCAGGCCGCCAAGGACGCCGGCATGCGGGTCGGCATCGTCAACGACCTGGCGGTCGGCGTGTCCAAGGAGTCGGCCGAGGCCTGGGTGCTCGGCGACGCGTTCGCCCAAGGGGTCGAGGTGGGTGCCCCGCCCGACCACTACAACCAGCTGGGCCAGGCGTGGGGGGAGGCGCCCTGGCGTCCGGACCGCCTCGAGGACCTGTCGTTCGCCCCCTTCCGGACGATGGTCGCGGGCATCCTGCGGCACTCCGGCGGCGTCCGGATCGACCACATCATGGGGCTGTTCCGGCTGTGGTGGATCCCCGACGGCCACGCTCCTACGCGCGGCACGTACGTCCGCTACCCGCACGAGGCGATGGTCGGCATCGTCATCCTGGAGGCGATGCGGGCCGGCGCGCTGGTGGTCGGTGAGGACCTCGGCACCGTCGAGCCCTGGGTGCGCGACTACCTGCGCGACCGCGGCATCCTCGGCACCTCGGTCGCCTGGTTCGAGGCCAACCACGACGGGACGCCGCTCGCGCCCGAGGCGTACCGCGAGTACTGCATGGCGTCCGTGACGACGCACGACATGCCGCCTACGGCGGGCTACCTCGCCAAGGACCACATCGCCCTCCAGCACTACCTCGGCCTGCTCACCGAGGACGTCGACGTCGAGATCGCGTCCTTCGACGCGCAGCTGAACCGGTGGCGCGCGATCCTGGCCGAGCGCGGACTCTTCCACCCGGGCGAGGGCGAGGACGACGTCGAGGCGATGGTCCTCGCGCTGCACCGCTACGTGCTGGCCTCGCCCGCGCGGGTCGTCACGGCGGCGCTCGTGGACGCCGTCGGCGACCGTCGCACGCAGAACCAGCCCGGCACCGTCGACGAGTACCCGAACTGGCGCATCCCGCTCTCGGGGCCGGATGGGCGTCCGCTGACACTCGAGGACGTGTTCGCCTCCCAGCGCGCGCAACGGCTGGCGTCCGTGATGAACGGCTTCGCCACTCCTCTGGTCGGGCTCCGCTGATGCCCGGCACCCAGCGCCGGATCACCCTGCGCTTCCTGGCGGCGCCGACGGACGCCAACGTCCGCGGGCGCGTCGACGGCGGGAAGGCCCTCGAGTGGATCGACAAGGCCGGCTACGCCTGCGCCGTCGGCTGGGCGGGCACCTACTGCGTGACCAGCTACGTGGGCAACGTCCACTTCACCAGGCCCGTCAACGTCGGCGACGTCGTCGAGGTGGACGCCCGGATCGTCTACGTCGGGCGTACCTCGCTGCAGGTCGTCTGCACGGTCAGTTCCGGGGACGTCCGCGACGAGCGCCTGCGGATCAACACCCAGTGCCTGCTGCAGTTCGTCGCGATGGACGAGAACGGGCGTCCGACCGAGGTGCCGCCGTGGCAGCCCGAGGACGACTGGGAGCGCGCCGAGAACGAGCGCGCCCTGCGCATCAGCGAGCTGCGGCGCAAGATCGACGCCGAACTCGCCAAGCACACCTACTCCGAGAACACGGCGTCCTGTCGGGAGACCTTGCGGTTCCTCGCGGCGCCCAGCGACGTCAACTGGGGCGGCAAGGTGCACGGCGGCTACGTCATGCACTGGATCGACGAGGCCGCGCGCATCGTCGCCGAACGCTGGCACCAGGGCCCAGCGATCGCGGTCTACGCCGGCGGCGTCCGGTTCTACCGTCCCCTGCACATAGGCGACCTCGTCGAGGTCGAGGCGCGGCTGATCCACACCGGACACAGCTCGATGCACATCTCGGTACACGTGCGCGGCGGCGACCCGCGGACCCGCGTGCTCGAGACCACCACGCACTGCACGATGGTCTACGTCGCCCTGGACGCCGAGGGCAACAAGGTGCACGTCCGGTCGTGGAACCCGCAGTTGCCCGAGGACCTCGAACTCCAGGAGCACGCCAAGCAGATCATCGACTACCGGTCCGTCCTGCTGCGCAAGGACCCGGTGGGCTACTCCGACCGCTGACGGTCGCAGCCAAAGCGCCCAAACGCCCCAGAGGAAGCGCTGCTGGATCGTCGATTTGTGGTTTGGCTGATGGAGGGCCGGCGTCCGTGTCGCGTCGATGAACCCCTCAGCGCAGCCTGGGCCTGTTCGGTTAACCGCACAGCGACCAAGTCCGGGGCCGCCTTCCTTGGGTTGGTCACATCGGTCATCGTGTGGTCACAACACCCTGGTCTGTTCAATTCAACACACCCCGGCCCGACGTGTCGGACACAGACGCACCAACCGTTTCTCTGACCTGACTTGCACAGGTTGAGGCGATTTCTGGGGTTCTGTCCCGAGGGCGCGAATGGAGAGCGCATCGGATTTGGGACGAGAGGAGGAAAGACTCCCACGTTTCGTCGGGGAGTTGACCAGCGCGGAATGATCGCACTACCATGCCGCCATGGCCCACCCTCATTCGGCACATATCAAGACGCTTGCGGTATCGCTCAGCGTTCTTGTCCTTGCTTCGTGCCTTTGTGCTCCTCCCGTCCAAGCGACGCCCTCCCCGATCACTGAATCAGGTGAAGTGCTGCGTCCTGCAGATCTGTCCCAGTCGGATCGAGAGTCTTTGAGAAAGCTTCGCCTAGATGATCCGGTCATACACACTCAAGTAAGGCCGGATATACCGCCGTCTGGGACGCGGATGCATGGGCCATTTTTGAGTCGTTGGAGTCAAACAAGGCAGGCGTGAGTGCGAAGTTCTCGGCAGGTGTCTGTTCAGGATACTTTGGGCAGATCCAGAAGGTCAACAACTATGTTGAATGGTACTCATCGGACAGTTGCTACTCCCAGCCTCCGAACGCCCTCTATGAGCACACATTGAGAAGCACTCTGCGGCAGAACGGAGGGCCGATGGGCTGGCTTATGCTTGATGTGAGTACGGCTGTTGCAACTTACGCCCCTTACAGCCAGGCCCTCACTGCATGGCATCGGAAGTACTGTACCTATGGTTACAGTCACAGGTTCGACCAGGTAGTGCGTCCCAGAGTACACAGTGTGGATTTCGGCCCCTTCGTCTCTGGAACGACGACGCTTTCCTGTGAGGTTGCCTAGAGCTTGGCGTAACAACCCAGGCGGAAGGTCGTCGATTCCATGAATGATCGCGAGAAGGCGGAGCTTGCAACCCACTACACCTACATCGTGTTTTGGGACGAGGCGGCTTCTTCGTATGGTGCGACCTGCCAGGAGTTGCCCGGTATTAGCGGGTTCGCAGACAGTCCTGTTCAAGCGTTGATCGGCGCCATTCGCGTCGCTCGAGAGGAACTGGGGGGCCCTCTTGTATCCGACACGCCCGTGCGCGGCTCATTTGTGCGTGATCAGTCTGAGTGGTTCGCAGTTGCGCGATCCGTTCTTCGGGAGGCTCAAGACGTTCCAACTCGGCTCCAAATGCGGGAATGGAGCCTCATGCTGGCTTTGCTATCTCATCTTTGCAGGCAATTCTTGGCCCGGGGAGGAACCTCAGACACTCTGTCCGTTGAACTGGCAATCAGCAAAGTAGGAGTAGCTCGTCTGCTCGATGGCCAGTGGCCTCTCGGCTGAACCGCACGCTTCAGGTACCCGTGTGCCGGACGGCCACTCCGGCCGTCGTCAGCTCGTCGGTGACCCTGCGCACGTTGTCGGGGTCGACGGCGGCGGTCAGGTCGAGCAGGACGGTCGTGTCGAAGCCGAGCCGTGCGGCGTCCAGGGCCGTCGCCCGGACGCAGTGGTCGGTGGCGATGCCGCACACGTCGAGGCTGGTCACGCCGCGCCGGTGCAGGAACTCGACCAACGGCGTCCCGGACTCGTCGCGTCCCTCGAAGCCGGAGTAGGCCGCCGACTTCGTGCCCTTCGCGAAGACGCCGGCGAAGGTTCGGTAGGTCAGGTTCTCGTGCAGCATCGCGCCGAGGGTGCCCTCGACGCAGTGCGGTGGCCAGGTGGCGACGAAGTCGGGGGAGTCCGAGAAGTGGTCGCCCGGGTCGACGTGGGCGTCGCGGGTGGCGACGACGTAGTCGTAGGGGTGTCCGGCGAGGTAGGACGAGATCCGGGACGCCGTGGCGGCCCCGCCGGCGACGGCCAGGTTGCCTCCCTCGCAGAAGTCGTTCTGGACGTCGACGATGACGATGGCTCTCATGGGGTCGCCTCCGGAGACAGGATGGTCGGGATCGCCGGCTCACCGCGGCTCATCTTGTGGGCCGCGATCGGCAGCTCGGCGATGGAGGCGCGGTGCCGCTCGCGGGCGTCCGAGAGGGACTCGCGGCCGACGATCCTGCCGCCGGCGATCAGCGGCACCAGCAGCGGCCGGTCGTCGCCGTCGTCCTCTGGCATCGCGCCGATGCCGATGATGTCGGCCTCCGCGATGCCGCGGGTATTACGCCTTCTCAGGGCGAACTTTCGTCCGCCGACGCTGCCCTTGTTGGGGGAGAGTTTGGCGACCGGCAGCAGGGGCGCGCCGGGGGCGTCCGAGGTGGCGCGGGCGACGATCTTGTAGACCATCGAGCACGTCGGTGCGCCGGACCCGGTGACCAGCGCGGTGCCGACGCCGTAGCCGTCGACGGGAGCGCTGCGCAGGGCGGCGATCTGGAACTCGTCGAGGTCTGAGGTGACGATGATGCGGGTCTTCGTGGCGCCGAGGGAGTCGAGCAGTCGGCGCACCTCGACGGCCTGCTCGGCGAGGTCGCCGGAGTCGATCCGGACCGCGCCCAGCTCGGGGCCTGCCAGTTCGACGGCGGTCCGGACGGCGTCCTCGACGTCGTAGGTGTCGATCAGCAGCGTGGTGCCCTTGCCCTGGGCCTTCAGCTGGGCCTCGAACGCGTCGCGTTCGGAGTCGTGCAGCAGGGTGAAGCTGTGCGCCGCGGTGCCGGCCGTCGGGACGCCGTAGGTGCGGCCGGCCTCGAGGTTGGAGGACGCGGAGAAGCCCGCCACGTAGGCGGCGCGGGCGGCGGCGACGGCCGCCCATTCGGTGGCGCGGCGCGAGCCCATCTCGATGCAGGGCCGGTCGCCGGCCATCAGCGTCATCCGGGACGCCGCCGCCGCGACCGCCGAGTCGTAGTTGTAGACGCTGAGCAGCAGGGTCTCGAGCAGGCAAGCCTCGGCGAACGTCGCCTCGACGATCAGCAGCGGCTCGTTCGGGAAGTACACCTCGCCCTCGGCGAAGCCCCACATGTCGCCGCAGAAGCGGTAGGACGACAGCCAGTGGGCCACCTCGTCGCTGACGACTTTGTTCGCCGTCAGGAAGCCGAGCTCGGCGTCGCCGAAGCGGAACGCCTCGACGGCGTCCAGCATGCGGCCGACGCCGGCGAGGACGCCGTAGCGGCGTCCGTCGGGCAGGCGGCGCGGGAACAGCTCGAAGACCGCGCGGCGGAAGGCGGTGCCGGAGCCCATGGCCGCCTCGAGCATCGTCAGCTCGTAACGGTCGGTGAGGAGTGCGGTCGAGCTCTTCATGGACTCACACTATTGGGCGCCGTGTCAGAATGTGCCCCGTGACGAACCCGCTCTCACCGGGCGAACCCGCGGGCGGCACGGCCACTGCCGAACGCCCCACCGAGGCGCCCAACGACGTGAACGAGTGGTCCTGCATCGTGTGGGACGACCCGGTCAACCTCATGAGCTACGTCACGCATGTCTTCTCGACCTACTTCGGGTATCCGCGCGAGAAGGCGCAGAAGCTGATGCTTGAGGTGCACCACCAGGGGCGGTCGGTCGTGGCGTCCGGATCGCGCGAGCGCATGGAGCGCGACGTCAACGCGATGCACGGGTACGGCCTGTGGGCGAGCCTGGAGCAGGCCGGATGAGGTCGTTTCGGCGGGTCCGTGGCTGTTTCGAGGCCCACCTGGAGGAGTTCGAGGTCGCGCTGCTGTCGTCGCTGGCCGAGCAGCTACGGGAGCTGCTCGGGGGACCGATCGAGGCCGTCGAGTCGCGGTCGCTGGACGCCTTCGAGCGGCTGGTGGCCGATCAGCTCGGACGCGTCGAACTCGACCACACGGATCCGCTGATCGATCGACTGTTCCCCGCGGCGTACACCGACGCCTCGCGGGCCGACGAATTCCGGCGCTACACCGAGGAGGAGTCGCGACGGGCGCGGGTGGCGCAGGCTTCTTTGGTTCTGGAGGATCTGGCCGCGACGCGCGAGGGCGAGGAGCCGTTGCGGGTGGGTCCCGAGCACGTGGACGCCTGGCTCAAGACCGTGAACGCCCTGCGGCTGAGCCTGTCGGTGCGGTTGGGGATCGTGGACGAGGCTTCGTTGGACTTGTTGGAGCGGTTGCCCGCCCGTGACCCGCGCACCCAGCTCATGGACCTCTACGACTGGCTCGGGTTCGTCCTCGAGTCGCTGCTGGAGGCGCTGGAGTCCTGAGCCTCAGAGTTGGAGGTGAAGCCGCAGGGCGTCATCGAGTTGGGCGATGAGGCCGGCGGGCAGGCGGCCGACCACCGGGCCTGTTCGAGACAACTCCTCAGGCTGGGGATGGCGTTGCGATCGTGATCAGCAGTTCCGCGAGGTCGTTGGGGCGGCTCCACATGGGCCAGTGACCCGTGGGCAGATCGAACAGGGTGACCTGCTGAAGCTGCGCGACCTCGGCGAACATCGGATGCCCCGCCTTGACGAGCTGCAGGAGTTGCTCGCTGGGGATGGAGCAGCAGATTAGGGTGGTGGGCACGGCAAATCGTTGATCGTTATCGAGGAAGACCGGTTGGTTCGCGACGAGGCCGGGCTCGGGTACGGCCCGGCTGCGGAAACGGTCGAGCATCGCCGGGTCGAGCCCTTCGAGGCTGGCCTGCTCGGCCAGTGTCTCGAACGGCGGCAGCGGCACCTCGGCCCGGTCTACTGTCGCATCACCGGCGGTGACCGGGGCGGCCGTCGCCGGGCCGCTGTCGACCCACACCACCTGGTCGACCAGTTCAGGATGACGGTCGAGCACGAGGCTCACCGGGGCGTTGGCACCGCTGTGCGCGACGACGAGGCATCGTCTGCCCGCTTCCGATTCTCGTCGCAGCGCGTGCTCGATGGCTGCTGCCTGGTCGTCCAGCGTGCGGCTGGCGCGTTGCGGGTCCTGAGCATCGAGCCCCGGCAGGGTCAACGCGATCGATCGTCGGCCGGCCGTGGTGAAGTGCTCCGCGACCTCGTCCCAGGCCCAGGCCCCCAGCCAGTAGCCGGGGATCAGCAGGAGGGTCGGTTCAGGATGCCGGTTTGTCATGACGCCATCCTGGCAACCCGCATGGACAACGAGATGTCACTTTTTCTGGCACTGT
This sequence comes from Propioniciclava sp., assembly GCA_036803965.1. Lineage (GTDB taxonomy): Bacteria > Actinomycetota > Actinomycetes > Propionibacteriales > Propionibacteriaceae > Propioniciclava. Next base: position 10,098 of record DAIRTI010000107.1, read on the forward strand.
TTTGACACGATGGGGGCGTGAAGCGAGTCGAACGGCTGCATGCGACGAGCGAGATGCTGCGACGCCAGGGCGGTCGTGGATGCTCGGCCGAGCGGTTGTCGGCCGAGTTCGGGGTGTCGGTGCGCACGGTCAAGCGCGACCTGGCCGCTCTGGAGGCCAGCGGGCTTCCGGTCTGGTCCCGTCCGGGCCCAGGTGGGGGCTATGGCCTGGCCACCCTTGCCACTCTGCCGCCGGTGAGCCTGACCCCGGCGCAGGCGGTCTCGTTGTTGGCGGCGGTCTCGGCGGCGAGCGACGCCCCATACTCCGATCTCGCTGCGGCCGGGGTGGGCAAGATCCTGGACGTGCTCGACCCGCGGACCAGGGAGCGAGCCCACCAGTTGGCGGCCCGAGTGTGGGTCAACCAGACCGAAACCACTGCCAGGTCGGTCATGTCAGCCCTTGAGCAGGCGATGACAGACCAGAAGGTGCTCCGCATGGAGTATGTCTCCGCCGATGCCGATCGTTCCGTCCGCGACGTCGAGCCTGTGCTGTTCGCATCGACCGGGGGCCATTGGTACCTGGTGGGGTGGTGCCACCTTCGGGAGGCCATGCGATGGTTCCGGCTGGACCGTATCCAGACCGCATCGGTCACCAAGGACCCGTGTGTCGGCCACACCGTCGAAGAAGTCGGAGCGCCGCCACCCACCGCACGTCCGGTGCACGTCCGA
>DAIRTI010000108.1:0-10621 GCA_036803965.1 Propioniciclava sp.
CGGCCTCGGCGTCCTCATCGGCCCCGACGATGCCCAGGCAGGCGGCAGGCGGCCTGCCCGGGACGACCCGACCGGACGCCGGCAGGATCGTCGCCACGGCGTCCGCACCGATCTCGACGACCCGGACGCTCGCGCCGCCGGCGCGTTCGAGTTCGGACGCCAGAGCCGCGCGTTGGGCGTCCGTGCCGCCCTCGACCGCGACCCCCAGCGGGGCCGACAGCCGGGCCAACAGGCCCTGCAGGCGCTCACTGAGCGGGGCGTCGTCCCAGTGCACGAGCCGGGCCCGGCCCAGCGCAGCGCGCGCACGCTGCGGGTACGAATCGGGCGACTGCAGGATCACCGGGCCTCCTGGGACGGGTGAGGCTCATCATATTTGGACGGGCCGTGCCGCCGGAACGCCGAGACCGGCCGTTACGATGGGCCCGGCTGCTGCGCGCGGCGACCCGCCCCCCTCAGGAAGGTACCGCAGTGAACGAATCCGCCATCGTCGGCGTGGATCTTCGCTCCTCCGATCTGCGGCTGGCTGCGGCGGGCGCCGACGGCACCGTGCGCACGTGGTCGGTCCCCGCCGCGGCGGCGACCGTCGGGGGACGCCTCGTGTTCGGCTCCGACGCCGCGGACGCCCTGCCCGAGCACCCGGAGGCCGGCTGGACCGGCCTGCTGAGCCGCGTGGGCGACCCGGTGCCGGTGCCGCTGGGCGCCGAGTCGCTTCCGGCGTCCGACCTTGTCGCACGCATCATCGCGGCCGAGCTACCCCGAGTGCCGCAGGAGTTGCGCGTCGTCGTGCCGGCGTCCTGGGGCGCAGCCCGGCGGCAGTGGCTGGCGGCATCGCTGACGGCGGCCAGCCTGCCCGAACCGCGCTGGATCGAGGAGGACGCCGCGGTCACTCCCCCGCGCGGCTCCACCGGCGAGCGCGTCCTGCTGCTCACCACGGGCGCGACGGCGACGACCGCGCGCGTCCTGACTGCCGACGGTGAGGGCTGGCGTCCGGACGCCGTCGAGCAGGTCCCGTTCGGTGCGGAGGACGTGGTCGAAGCCACGTATCAGTGCGTCTCGGAACGCCTCGGCGAGTCGGTCGGGCGTCCGCTCACCGCCGCCGAGTCGCGGACCCTCGCGGCGATCTGCGCCCCCGCCGCCGAGCGGCTGCCGGCCGCCCTGCGCCTCGACGTGGCCGTGCCGGGCCTGCCCACGACGCGGGTCTCCCGGTCGGACATCGACGAGGTGCTCGGCGCCCGCGTCCGTGCCGCCTTCGCCGGCCTGGCCGCGGCGCTCGCCGCGAAGGGCGTAACCACCCTGCCGCAACGGGTGCTGGCCGAGGGCGTGGGCACCCGGATCCCGGCGGTCGCGGACGCGCTGTCGGAGGTGCTGGGGCGTCCCGTCTCGGTGGCGCCCCGCGAGGCGGCCGCCGTGATCATCGACCCCGGCTTCAAGGTGCCGGCCGGAGCGGGCGCGGGCTCGGGCGCCACGCCCGGGGCCGTGGCCTCGGCAGCCGCGTTGGCGGCCGTCCCCGCGGCGACCGCGGTTCTGGGCACCCCGACGGCCGCCACTGTGGCGCTGCCCGAAGCCCTCACGGCCCCTCTGAACGCGGTCGGCCTGCCCTCGGTCCCGCCGGCGCTGACTCCGCTGCCGGCCGCCCCGGCGGCGAAGCCCAGGCGCGGGCTCACCATCGCCGGGGTCGGGCTGCTCGTGGTCGGCGTGGCGCTTCTGCTGGCTTTCACCGTGGGCGGCAGGATCATGGACGCCGTCTCAGGGGTGCTGCGGCCGGCCGCGATGCCCGTGGGCACCGCCACGTACGCGTCGCCGACGCCCACGGCGTCCACCCCCACGATCGCGTCGCCGACCCCCACGCCGACGCCGACCACGCCGTCGCCCTCGCCGACCGAGACCTCGACGAGCAAGACGACGACCAAGACCACCACGTCGACGACCTCGAAGACGACCACGACATCCAAGACGACGACCACCTCGAAGACCACCACGACGACCACGACCAAGCCGACCTCGACGACGACGACCACGTCCACAACGACGACGAGCGCCCCGACCAGCGGGGCGCCCACCGAAGAGACGTAGGACGCGGGGTCAGTCGCGCCGGGCGTGCCGGTTGATCGCGCTGACCACCGCCCGCATGGACGCCGTCACGATCGACTGCGACATGCCGACGCCCCACATGACGACCGCGTCGTCGGTCGCGCCCACCTCGCACTCGACGTAGGCCGCCGCGGTGGCGTCCCCGCCCTTGCTCAGCGCGTGCTCGGTGTAGTCCAGCACCCGGATCTCGAACCCGGCCGCACCCAGGGCGTCCACGAACGCCGACAGCGGGCCGTTGCCCTCGCCGGTGATCGTCCGCTCCTTGCCGTCGATGACCACGACCGCCTCGACCGTGTAGCCCTCGTCGACCGAGGTCGAGGTGTAGCGCACCAGCTTCAGCGGCGTGTCGTGCTTCAGGTACTCGTCGTTGAAGATCGCCCACATGTCGTCGGAGCTCACCTCGCCGCCGCGGGTGTCGGTGTGCCGCTGGACGACCCGGCTGAACTCGATCTGCAGGCGACGGGGCAGGTCCATGTTGTGGTCGGTCTTCATGATGTACGCCATGCCGCCCTTGCCGGACTGGCTGTTGACGCGGATGACCGCCTCGTAGGTGCGCCCGACGTCGTGCGGGTCGATCGGCAGGTAGGGCGCCTCCCAGGGCACCTCGTGCAGCGAGACCCCGGACGCCTTCGCCTTCTTCTCCAGCGACTCCAGGCCCTTCTTGATCGCGTCCTGGTGGGAGCCGGAGAACGCCGTGTAGACCAGGTCGCCGGCGTACGGGTGCCGCGGGTGCACGGGCAGGCCGGTGCAGTACTCGACGACGCGGCGCACCTCGTCGATGTCGGAGAAGTCCAGCTGGGGGTCGATGCCCTGGCTGAACAGGTTCATGGCGAGCGTGACCAGGTCGGCGTTGCCGGTGCGCTCGCCGTGGCCGAACAGGCAGCCCTCGACGCGGTCGGCGCCGGCCATCAGGCCCAGCTCGACGGCCGCGACCGCGGTGCCGCGGTCGTTGTGCGGGTGCAGTGAGATGCAGACGTTGTCGCGGTTGCGGATGTGCCGGGCGAAGTACTCGATCTGGTCGGCGTGCGTGTTCGGCGTGCTCATCTCGACCGTGGCCGGCAGGTTCAGGATGATCTCGCGGTCGGCCGACGGCTGCCAGGTGTCCATCACCGCGTTGCAGACCTCGATGGCGAAGTCGGTCGGGGTCTGGGTGAAGATCTCGGGGCTGTACTGGTAGCCGAACCTCGTGTCGCCCAGGTACTGCTCGGCGTACTTCATGACCAGCTCGGTGCCGCGGCGGGCCATCGCGATGCACTGGGCCTCGTCGATGCCGAACACGACCCGCCGGAACAGCTCGGCGGTCGCGTTGTACAGGTGGATGTTCGCCCGCTGGGCGCCGACCAGGGCCTCGGCGGTGCGGGAGATCAGGTCCTCGCGGGCCTGGGTCAGCACGGTGATCTGGACGTCGTCGGGGATGCGTCCCTCGTCGATCAGCTTGCGTACGAAGTCGAAGTCGGTCTGGGACGCCGACGGGAACCCGATCTCGATCTCCTTGAAGCCCATCTTGACGATCTGTTCGAACAGCTTCAGCTTGCGGGCCGGCGTCATCGGGTCGATCAGCGCCTGGTTGCCGTCGCGCAGGTCGGTCGACAGCCAGCGGGGCGCGTGGGTGATGCGGTTGCCCGGCCAGGTGCGGTCGGGCAGGTCCAGCGGGCGGAACGGGACGTAGCGCTGGAACGGCATCGGGCTCGGCTTCTGCAGGGCGATGCGTCCCTGCGGGCGGGTGCCGAACTGATTGGTCTGGGACGCCGCGGGTGCGGTTGCGGCGGTGGGCATGGTGTCGGTCATGGTCTCTTCCTTGTGGTCGCTGGGGGGACGCCAGGCGTCGCGAGACTCCGCAGCGAGGAAGCCTGACCGGCTGTCCGCGTTAGCGGCGGACGCCCCGGGCCTCGCTGCGGCGACCAAGAAGGAGGGTCGGCCGAGCCATGGCGAGAACTATACACAGCGCGTCCAGCAGGTCCATTCGGCCGACGCAGCCCTCGGCTCCGTCCCGACAGGCCTCAGTCGCCACCCCACAGCGCCGAGGTCTCGTCCTCCGGCGGGGGCGGTTGGTCGCTGGCGTAGGGAGCCCCGTGCGTGGCGGCGAGCTGGGCGTTGGCGTCCGCCCGGGAGAGGCCGGTCATCTGCAGCAGGTCGACGGTGAACGCCCTCATCAGGGCCATCAGTGCCGCGGGACGCCAGTCGTCGGTCTCGATGTCGGCCGGGGAGGAGTGGGACGCCAGTTCCTGCAGCAGCAGGCGCGCCCGAGCGGGACGGTGCCACCCACCCACCGCGGCGGCGAGGCTGCGGGTCGCGGCGGCGGCCAGATCGACCCGCTCGGCCGCGCCTGGGATGTCGCCGGCCTGCTCGCTGAAGCCGATCGACTGGCGGACGATCATCGTCAGGCTCGTCTGGGCACGCCGGAACAGATGCAGCAGCCGTTTGAGCTCGTCGAGGTCGGGCTGCTCCGAACGCAGTCTGGGGTTGAGCCCAGCGACGTCGAGGGCCGCCTGAAGGGCCTTGTCCCAGTCGGCGATCGCCTCGCGGACCGCGACCATCTGCTGGCGGGCGTCCCGCATCGCCTCGATGTCGTGGGTGCGAAGCGCGGGGGCCAGCATCTCCAGGGCGACGGCGAGTTCTTCCAGGGCCGAGCGTGCGTACCGGCGCGGGCGCTCGGCCACGGTGCGCGGCAACGCGACAGTGAGAAGGAATGCGACCGCGCCGCCGACGAGGGCGTCCGCCCAGCGGCCCATACTGCCGCCCGCCACCGGGTAGGCGGCCATGCCGACGATGATGACGCCGTTGCCCACCGACTGCATCGTGAAGGTCGTGCCGCGGTCGAGCAGGCGGCCCAACAGGGCGCACACGACGAGGACGGTCCCGATCTGCCAGGCACCCGCGCCGAACGCGCGGGCGAACAGTTCGCCGATCGCCACGCCCACCGTCGCGCCGAGGCCCAGCTCGGCCACGGCCCGCGGCGCGCGGTTCCTGGTGAAGCCCAGGCAGATCCAGCACGCCATCGGCGCGAACATCGGCGCCGGCTGGTTGAACAGGACGACGGCCAGCTGCCACGAGATGGCCGCGCCGACCGCGGCGGTCAGCACCGGGACCAGCGATGTACGCGCCCGCCGGACGCCCCGGCGCCACTGCGAGCGCAGGGCGACGACGGCGCGGCGGACGTCGAGGCGTCCGCCCGGCTCGAACCAGCCCGGATCCTGCTCCGACACCTAGAACCCCAGGCGGTTCAGTTGCTTGGCGTCGCGCTGCCAGTCCTTCATGACCTTGACCTTGAGCGCGAGGTGCGTCGGGACGCCGAGGAGCTCGTTGATCTGCAGGCGGGCGTCGCGGCCCACCTCGCGCAGCCGCTCACCCTGGTGACCGATGATGATGCCCTTCTGCGAGTCGCGCTCGACGACGATCGTCGCGAACACGTCGAGCAGCGGCTTGTCGTCCGGACGCCCCGCGCGAGGCATGATCTCGTCCACGATCACGGCGATCGAGTGCGGCAGCTCGTCGCGGACGCCCTCCAGCGCCGCCTCGCGGATCAGCTCGGCGATGCGCGTCTCGTCGGACTCGTCGGTCACGGCGTCCGCGGGGTAGAGCGGTGGCCCCTCGGGCAGCAGCTTCACGAGCTGGTCGACGACGACGTCCACCTGGTCGTCGGTCACGGCCGAGACCGGGATCATCGCCTCCCAGCGCACGCCCAGCTTCTCCTCCAGCGACTGGATCTTCATCAGGTGCTCGGCGAGCCGCTTGGGCGAGACGAGGTCGGACTTCGTCGCCAGCGCGACGAGCTTGGGACGCCGGGGCAGCTCCGCGATCTCGCGCACGAGGAACTCGTCCCCGGGCCCGATGCGCTCGCTCGAGGGGAAGCACACCCCGATGACGTCGACGTCGGCCCAGGTCTCGAAGACCAGATCGTTGAGACGTTGCCCGAGCAGGGTCCGGGGGCGGTGCAGGCCGGGCGTGTCGACCAGGACGAGCTGGGCGTCCGGGCGCGTGAGAATGCCGCGGATCGCATGCCGGGTCGTCTGCGGCTTGGAGGAGGTGATCGCGATCTTCTCCCCCACGATCGCGTTCGTCAGCGTCGACTTGCCGGCGTTGGGGCGTCCGACGAAACAGGCGAAGCCGGAGCGGTGGGGGGTCGTCATGCGTGCTCCCTGGTGGTGTCGTTCGGCGAGGTGGGGGACGCCGCGTCCGCCGGTTGGGTGGTCTCGGTGCGTTCGCGCTCCCGCTGCAGCGAGGGGGCGCGCGAGACCAGGACCGTCTGGATGTTGTGGCGGCGTCCGGACGCCCGTTCGGCGACCAGTTCGAGGCCGTGGGACTCGACGGCCGTGCCGGGCAGCGGCATCTTGTTGAGGTGCTTGGCCATCAGGCCGAGAACGGTGTCGACGTCGTCCTCGTCGATGGCGGTGTCGAACAGCTCGGCGAGGTCGTCCAGCGACAGGCGCGAACTCACTCGGTACTCGCCGTGGGAGAGCTGGGTGATCGGCGGGACCTCGTCGGCGTCGTGCTCGTCGACGATCTCGCCGACGATCTCTTCGAGGATGTCCTCGATGGTGGCCAGGCCCGCGGTGCCGCCGAACTCGTCGACCACGACCACCACGTGGCGGTGGTCGAGTTGCATCTCGCGCAGGAGTTCGTCGATCGGCTTGCTGTCGGGGGTGAACGTCGGCGGACGCATCAGAAGGTCGACGGTCTCGGACGCCTCTGCCTTCGGGTTGTCGTACGTGCGGCGGATGGCGTCCTTGAGGTAGAAGATGCCGCGGACGTCGTCCAGGTCCTCGCCGATGACCGGAATGCGCGAGAAGCCCGACCGCAGCGCCAGCGACATGCCTTGTCGCAGCGTCTTGCCGACCTCGATGTAGATCATCTCGGTGCGCGGGACCATGACCTCCTTGACGATCGTGTCGCCGAGGTCGAAGACCGAGTGGATCATCTTGCGCTCGTCGTCCTCGATGAGGTCGGTCTGGCCGGCGCGGTCGATCAGCTCGCGCAGTTCGGCCTCGGACGTGAACGGCCCGTCCACGTAGCCGCGGCCGGGGGTGATCAGGTTGCCGAGGATGATCATGATCTGCGAGATCGGGCCCAGGACCGTGGTGAGGGCCGAGAGCGGGCCTGCTGTGGCCAGGGCGATGCGGGCGGCGTGCTGGCGTCCGAGCGTGCGCGGCGCGACGCCCAGCAGGATGAACGAGACGACCACCATGATCACGACCGCCCAGAGCAGACGGGCGGTGGTGGTGTCGGCGTGATCGACGACGACCAGCGTCACCAGGACCGTCGCGAGCACCTCAAGCAGCACCCGCAGGAACATCGACGTGTTCAGGTAGGGAGCCTTGTCCTGCATGATCTGCAGGAGCCGGCGGGTGCGGGCGGTCGGGTTCTCCTTCACCAGCGCCTCGGCCCGCGGGATCGAGAACGCCTGCAGCGCCGCCTCCCCCGCGGTCATCAACGAGGCCAGCAGCACGCACACGACCGCGACGACGATCTCAATCACATTCGACTGGGTCAACAGGGCTCAATCTCGCGAGGGCAGCAGTTGCGCTGATTCTAGCCGTCGGCGTCCGGTCGCCTGTGTCTGTGTGTCGGGTCGGGTGCGGGCGGCGTCCGGCCCGCTACGGTGTCCGGGTGACCTTGCTCGGACGCCCCCGCTCCCTCGCCGCGACGGTCGCGTCCGCCGTGTGCGCCGCCCTAGTGGGTGCCGCGCTGACGGGCTGCGCGGCCGTGAAGCCGCCGTCCACCGTGCCCCCGACCGGCTGGCCGGACGCGCCCACGGCGTCCGGATCGGCCTCGCCCCAGGCGCTGCTGAGCCCGAGCCTGTCGCCGTCTGCGTCGGCGTCCATGCGGACGGTGACGAAGCTGGGGGTGACGGTGCCGATCCCTGACGGCTACCTGGATGCGACCGATCTCGTGTCCGCCGCGCCCACCACCGGGGCCGCGCGGCTGGTGGCCTTCCTGCGGAACCCGGGACAGCACACGATCACGGTGCAGTTGGTCACGACCGACCAGAAGGACCTCACCTCCTTCGTCACGTGGTACACGACCGCCCAGAACGCGGGCGACGAGAACTCCGTCGAGTCGCAGCGGGCCGTGTCGATGGCCGGCCTGCGCGGCACCGAGCTGACGCTGAAGAGCAAGGACGACTCCTCGCTCACCACCCTGTTCGTCACGATGAAGGCGCCGGGGTCGCTGGTGATGGTGTTCGGCGCCAGCCCGACCGAAGAGCGCCGCCAGGCCATCGAAATGGTCGCCAAGGGACTCAAGCTCAGCTCGTAGTGCTGGCTGGGTCGTTCCGTTGGCTCGTCGATGCCTGATCTGCGTGACGGTGGGATCCCACGCTGCGCAGGAGCCGCTCGACGAATCGTGCCTGCTCATCGGTGTCCGGCACGGGCAGCCCGCGGGCGCGCGAGATGCGCGGCCAGGCTTCCGCGACCGGGAGGCCCTCAAGCCCCATGACGTATGCCGCCAGCACCGACGACCTGCCGATCCCGGCCCGGCAATGAATTGCGACGCCGCGGCCCCTCGCCAACTCTCGTGCCAGATCTTCGCCCGTCCGCTTCGTCGTGGACGGGTCCGGCAGCCCACGATCGCGTGTCGGCAACGACAGGAACCCCAGGCCGCGCTCCTGAGCGACCCGGGCCTCCTCGAGGAGGTCCAACTCCCAGTTCTCGGCGTCCGTCAGCATGCTGACAAGGGTGTCCACACCAAGAGATCCGAGGGCCGCGACCTCTTCCGCTAACCAGTCGCCGCCGCGAGGCGCGGCCATGGTCCAGAGACGTCCCGGAGCCTGCCTGTCGATCGTGAACAACCTGGGTGCGATCATCCCGGCCTCCTTCTGAAGGCAGGTGTCTGTTCGGACCCCTGCCTGGTACTTCTCCGTGTTGTCGTGGTCGCGTGGGACGCCGGCCTTGGATTTGGAGTCGGGTCCGCTGCGGTGCCAGGGGCCGCGTCCCGCCCTGCTCCGCCGGACGCCGCAGGCGTCCTACGGCTCCGCAATGCCCGTCCGCCCCCCGACACGGCCCCTGTCCCCTCCGCTCGGTTCCCCCGTTGCGATCCCCGCGACCACCCCTCACCGCAGGACGCCGTCGAGACCCGCTGTCCCAACGCCGGTCCCTCCCCCTGGACACCGTCTCCCTTCAACGACGGCCGGGCCACCATCAGATTGCGGCCTGTCCCGGTCGCTTCCCTGATCATCCTTGCCGATTCGAACAAAAAGAGTATTAAGTTGTTCACTTAAGCCCTTAGTGGGATGAAACTGTCGGACCCGGTCCATAGCGTGTAGAACATGGAGACGACGCGGACCTTGCTGCCGGCCAGCCAGGTGCTGGCCGAGACGGTCGCGTTGTGGGAACGCCTCGATCCCGACCGTGGCCTGCTGACTGACGCCGACCGGCTCGCGTTGGTGGCGGCCGCCGTCAGGTTCGCCGGCACGGCTCAAACGCTCGCCGCCACCGTGGCGGGCGAAGCAGACAAAGCAGAAGCGGCCGAACACGAGTCCGGGGTGCCGCTCGCTTCCTGGCTGGCCGCGAACGAGCGGCTGACCCGCGGGGAGGCTCACCGGCTCATCCGCCAGGGACACAACCTGACCCGCTTCACCCACCTGTCCGACGCAGCCCTGAGCGGTCAGGTGTTGTTCGAGCAGGCCAGCGCGATCGGCGGGGTGCTGGCCAAGCTGCCCGCCGACTTCTCCACCGACCAGCTCGTTGAGGCTGAGGATCTGATGGTCGACTACGCCGACGAGTTCGACTCCACCGGCCTCGCCCGCCTCACCCGGAGGCTGGTGGAACTGCTGGACCCGGTCGGAGCCGACGAACGCGAAGCCAAGCGCCTCGAGCGCGAGTTGAAGGCCGCCAAAGCCAGCCGGCACCTCACCTTCAAGGCCGACGGCTACGGATCGGTCCTCATCCGCGGGTCACTGCCGACGGTGGACGCCGAACCGTTCATCAAACTCGTGGATGCCTACGCCCAACAAGAACGCCGTACGGCCCTCGACCGTCACGACCCCCACCGGCAGGAGACTGGTCCCGCCATCGATCGGGTGGCTCTGGACCGTCTCGATCCGCTGGCCGAAACCATCACCCCCGCGATGCGACGCGCCGACGCCCTGTGCGCACTCGTCGCCGCCCACCAACGAGGCTGCTCCGCGCCGAGTGTGGGAGGAGACCGGCCCAGGGTGGTCGTCACCCTCGATTACGACAAACTCCGCAACGACTGCCTCGACGCCAGACTCCTCGAATCCGACACCCCCATCACCGCCGGAGAACTACGCGTTCTGGCCTGTGACTGCGAGGTTCTACCCGTTGTCCTGAACGGCGCGTCCGAGGGCCTGGATGTGGGCCGAGCGCAACGGCTGGTCACCCCCGCCATCCGCACCGCTTTGGTGCTGCGGGACCGTGGATGCACGTTCCCCGGCTGCAACGCCCCTGCCAGCGTCTGCCACGCGCATCACCTGATCCCCTGGTTGGCCGGCGGCGCCACCGCCCTGGGCAACCTCGCCTTGGTCTGCCCGCACCACCACAACCTCATCGAACCCGCCCGCGACGGACCACCC
>DAIRTI010000109.1:0-10466 GCA_036803965.1 Propioniciclava sp.
TCGCAACTACCCCCTGGTATGACACTGAACGACGCGATCGACACCCTCGACGGAGCGTTCGCCAGCGCGTTCATCCGAGCCGTGAGACCGGCTGAATGACCTCTACGACACGTGTTGCCCCGTCCGCGCGGCTGTCGACCCTCGACCGGTATCTGCCCGTGTGGATCGGCCTGGCCATGGCGGTGGGCCTGCTGCTGGGACGGCTGGTCCCCGGGCTTGGTCCTGCCCTGTCGGCGGTGGAGGTCGACGGGATCTCGCTCCCGATCGCGATCGGGCTCCTGGTGATGATGTATCCCGTGCTGGCCAAGGTGCGCTACGACCACCTCGACACCGTCACTGGGGACCGCAGAATGCTGGGCGCCTCCCTGATCCTGAACTGGGCCGTAGGGCCAGCGTTGATGTTCACCCTGGCCTGGCTGTTCCTGCCCGATCTGCCTGCCTACCGCACCGGATTGATCATCGTCGGCCTCGCCCGCTGCATCGCCATGGTCATCATCTGGAACGACCTCGCCTGCGGCGACCGCGAAGCAGCCGCCGTCCTCGTCGCCCTCAACTCGATCTTCCAAGTGGTCGCGTTCGCCGCCCTCGGCTGGTTCTACCTCGGGATCCTCCCCGGCTGGCTCGGCCTTCCCGGCGCCGCCCTCGACGTCGACCCGTGGCAGATCGCCAAATCGGTCCTGATCTTCCTCGGCCTCCCCCTGGCCGCCGGATACCTCTCGCGCCGCTATGGCGAGCACCGCTGGGGCCGAGCCGCCTACGAACAACGGTTCCTGCCGAAGATCGGTCCTTGGGCCCTGTACGGGCTGTTGTTCACCATCGTCATCCTGTTCGCCCTGCAAGGCCACCAGATCACCAGCCGCCCCTTCGACGTCGCCCGCATCGCTCTCCCACTGCTGGTCTACTTCGCCGTCATGTGGGCGGGTGGATTCACGCTCGGCAAGTCCCTGGGCCTGTCCTACGAACGCACCACCACCTTGGCCTTCACCGCCGCGGGCAACAACTTCGAACTCGCCATCGCCGTCGCCATCGCCACGTTCGGAGCCAGCTCCGGACAAGCGCTCGCCGGCGTCGTCGGGCCACTCATCGAAGTCCCTGCCCTCGTGGGGCTCGTCTACGTCAGCCTCGCCCTCCGCACCCGCTACCCAGCTCAGGAGTCGGCATGACCAAGCCTTCTGTTCTCTTCGTGTGCATCCACAATGCTGGCCGCTCCCAGATGGCCGCCGCCTACACGCATGTCCTCTCCCACGGGTCGATCGAGGTGCGCTCCGCCGGGTCCGCTCCCGCCGAGTCCATCAACCCCGCCGTCCGCGACGCCATGCTGGAAGACGGCATCGACCTCTCCGGGGAAAGACCCAAGATCCTCACCGCGGACGCGGTCCAGGCCTCCGACGTGGTCATCACCATGGGCTGTGGCGACACCTGCCCCTACTACCCCGGCAAACGCTACGAAGACTGGGAACTCGACGACCCAGCCGGCCAAGACATCGAAGCCATCCGACCCATTCGCGACCAAATCAAGGCCCGAGTCCAGGCCCTCATCCGTGACCTGACCGACTGAAGGCGCCTCCGCCGAAAGCGAGGAGGTGGGCGCCCAGCTGGTCTGCGAGGTGGTCAGCCCACCCGAGGGCAGGCGACCGGATGGCCCGGGCCGCCCAACAGTCGCTCGGCCAGAGCGCATGCAACTGAGACCTTCCCAAGAACCGCACAGCGTCACTCAGATCGGATTAGCGTGGTCGTTGAGGTGGCGGGACATGACAGAAGTCAGAGTTTTCGATCTCGACGGCCTGGACGCCGTGATCCGCGTTCTGCGCGAGCGCGGCTTCGACGTGGTCGGGCCCACGCTCCGCGACGAGGCGGTGACGTACGGCCCCATCGCCTCGATCGCCGATCTGCCGGCCGGACGCGGTGACGTCCAGACCCCGGCTCACTACGGCACGCACGCCCGCGCGGACGACGCCCTGTTCGGCTACGCCGCCCCGGTTCAGTCGGCCCGGCAGGTGTTCTTCCCCGCCGACGAACTGCTCTGGTCCAGCCGCACCGACACCGACGAGGACGGCTCCGCGACCCCGGCGATACGGCGCGCCGAGCACGCGGGGCGTCCGATCGCCTACGTCGGACTGCGCTCCTGCGACCTGGCGGCGATCCAACAACACGATCGCATCCTGTCCGGACGCGCCTACGTCGACGTCGCCTACGGCCAGCGGCGCCGCGACGCCTTCCTCGTCGCTGTGACCTGCTCCAACCCGGCGGCCACCTGCTTCTGCGCCTCCCTCGGCACCGGCCCCTCCCCCGGCGAGGGCGCCGACATCGCGCTCACCGAGGTGCTCGACGGCGTCCACCGCTTCGTCGCGACCCCGGGCACCGACCGCGGCAGCGAACTCCTGGACGCCGTCGGCGCCACTCCCGCCTCCCCGGACGACATCGCCGCCGCCCACCGGGTCGAGCGCCGCGCCGTGACCCGGATGGGGCGCGAGCTGCGCACCGACGACCTCCTCGGCATCCTCTACAGCTCGGTGGAGTCGCCCCACTGGGACGCCGTCGCCGAGCGCTGCCTGGCCTGCTCGAACTGCACGCTGGTGTGCCCCACCTGCTTCTGCACGACGATCACCGACACGGCCGACCTCACCGGCAGCAACGCCGAGCGGAGGCGCGTGTGGGCGTCCTGCTTCACCAAGGACTACTCCTACATCCACGGCGGCAGCGTCCGGACGTCGACGCAGGCGCGCTACCGGCAGTGGCTGACCCACAAGCTGGCGACCTGGCAGGTGCAGTTCGGCACGGTCGGCTGCGTGGGCTGCGGCCGCTGCATCACCTGGTGTCCGGCCGGCATCGACCTCACCGCCGAGATCGCCACTCTGCGCGCCGGCGACCTCGCGCTGAAGACCACGCGGGCGGCGGCGCGTCCGGCTCCCCGGGAGGACTGACATGAAGACCATCGACGACCTGCTCCGCGAGCACCCCTTCTTCGAGGACGTCGACTCGGCCACCGTCGCCCTGCTGGCCGGCTGCGCGACGCTCGTCCACTTCCACCCCGGCGAGGCGCTGTTCCGCGAGGGCGAGCCGGCCGACGCGTTCTTCATCCTGCGTTCGGGACGCGTCAGCGTCCAAGTGCACAACCCCGCCGGCGGCCCGGTCGTGGTCGACACCGTCGAGTACGACGAGGTGGTCGGCTGGTCGTGGCTGGTGCCCCCGCACCGCTGGACCTCGGACGCCGTCGCCGTCGCCCCGACCGACGCGATCCGCTTCGACGCGGGCTGCCTGCGCGCCAAGTGCGCCGACGACCCGGCCGTCGGGTACACGCTGGTCCGCAAGATCACGCAGGTCATGGCGCACCGGCTGGCGTCCGCGCACCACCGGCTGCTCGACCTCTACGGGGGTGGGCGTCCATGACCCTCACCACCGCCCAGCCGGACGCCCCCGGCGCCGACCCGATGGTCCCCCGGCTGTTCCGCGTCGTCCACACGCGTCAGGACACCCGCGACACCCACACCCTCGTCCTGGAGCCGACCGACGGGCTGCCCCTGCCGTTCCGGCCCGGCCAGTTCACGATGCTGCACTCCTTCGGCGTCGGCGAGGTGCCGATCTCGATCAGCGGCGACCCCGCCCGTCCGGAGGTGCTCGAGCACACGATCCGCAACGTCGGAGCCGTCACGGCGTCCCTGGTCGCGGCCCAGCCGGGCACGATCCTCGGCGTCCGCGGGCCCTTCGGGCACGGCTGGGAGGTCGCCGACGGCAAGGGCGGCGACGTCGTGTTCGTCGCCGGCGGCATCGGGCTGGCGCCGCTGCGTCCGGCGATCCTGGAGGTCATTGCGCAGCGCGCCCGCTACGGACGCGTCCTCGTGCTCTACGGCAGCCGGACGCCCGAGGACATCCTCTTCGAAGACGACCTGCGGGCATGGGCGCGCGATGGGGCCGTCCGGATCGAGACCACCGTGGACAACGGCCCGCCCGGCTGGGCCGGACGCGTCGGGTTCGTCACCGACCTCGTGCCGCGCGCGGGCTTCGACCCCGTGCACGCCTTCGCCCACATCTGCGGGCCCGAGGTGATGATGCGCGCCGTCGCCACCGCTCTGCGCGACCGGGGCGTCTCCGGGACGCGCCTGCGCCTGTCGATGGAGCGCAACATGAAGTGCGGCATCGGGCTGTGCGGGCACTGCCAACTGCGCGAGCTGTTCGTCTGCGTGGACGGCCCCGTGTTCGACCACGACCGCATCGGGCCGCTGCTGTCGAAGTGGGAGCTCTGAGTGCCATGCCCGCGCCGAAGCCCAAGCTGGCCGTCTGGAAGTTCGCCTCCTGCGACGGCTGCCAGCTGACGATCCTGAACTGCGAGGACGAACTCCTCTCGATCGCGGACGCCGTCACGATCGCCTACTTCCCCGAGGCGACGAGGGGCGTCGTCGAGGGACCCTACGACCTGTCGCTCGTCGAGGGGTCGATCACGACCGCCGAGGACGCCGAGCGCATCCAGCAGATCCGCGAGGAGTCCACCCTGCTGATGACGATCGGCGCCTGCGCCACCGCCGGCGGCATCCAGGCGCTCCGCAACGTCGCCGACGTCGCCGAGTACGCCTCGATCGTCTACGCGCACCCCCAGTACCTGTCGACGCTGGCCACCTCGACGCCGATCCGCTCGCACGTCTTCGTGGACGCCGAACTGCGCGGCTGCCCCATCGACAAGGGGCAACTGATCGAACTGCTGGCCGCCGTGCTCGCCGGCCGCGCCCCCCGCATCCCCACCCACAGCGTCTGCGTGGAGTGCAAGTCCCACCGCGTCACCTGCGTCGCCGTGGCGTCCGGGAAGCCCTGCCTCGGGCCGGTGACGCAGGCCGGCTGCGGGGCGCTGTGCCCGAGCGTGGCCCGCGGCTGCTACGGCTGCTTCGGCCCACAGGACAGCGCCAACATGCCCGGCATGACCGACCGGCTGCTCGCGACCGGGCTGCCGCAGGCCGACATCGTCCGCCTCTACCGCACGTTCAACGCGCACGCCCCGGCGTTCCGGACCGAGAGCGCCCGGCTGGTCGAGGCGTCCTCGGGAAAGGAGGCGCCATGACCCACCGCCTGAGCGACGGGAGCCAGGTGCTCCAGGTCGGCGCGCTGGCCCGGGTCGAGGGCGAGGGCGGCATGCGGCTGGAGTTCCGCGACGGCGAGGTCGCCGACGTGAAGCTCAACATCTTCGAGCCACCGCGCTTCTACGAGGCGTTCCTGCGCGGACGCCGCTTCACCGAGCCGCCCGACATCACCGCCCGCATCTGCGGCATCTGCCCGGTGGCCTACCAGAGCGCCGCCTGCTGGGCGATCGAGAGCATCTGCGGGGTGCGGGTGACCGATGCGATCCACACGATGCGCCGACTGCTCTACTGCGGCGAGTGGATCGAGAGCCACGCCCTGCACATCCACCTCCTGCACGCCCCCGACTTCCTCGGCTACGACAGCGCGATCGAGATGGCGGCCGATCACCGCGAGGTCGTCGAGCGTGGGCTGCGACTGAAGAAGGCCGGCAACCAGCTGATGACGGTCGTGGGCGGTCGCGCGATCCACCCTGTCAACGTGCGGGTCGGCGGCTTCTACCGCATGCCCGACGTGTCGGCCCTGCGCGCCCTGCGACCGGTGCTCGAGCAGGCGTTCGAGGACGCCCTCGCGACCGTCGCGCTCGTGGCCACGTTCGACTTCCCCGACTTCGAGCAGCCCTACACCTACCTGGCGCTCCGCGAGCCGGACCGCTACGCGATCGAGTCCGGGTCGGTGGTGACCACGTCGGGCCTGGCGTTCCCGGTCGCGGACTTCCCGGCGCACATCACCGAGGAGCACGTCGCCCACTCCAACGCGCTGCACGCGCGCCTCGACGGCGAGATCTACGCCGTCGGCCCCCTGGCCCGCTACACGCTCAACTTCAGCCAGCTGTCGCCGGCCTGCCAGGACGCCGCCCGCGCGGCCGGGCTCGGCGAGACCTGCCGCAACCCGTTCCGGTCGATCATCGTCCGGGCGGTCGAGATGGCGTACGCCTGCGAGGAGGCGCTGCGGATCATCGACGGCTGGACCGGCGGCGCCGTACCCAACGTGGCCGTCCGGGCCCGGGCGGGCGAGGGCTGCGGGGCCAGCGAGGCGCCGCGGGGCACGATCTTCCACCGCTACGTCCTGGACGCCGACGGCGTCATCACCGACGCCCAGATCGTGCCGCCCACCTCGCAGAACCAGCCGAGCATCGAGGCTGACCTGTGGTCAGCCGCCCGCGCCTGGGCCGACCTGGACGACCACGCCCTCACCCACCGCTGCGAGCACGCGATCCGCAACTACGACCCGTGCATCTCGTGCGCCACCCACTTCCTCGACCTGCGGGTGACCAGGTCATGAGCGACGTGCTGGTCGTCGCGGTCGGCAGCCCGGACGCCGGCGACGACGCCGCCGGGCCGATGATCGCGGACGCCGTCGCGCGCCTCGGTCTGAGCCACGTCGAGGTGCTCCTCCACGAGGATCCGACCGACCTGCCGCTGCTCTGGCGCGACCGGCAGCGCGTGGTCGTCGTGGACGCCGTCCGCACCGGCGGCGTCCCGGGCACCGTCGTGAGGATCGAGGCGGCGTCCGAAACCGAACTGCCGCCCAGCGGAAGCGCCGGCACGCACAACTTCGGGCTGGCGTCCGCGATCGGGCTGTCGCGCGCGCTCGGGACCCTGCCCGGACGCCTCAGCGTCGTCGGCGTCGAGGGTGTCTCGTTCGCCCCCGGCGACCCTGTCAGCCCCGCCGTCGTCGCTGCCATCCCGGACGCCGTGGGTGCGGTCAGGCTGCTAGTCGAGAGCAGCGGGGAGGTGGACCGCTGATGTGCCTCGGGCAGCTGGCCGAATGCGTCGCGGTCCCCGGCGACGGGACTGCGCGCGTCCGGATCGGGGACGCCGAGCACGTCGTCTCGCTGCTGACCCTCGACGGGGAGGTCGCGCCGGGCGACTGGCTGGTCGTCCACAGCGGCTATGTGCTGGAACGGATCGGCGCCGACGAGGCCGCCGAAGCGCGGCGCATCCGCGCCGCCGACACCGAGGAGACACCATGAACACCAGGCGCCGGCAAGGCATTCTGATCGCCCTGGCCACCGCGGTCATCAGCGGCTTTTCGGTCTATCTCAACTCCTGCGGGGTGAAGGCCGTGGGCGAAGCGACCGTCTACACGACGGCCAAGAACGCGGTCGCGGCGCTGATCTTGCTCGCGATCGTGGGCCTAGGACGTGGGGCAGGCGTCCGGGTGACCGCGCCCCGCACGCGGTCGGGCTGGTTGGGGCTGCTCGCGGTCGGCGTGGTGGGCGGCAGCGTCCCGTTCGTGCTGTTCTTCGTCGGGCTGGCGCAGACCAAGGCGCCGCAGGCGGCCTTCCTGCAGAAGACGCTCGTGTTGTGGGTGGCGATCCTGGCGGTGGTCACGCTGAAGGAGCGGCTGCGTCCCGTGCACTGGATCGCGATCGCGCTGCTGCTGGCCGGCCAGTGGTGGCTCGGCGGCGGGGCGGCGTTCGCGCTCGACTCGGGCGGGCTCCTGATTCTCATCGCGACGCTGCTGTGGTCGGCCGAGGCCGTGCTGGCCCGGTGGCTGCTGGCGTCGGTGTCGTCGTGGACGCTCGGCGTCGTCCGCATGGGCGTCGGCAGCGTCGTCCTGCTGGGCTGGCTGGGTGTGACGGGCCGGCTCGGCATGCTGGCCACGCTGACTGCGGCCCAGTGGGGCTGGGTGCTGCTGACCGGCGTCCTGCTGGCGGCGTACGTGGCCACCTGGTTCGCCGCGCTCGCGCGCGCCCAGGCCGTGGACGTGACGGCCGTGCTCGTGCTCGGCGCCGTCATCACCGCGCTGATCGACGCCGGGGTCCGGGGCGTCCTGCCGGGCCCGGTTCCCGCCCTGCTGTGCGTGCTGGCGGGGGTCGGCGTGTTCGCGGCGATGGCCTGGCGGGGAGCGGGACGGCTCGCGCCCGAATGACCAGCGGACCCGTCCTGTTCGCGCGCTACGCCTACCCGCCCAACGCGCTCGGTTACTGCGGGCCGGACGCCGCCGACGAGCTGCTCGAACGCGCCAGCGCCGGGAGCGACTCCCCCGAGCTGCGCCGACTGGCCCAGGGGTTCGAGGGCGCCTGGCCCTACCTGGAGCTGATCGCCCAGGCCAACGGGCTGGCCGATCCGCTGGCGTCCGAGGTCGTCGAGGCGTATTGGATCGGCAACCGCCTGCTGGACGCCGTGGGTCCCGGCCTGTTCCGCGAGTCGGTCGAGGGCCGGTTCCGGCCGCGGCTGGGCGTCGCCGACTGGGCGGGCATGGACGCCGCCTGTGGCGCGGGATCGCGTCCCCACCACGGGTTCCACGTCTTCTTCGTCTACCCGTGGGTCGGGCTGCTGCGCACCGGTCCCTCGGACGCCCCCCTGCAGGTGCTGGACCGGTGCCGGATCCGCTGGGGTCAGGTCGTCGAACTGGAGGGGTCGGCATCGGGCGGCGGGACGGCTCTGGTGCGGTCGCGTCCGCTGGTCTGGGACGGCTCCGCGCTGGGCCTCGGCGAGACGCGCATCGAGGCGGTCCGCTGCCCGGCGCCGTTGGCGTCCGAGCTGCCGGACGCCAGGGCGTCCGAGCCTGCGATGCTGCGTCCCGGGGACTGGTGCTCCCTGCACTGGGACTGGGTCTGCGACCGCCTCGACGAGCGCCGGCTGAGCGCGCTGCGCCGGATCACGATGGGTCAGCTGGCGCTGGCAAACGCGCCGGCGCGGCACATCCTGGCCTGATCGGGGCCGGCGCGGTCAGGGCTCCTCGGACGCCACCCGCGCGACGTGCAGCGTGAGGTACGAGACCTCGTCGTCGGTCAGCGGTACCCCGAGCCGCAGCTCGAGGATGGCCGCCAGCCGCTGCGCGCACTCGAACGCCTGCGGGTAAGCCTCGCGGATGGCGGCGCCGATCGCCGAGTGCTCCCGGTGGAGTTGGGAGTGCTGGTGGATGCGCACGAAGAGGTAGCGCAGGTGGGTGATGAAGCGTCCGACGCTGACCGAGCCCAGGTCGCGCGGGCGGTCGAAGCTCTGCTCGATGACCGCCACCAGCTGCTGGATGACGCCGGTCATCGTGTAGGTGAATGACAGGTCACCGGTGGCGAACCCGGCGTTGACGAGGTGCAGCGCGAGGGCGACGGCCTCGCCCTCGGGCAGCGGCGCCTCGACCCGCGCGTTGACGGCCGCCAGCAGGGCGACGGCACCGGCGTACTCGTCGGGGTAGAGGTGACGCACCTCGCCGAGCAGCGGGTACTCGATGACGAGCCCCCGCTCCAGGCGCCGCAGCGCGAAGCTCACGTGGTCGGCCAGCGCGATGACCAGCACGGGGCTGACGGAGGTCTTGGCGTCCAGTCCGGCGTCCGTGATCGCGGCGCTGACCAACTGGACGTGCTCGGGTGGGATGCCAGCGAGCAGTTGCGCGAGGTGGTCGGGGTCGCGTCCGTCGGACGGCACGAAGGTGCGCACGACCCTCGTGCCGTCCACGTCGGAGCCCGGCCGGGCCTGGTAGCCCAGGCCGCGGCCGGTGAGGATGACCTCGCCACCGTTGTCGTCCGATGCAAGGACGACGTTGTTGTTGAAGACGCGCAGGACCTTCATGGCCGGTCCGGTTCGCGTCGCGGTTTCACGGTGGGCTTCAGCGGGTGACGTCGATGACGGGATCGCCGGCGGACACCTGCCGGCCCGCGCGCGGGACGACCGACGTCATGGCCTTGGTGTTCGTGACGGTGACCAGGGTCGTCGTGTCGTAGCCGGCCGCCTTGATGCCGTCCAGGTTCACGTCGGCCAGCAGGTCGCCGACGGCGACGCGCTGCCCCTTCTCGACCACCACGGTGAAATTCTCGCCCTTCAGGCGCACCGTGTCGATGCCGATGTGCACGAGCACCTCGACGCCGTCGTCGGTCTTGATGCCGAACGCGTGGCCGGTCTTGGGGACCGTCAGCAGGACGCCCTCGACCGGCGAGGTGATGCGGCCGTCCTCCGGGACGATGCCGACGCCCTCGCCCAGCACGCGGGAGGAGAACACCTTGTCGTTCACGTTGTCGAGCGAGACGACCTGGCCCGCCACCGGCGCCACGATCACCTGGGTGCCCGTCGCGAGCCCGGACGCCGGGGCGTCCAGCACCGCGACACCGGTCGCAGTGCCACCGGATCCTGCGGCGCCCACAGTGGCGCCGGCCGCGACCAGAGCGGGGGCGGCGGCGTGGGCGTGCTTGCGCTCGGCCTCAAGGGCCAGATCGGCCTCGGCCTGGGCGCGCAGTTCCTCGAACTCCGCCTTCTGCTCGGGGGTGCGGTAGTCGGAGGCGATGACCAGGAGCATCGACACGACAAAGGCGGCGGCGATCGAGATGACGTAGATCCAGGTCGGGTTGAAGACCGGGATGGTGAGCAGCGAGGTGAAGGCGAAGGCGCCGGTCTTGACGGTGCCGAAGATCCAGCCGAGGATGCCGATCGTCAGGCCACCGGTCGCACAGCCGA
>DAIRTI010000110.1:0-10318 GCA_036803965.1 Propioniciclava sp.
CCCCGTTCCACGCCACGCACCCACCCCAACAAACCCCGGTGGATCAGGGCTGAACTGGCCTCCCCGACACCTCCCGAAATGGGAGGTCCTCATTGAAGTCAGGGACGACGGCTCGTGTCGCTTCCACCTCCCGGCTCCGACACCTCCCGAAATGGGAGGTCCTCATTGAAGTAGGAACCAGTCGGCCTTCGCCGCCTTCGACTCGTGTCGTGCCGACACCTCCCGAAATGGGAGGTCCTCATTGAAGTCGCTCCATCCAGTGCTGCGGGTCGGCCACGTCGCGCCGACACCTCCCGAAATGGGAGGTCCTCATTGAAGTGCAGCCTCGGCGGCCTCAGCCTTCGCCTTCCAGTCGACCGACACCTCCCGAAATGGGAGGTCCTCATTGAAGTGACTGGCAGCGCTCCCACCCGCAGCCGCCCAAGAAGGCGTCCGACACCTCCCGAAATGGGAGGTCCTCATTGAAGTAACATCCGCCATAGGGACGGGTGCGGGTAGCGAGCGATCCGACACCTCCCGAAATGGGAGGTCCTCATTGAAGTCGCTTCAGTGCCCGCTGTCGGAACGCCTGCATGGCGGCCGACACCTCCCGAAATGGGAGGTCCTCATTGAAGTGGAACGTAATGCCCATGTCGCGCAGCTTGTCCCGCACCGCCGACACCTCCCGAAATGGGAGGTCCTCATTGAAGCCTACTTGCGTTGTGCCTTAGTGTGCCCTAGTGTTGCCCACCGACACCTCCCGAAATGGGAGGTCCTCATTGAAGCGAAGCCGCCCACGCCTCGACCGACGCGCAAGACGCGGCCCCGACACCTCCCGAAATGGGAGGTCCTCATTGAAGCGCGGCCCTCGACCTCGTCCGCTTCTGCGGCGTCCCCGCCGACACCTCCCGAAATGGGAGGTCCTCATTGAAGCCGCTGCCGGTAGGTGAGGATGGCGCCATCCAGGCAGGGGGCCGACACCTCCCGAAATGGGAGGTCCTCATTGAAGCTCGGCGCAGGCCGAGGCATCCCGCCAGCGCGTCGAGACACCCGACACCTCCCGAAATGGGAGGTCCTCATTGAAGCGAAGAGGTCGACGTCGAGGTCTTCGACGAGGCGCCCGACACCTCCCGAAATGGGAGGTCCTCATTGAAGCGACACCGACAGCTTCCGGCGCGGGGCGGTCTCGCCATCCGACACCTCCCGAAATGGGAGGTCCTCATTGAAGCTCGAGCTCGGCCTCCATGGCCTTGTCGTAGGCGGCTTGCGCCGACACCTCCCGAAATGGGAGGTCCTCATTGAAGCCCCGCGCGTGGAGGCCTACGAGGGCTACGCGTTCGTCCGACACCTCCCGAAATGGGAGGTCCTCATTGAAGCGGCATGGCGTGTCTCCCAATCGCGGCATCGCGCCGCCTCCGACACCTCCCGAAATGGGAGGTCCTCATTGAAGCGCGAAGCCGCCGATCTGGCCCCGGATACCCGCGCTCGGCCCGACACCTCCCGAAATGGGAGGTCCTCATTGAAGCTCCTTCGCCCATGCCGCGATGTCCTGGGCGGGCTGGACGCCGACACCTCCCGAAATGGGAGGTCCTCATTGAAGCGGGCGGACGCCTATTGGCGTTACCGGACGTGGTGCCGTCCGACACCTCCCGAAATGGGAGGTCCTCATTGAAGCGCGTGCCCGAGCAGTTCGGCGACCACCTCGGCGGGACCCGACACCTCCCGAAATGGGAGGTCCTCATTGAAGCTCTGGTGTCGGGGATTCCATCCGACGGGCTCTCGACCCCGACACCTCCCGAAATGGGGTGTGAAGCGCGCCACGCCGGCGGGTAGGCCCACAACCGACCGCGAGTGGCCCCCTGTTGCGACGGGATGACGTCTGGAGACGCTCGGAGATGAGCGAGGCGGCCCAGGGCAATCCACCGCCTCAGATCGACCCGCCCAGGTCGGAGGGGCTTCGGTGGTCCGTCCGTAGGACCGACCGCACTATGGCCCTTTGGACGGGGGCGGGGCGGCCGCTTGGACCGCCCCGCGACAACTCGCGCATGACGCGACTGCAGCATGAACAACAAGCTCTGCAATGGGATGGTTCGCTTGGTGTTTAATGTGTAGTCGCGTAGGAACTCTTGCGACTTCCTCCACGTCGAGCTAGTCTGAGCCTAGGCTTTGGCAGATCACCCTGCAAGGGTGCCGCCTCCCAAGGACTGGGGGAACCTGCAAGCGCCGCACGAGACCTTTGACACGGTGCAGTGCCTAGAGGGAGGGCCATGCGTCACCTACCCGATCCGATCTCGGCGGGGCTACGAGTCTTGCCCAATCGACCCTTACCATCAGTTCCGATTCGAGTGGGTGACTGGCCTCAGACAGGCAAGCGTCTGCCCCAGCAAGTGAGTACGACGTGACGCACTGGGTCGGGCAGAACTGGCAGATCGTCGATGGCCCTGAACGCCCCGACGATCCGTTCGCACCCCAAAGTCCCGTGGCCATCGGGGTCACCTTCGGGATGGGCCTGCTGGACGAGCCGGTCGCAGCCACCGGCGCGCTCAATACTGCCGTCGCCGCGCTGCGCAACGAGCTGGCTCGTCCGGTCGAGACCGGGCCGGGCACCACAGGCGTCCCCGAGGTCATCGCCGAGGTGGGGCTCGACACGACGACGATCATGGCCCGGGGCAGCCGAGGGACGGCGTCCGCCGCCTGGCGCCGGTTCCCGGACCTGTTCGACCCAGAGGTGGTCACCGACGACGTCGTGCCAATGCGAGCCGACGCCCCCGTATGGCCCGCCGACCTCCTCGCCCGCACCGGACCCAGCGCCGCCAACCTCGCCTGGCTGCGCCTCGCCGCCCCGGACGTCCACAGCCAAGCCCGCGTGTTGCTCACCCGCCTGCACCCGGCTGCCGGCGACGTCCCGGCGGTCTTCTTCACCACCGAAGAGACCCTGGCCGGGCTGGCCTTCCCCGTCAGCCACGCGCCTCTCCCCCGCCGGACGGGTCCGGACGCGTTCCCCGCCGACGCCTCTCCCGGAGAGCCCGCTCCCGGCAACGCCCACGGACGCCTCGCAGGCGATCCCCAACTCCTCGCGTCCATGCTGGTGCCGCGGTCGGCGTCCGGGCTCGCGGCGGCGAACCTGCTGCGCGCACGCATGGAGTCGGCGGCCGCAGTCGCGGGCGTCGACGCGAAGATCGGCGGACAGCTGAACGGCACCGGCGACGGGCTGTGCCTGCTGCTGACCACCGGGTCCGCCCTCGACGGATCCGACCGCGAGCGTCTCCTCACCGAGTTCGCGAAGGCGCCCGACCTCGTCCCCGACGTCTGGGTCGACCAGGCCGTCGCGGCGGCGTCCGAACTGCCCGGCGACCTCGAACGCGACCGCAGGGTCCTCGGCCTCGGACCCGACCCCGGCGCCACCCGCCCCGCGGTCGGCCAGGCGCTGCGGATGGCCAGCCGGTCTCTGCACCTCAACCTGCCCACTGCGCCGACACCTCCGACCGCCGACCGAGAGACCGCGCCCTCCCCGCTGGACGACTTCCCCGACCTGTTCCCCGTCGTCACCGCAGAGAAGGGACGCCGTTTCGGCACATGGCTGCCCAAGGGCAACAAGGGCGTCCCGTCGGGCAGTACCACGGCCCTGACCTTCGGCCCGTCGACGCTCACCGCCCAGGTGGGACACGGCGCCGCATCGACCACCCTGACCCTCGCCACCGACCACATCGTGGCCGTCGTCGAGGACGCGGCCGGCACGCTCAGCGCCGTCGACGATCGGCAGATGTCCATCGCATTTCACCCCGGACTGTTCCGCCGGCGCCGCCGCCTGCTGGCCACCCTCGCGGAACGACTACGCGGCGTACCCCGGCTGCGCTACGACAGCGGCGCCGACCCGGCCGCGGTCAAGCGCGCCGTCAGCCGCGGGAAGCGCATCGTGCTGGGCCTGTACGCCGTGATCGCCGCCTTCGCGGTCTTCCTCACGACGATGATCGTCCTCCAGAACTCCCCTACGGCCAGACACCCCAGCGCTGAACTGCGATCCCCAGGCCGCTCGCCGCAGCCGACCGCGCCGGGAGCGAGGCGAGGCGAGCCATCACCCAGTCCGACCGCGTCTGCTTCCCCGCCGTGAGCACTACCGAGATCGAGTTCAAGCGCTGATCGGACGCCCGGCGTTGACCAGACGGCCTCACGCCCCGGCGAAGTAGCCCTGCCACACCATTGCGGTGCCCTCGGCGGTCACGTGCCAGCGCCCGCCGGCGACGGCGTCCAGAGGAACGCTGACGCAGACGTTGCCCGTCACCGGCCGGCCCGCCTGCTGGACGCCGACGCCCTCCAACCCGTCCGGGATGTCGCCGCAGGAGTCCGCCTCGGCCGGGCCGAACACCGTGCCGTCGGCCGCCACCCAGGTCACAGCCAGGTCGGACCACGGCTCGCCGCTGGACGCTCCCCCCTTGAACGTCACCTTCAGCGGCGCCATCACGTAGCGCCGCCCGGACGCCGGGGGCGCGGCTTCCCCGTCCCAGTCGCGGATGGCGCCCAGGGCGTCCGGATCAGTGGTCCCGGCGGACACCATGTAGTCCCCCACCCCAGCCTGCGTGCCCACCGGGGTCGGGTTGGCGCGGGTCCCGGCACCGGTCGGCTCCGTCGTCGAGGCCGCGAAGAAGCCGTTCCAACCCCAGAACCCGCCGTTGCGGGCCACCCAGGTGCCGCCGTCGACCTCGTCGGCCGGCACCGCCACGCAGAGGTTGCCCCACCGCGTCGTGCCGGGCGGCATCTCGGCGACGTACTCCAGCGACCCCGGCACCGAGCCGCACTGATCGATCTCGGCCTCGCCGTACAGGACGCCCGCGCGGCTGAGATAGCGCACGTCGAGGTCGAGCCACGGTTCGCCGACGTCCGAGCCCTTGAAGGTCAGCCGCAGCGGGACCAGCACGTACCGGCGTCCGGCTGGCGGCGGCTTGTTGGCGGGATCGTGGGCGGCCACGAGGGCGTCCGCGTCGCCGACCGTTGGGCCGAAGGCGAGCTCCCACGAGCCGACTGGCGCCGCGACGCCGACGCCGATCGGCTCCCCGCGCGTGCCCGGCCCGGACGGTCCCGCCGGCAGCTGGACGCACCCTGCGACCGCCAGCACGCCGACGACCGACGCCGAAGCCGCGACGCGCCGGACGCGCCGGTTCAACGGCCCTGCTCCGCCACGCGCCGCCCAGGACGCATCCTCCGAGGACGCAGCCGCAACGCCACCGCGCCGCCCCCCTGCGCCACCTGCATGCCGGCCAGCGGCGCCACCGCGATCAGGGACGCCCCGGCCATCTCGAGCCCCTCCTCCAGGTGGTAGACGGGGGCCAGCTGCACCTCGGTCTGGGCGGCCGGGTCATCCGATTCCAGGGCCTCAGTGCCCACCGCGCCACCGAAGAACACCACGAACCCGATCAGCAGCACGGCCAGACTGCGCCGCGGCATGCGCAGGCCCGAGACGAGCGCGACGACCACGACGCCGATCGCCACCGGAATGCCGACCGCGAGCCACGCGTACTCGTTGCCGAACGGCGAGGCGATGACCCCGCTCAGCTGGGCGAGCTGCTCGTGCAGCTGGGTGGCCTCGTCCAGCGACATCGCGAACAGGACGAGCGCCACCAGCACCCACGCGACCGTGCCGCGCGTCCTGCTGGCCCGCGACAGCCAGGCGCCCCACAGGTACAGGATCGCTCCCCCGCCGAGCTGAATCGTGCTCCACCAGGTGGGCAGGTTCCCCTCTTCGTCGACGTTGAAGAAGTTGCCGATCTCGCCGTCGCGCGCGTAGATCGGGTGTCCTCCGCCCAGGCTCGGCAGCAGCCAGCTCACCGCGATCAGGACCGCCGACACGGCCAGCATGATCGCCAGCGGCACATACCAGCGGACTCCCCGATAGCGGGGCATCCCGCCCTCCGCAGGGTTGGTTACCGGCACTTCGGACGCCGTCGGCGAGAGATTCACGACGGCAATCTAACAACCGCGCGGACGCCGCCGGCGCGAGCCGGTCGGCGTGGGCAGGGACGTCGTGGGCCGCCGCCGGCCAGAACGCCGCGGGCTGCGACCGAGCGGCTGCTCACCGCGGCAGGTCAGCCCAGCCGCGGGCGGCGTCCGCACACTAAGCTGGCTAGCCACCGCCGGGTGACCCACCCGGCCGGACGCGGACGCAGGAGGCACCCGATGCCCGGATTCGACCCGCTGGACGCCGTGCTGTTCGACCTCGACGGAGTCCTCACCCCCACCGCCGAGGTGCACATGCGCGCCTGGGCCCGGCTCTTCGAGCCATACCTGGACGCCCATGGCGCAGCCCCCTACACCGACGCCGACTACTTCGCCCACATCGACGGCAAGCCTCGCTACGAGGGCGTCCGCTCGCTGCTGGAGTCGCGCGGCATCGA
The DNA here is from genome assembly GCA_036803965.1 of Propioniciclava sp. GTDB lineage: Bacteria > Actinomycetota > Actinomycetes > Propionibacteriales > Propionibacteriaceae > Propioniciclava. The sequence goes on from DAIRTI010000110.1 coordinate 6,369, forward strand.
GATCGGTTACGGCGACCCGGCCGACTCCCCCGACACCGACACCGTCTGCGGCCTCGGCAACCGCAAGAACGACGCCTTCCGGGCCGTCCTCGCCGACGAGGGCGTCGCCCCCTACCCCGGCTCCGTCGCCTTCCTGGACGCCCTCGCCGCCCGCGGCGGCGTCGAAGTGGCGGTCGTGTCGTCGTCCAAGAACGCCCGCCCGGTCCTCGAGGCCGCCGGGATCATCGACCGCTTCGACGTCATCGTCGACGGCGTCGTCGCCGCCGAGCACGGCATCGCCGGCAAGCCGGCCCCTGATACCTACCTCTACGCCGCCGAACTCCTCGGCGTCCCGGCCGCCCGCGCGGTCGTCGTCGAGGACGCCCACTCCGGCGTCGCAGCCGGACGCGCCGGGCACTTCGGCCACGTCCTCGGCGTCGACCGCGGTGCCGGACGCGACGCCCTGCTCGCCAGCGGCGCCGACACCGTGGTCAACGACCTCGGCGAGCTCGTCGACGACCTGAGGGAGGGCCAACGATGAAGGCACCAGCCGGCACCGATCCGCTCGACCGCACCCGCTTCCCCGCCGACCCCTGGGCCCTGCGCGAGACGCGCTTCGAGGCGTCCGATCTGGGCGTGACCGAGTCGCTGTTCGCCGTCGGCAACGGCCACCTCGGCCTGCGCGGCAATCAGGACGAGGGCCGCGACGTCCACGCCCACGGCACCTTCGTCAACGGCTTCCACGAGGTCTGGCCGATCCGCCACGCCGAGGACGCCTACGGCTTCGCCCGCGTCGGCCAGTCGATCCTCAACGTCCCCGACGCCAAGACGATCGCGCTGACCGTCGACGGCGAGCCCCTCCGGCTCAGCACGGCCACCCTCGAGCACTACGAGCGCACCCTGTCGTTCCGCGACGGCGTCCTGACCCGCGACCTGACCTGGCAAACGGCGTCCGGCAAGCGCGTACGCGTCCGCAGCCGGCGCCTCGTCTCCCTCGCCGAACGCGACCTGACCCTGGCCGAGCTCGAGTTCACCGTGGACGCCCCCGCGACCGTCACCGTCGGCTGCAGCCTGGTCAACCGTCAGGACGAGCACCTGGACACCCCCGCCGCGGCCGCCGCGAGCGCTGAGTTCGACCCCCGGCTGGCCGCCACGCTGGCCGAGCGCGTCCTGCAGCCGGCCCTGGCGTCCGCCGACAAGGGACGCCTCGCGCTCGGCTACTCGGTCACGGCCTCCGGCATGACGGTCGCCGTGGTCGCCGATCACACGATCGAGTCCACCGACCCCTACGAGGTCACCACCGAGGTCCGCCCCGACCGCGCCGAGCTCACCTACACGGTGCAGGCGACCGCGGGCACCACGACCCGCGTCACGAAGGCGGCGGCCTACCACACCGCCTCGGATGCCCCGGTCAGCGAGCTGGCCACCCGCGCCGTCGCGACGCTCGACCACGTGCGGGCCGCAGGGACGGCGTCCCTCTTCACCGAACAGAAAGCCTGGCTGGACGACTTCTGGCAACGCAGCGACGTCGAGGTCGGCGCAGGCGACGCGGTGCAGCAGGCGGTCCGGTGGAACCTGTTCCAACTGATCGGGGCCTCGGCGCGGGCGGACGGCACGGGCATCCCGGCGAAGGGCGTCACGGGCTCCGGCTACGACGGACACTACTTCTGGGACACCGAGATCTACGTCCTGCCGTTCCTGACCTACACCTCGCCGCAGTGCTCGCGCAGCGCGCTGCACTTCCGCTACCTCATGCTGGACGCCGCCCGCCGCCGCGCCGCCGAGATGAGCCAAACGGGCGCGCTGTTCCCGTGGCGCACGATCAACGGCGAGGAGGCCTCGGCCTACTATCCGGCAGGCACCGCGCAGTACCACATCGACGCCGACATCGCGTACGCCGTCGCCCAGTACGCCGCGGCGACCGGCGACGACGCGTTCATGGCGCACGAGGGCCTCGACATCCTCGTCGAGACGGCACGCCTGTGGGCAGACCTGGGCTTCTGGAGCCCGCGCGACAAGGCCTTCCACATCCACGGCGTCACCGGCCCCGACGAGTACACCGCGGTGGTCAACGACAACCTGTTCACCAACGTGATGGCCCGGGCGAACCTGCGTTCGGCGGTGCGCGCGGCGCGGGCGCTCGCCGGGCGCGATCCGAAGGCGTACGCGGACGCCGTCGCTCGCCTCGACCTGGACGAGGCCGAGCTGGCCGAGTTCGAGCGCATCGCCGACGGCATGCACCTGCCCTACGACGAGGCCCTCGGCATCGACGCCCAGGACGACTCCTTCCTCGGCAAGGAGGTCTGGGACCTGCCGAACACGCCCCTGCAGAAGCGTCCGCTGCTGCTGCACTTCCACCCGCTCGTGATCTACCGCCACCAGGTGCTCAAGCAGGCCGACGTGGTGCTCGCGCTCTACCTGCAGGGCGACGCGTTCAGCGCCGACCAGAAACGGGCCGACTTCGACTACTACGACCCGCTGACCACGGGCGACTCGACGCTGTCGTCGGTGGTGCAGGCGATCCTGGCGGCCGAGGTGGGCTACGCCGACCTGGCGCTGCGCCACTTCACCGGCGCCCTGTTCGTCGACCTCGCCGACCTGCACTCCAACACCGAGGCGGGCGTGCACGTGGCGTCCATCGGCGGGGTCTGGAGCGCGCTCGTCGGCGGCTTCGGGGGCTGGCGCGACCACGCCGGCGTCTGGTCGTTCGACCCCCGACTGCCCGACGGCTGGACCCACCTCACCTTCCCGCTCACCATCCGCGGCAACCGGCTGCGGGTGCGCGTCGAGCGCGACTCGATCGTCCTCACCCTGGAGACCGGGGACGCCGAGACGCTCCCCGTCCGGGTGCAGGGCACGGAGGTGACCGTGACCCGCGGCGTCCCGGCCGTGGTCCCGCTCGTGGCACCGCCGCACCTGGACGGCGAACCGCGCTGGAGGTTCTGAGCCGCTGCCGAGGCCTGGTACCAATCGCCGATTGGAACTATTTGGATCCGGAACCGCGAAAACGCGGCCCTTGTGGGCAGTTTGGGGCGTTCCGGGTCCGAAAAGTTACAGATCCGACCCGAGGGTCTGCTCTCCCGTGTCGCTCGAACTCGCGCCGACGGCGTCCGGAATGGGCAAAGGCCCGGCGAGACGGCCGGTTCACCGATAACTTAGGTAAGCCTTACCTAACTAGATTGGATGAACCTGAGATGGGCCGTTACCCACGACTCATGCCCGAGAACCCGCGACTCTTCACGGCGTCCGTGCTGCGCACCGAACAGGTGTCCCCGTCGTTCCGGCGCGTCACGGTCGGCGGGCTCGACCTCGCCGGCTTCGAATGGCTGCAGCGCGACCACTGGTTTCGCCTCTTCCTGCCCGGACAGCCCGGCGCGCCGCTGCGCCTGCCCAAGGTCAAGGGACGCTCCTGGTGGACCTCTGTCCTGGCTGGACGCCGACGCCGTCGGCACGGCCATCATCGAGGTGCCCACGGCCGAGGACGTCCCCGAGTTGCAGGCCCCGCCCGGCGTTCAGGTGCGCTGGCTGCCCCGCGGGGACGCCGCTTCGACCCCCGGACGCCTCGCCCTCGCCGCTCTGCAGGAGCTGACCCCCAGCCCGGACGCCTACGCGTTCGTCGTCGGGGAGTCCGGCCTGGCTACCGGCGGACGACGCCACCTGAAGCGGGCCGGACTGCCGGCGTCCCGGATCACCTTCTGCGGGTTCTGGAAGGCGTGAACGGGGTAACGGGGACGGAGGATGCGGCCGTTCAGTAGGCCCGACGCGGGAGGACGCATCGTCCACGGGTGAGGACCAGCGCCCGGCGGGTAGTTCCAGCACATGGAGGCCCGGGCCTACTGGACGGTCGCTCCGCGCGAGGGTGAACTGCGCGGGGAGCCTCTGCGCGCGCCCGGGCCGGGCGAGGTGCTCGTCCGGACGCTGGCGTCCGGCATCAGCCACGGCACCGAACTGCTGGTGCACCGCCACGAGGT
>DAIRTI010000111.1:0-9965 GCA_036803965.1 Propioniciclava sp.
CGCTGCACCTGATGCGGACCGGCGCCGCCGGCGTCCTGGTCGGCTTCGGCGGCGGGGCGACGAAGAAGACCCGCAGCGTCCTCGGCGTCGAGGTGCCGATGGCGTCCGCGATCGCCGACGTCGCGGCCGCACGGCGCGACTACCTGGACGAGTCCGGCGGCCGGTACGTGCACGTGATCGCCGACGGCGCGCTGGGCCGCTCGGGCGACATCGCGAAGGCGATCGCCTGCGGCGCGGACGCCGCGATGGTCTCGACGCCGCTCGCCCGCGCCACCGAGGCGCCGGGCCGCGGCTGGCACTGGGGCCCCGAGGCCTGGCACCCGCGCCTGCCGCGCGGCGAGCGGGCGCACTTCGAGCAGGTCGGCAGCCTGGAGGAGATCATGTTCGGCCCGGCGGTCACGACGGACGGCACGATGAACCTCGTCGGCGCCTTGCGCAAGAGCCTGGCGACCTGCGGCTACACCGAGGTCAAGGAGTTCCAGCGCGTCGAGGTCGTCGTCCACAACTGATCGGACGCCGCCGCGTCAGGCCGTCGTCGTGACGGCGTCCGAGGCGCGCCGGTTGGCGGCGGTGAGCCGCAGGTGTCCCGTCTCGTCGCGGACGACGACGTTCCAGCAGGCCGGGTCCTGGCGGGGACGCGGGTGCTCCGGTTCGAGGTGTTCGAGCATCGCCTGCAGCACGGCCTCGTGCGTGACCAGGACCACTGGCTCGGACGGGTAGTCGCCCTCCAGGGCGCGGACGGCTCGGTGCGACAGCCAGGGCCAGGTCTCGACGCCGGGGGCCGAGTCGACGGAACCCCACTGCTGCTCGAGTTCGTCCGGGCTGTGCCCGGCCCAGCGGCCGTACTCGCGGTCGACCAGGTCGCCGTCGATCACGAGACCGACCCTGCTGGCCTCGGCGATCGCCTCGGCCGTCTGCAGGGCCCGGCGCAGGGGACTGCTGACCACGAGGCGTGGGCCATAGGCGCGCAGGGCCTCGGCGAGGTCCTGCACCTGGGTGAGTCCGACCTCGTCGAGGGCCGGGTCCAGGCGGCCGCGCAGCTGGCCGGCCGCGTTCAGGGTCGTGCGTCCGTGGCGGACGAGCAGCAGGCTGGCGTGCTCGGCACGTGCGGGGGCGGGGGCGTCCGGGTGGCGCGGGCTGGTGTTCATGAGACGGTCCTCTCGGTCGGTCGGGACTGGCCGGCCCGTTCGCCGGTCAGGTGTAGGGGGAGGGCCCAGCCGGCGAAGAAGCCGAGCGCCTCGATCCAGGACGCGTCGTCGGCCGCCGTCGCCGGGGCCCCGTCGACGGTCATCGAGGCGTTGAGGCGTCCGAGCCGGGTGCGCACCTCGTCGAGGCGCTGGGCGACGGCGGCCAGCAGGGCGTCGTCGGGCCGGCCGCGTCCGAGGAGGTGGCTACGGCACAGGAGGACGGCGTCGGCGTCCGGGATGGACCCAGCCGTGGCGCCGGGCCGGACGCGGCAGTCGGGGCAGACGCGCGTCCGCCACTGCCCGGCGGTCTCGGCGCACCAGCGGCGCGTGTGCTCGGCGGCGTTGGCCTCGGCGGTGAGGGCGGCGCTGTTGGAACTGGCGTAGCCGACATGGGGTCCGCCCACGTCGGCGGGCGTGAGCTGTGCGCAGATGTAGCAGGGACGCCGTGGGCGCAGGATCGACTCCGGATGCGGGTGCAGCAGGGTCCGGGGACGGGAGAGCCCGGCCGCGACATGGGCCAGGAGGTCCTCGTGGAGGACGCTCACGTCGAAGGGCTGGTGGCCCGCCCGGACGCCCCCGCCGGTCTGCCACAGCTCGATCTCGACGACCGCGTGGCCCCAGGTGTGCCGCGCGCACAGGCCGAGCGACTCGCGCAGAGTGTCGCGGATGCCGGGATCCATGATGTCGCCGTGGACGAAGGACCACAGCTGGCGGACCTCCTCCACCTCGAGGAGCAGGGGTTCTGGAGGCAGGAGGTCGCCGGCGTGGGCCGGAGTTCGTTGCGTGGATCCGTTCGCCTGATGCATGGCGCTGCCTTTCGACGGCAGGAACCATCAGCCGATCGGCGGTGCGGGCCGGCTGGCCCGGGTGGGATCCATCACCCGAACAGCACTCTACCCGCGCGTCCGGGTGGCTAGTCGGGCAGGCCGGGCCTCAGGGCGTCCGCACGAGCAGGGCGGACGCTGCCACCCGCCAGCGGGCCTCGTCGACGGCCTCCACGGCGTCCCCGTCGAGCTGGAGGGGCTGCGGGGCCGCCGGCCGGACGACCAGCTCGCGGGCGCGTCCGTAGTCGAGGGCGGCGACCTCGCAGCGCAGCCGGAACAGGCCCTTCGCGGCGACGGCCACCCACTGCGCAGGGTGGCGCAGCGGCACGAGCAGGGTCTCCAGGACGCCGTCGCCCGGGTCGGCGTCGGGGAAGACGACGATGCCGCCGGGCAGGCGTCCGCAGTTGCCGGCCAGGACGCACCAGGTGCGCACGCGCCTGGCTGGCTGTCGGTCGGCGGCCAGGTCCAGCTCGATCGGACGCCGCAGCAGGTGCCCGGCGCCCGCGAAGAGGTAGGCCAGCCAGCGCAGTCGCCGCTTGAGCGCGGTCGACGTGTCGAGCACGGTCGCGGCGTCGTGGCCCAGCCCGGCGACGATCAGGAAGGGCTCCTCGGGCGTCCAGGAGTCGCCGCGGCGGAAACAGGACCAGCCGACGTCTGTCGCCCGCGGCGTCCCGGACAGGGCCGTCGCCGCGTTCGCCGCCAGCCGGCCCGGACGCAGACCCAGGTTGCGGGCGAACAGATTGGCCGTGCCGGTCGGGACGATCCCGAGCGGGACGCCGCTGCCCGCGAGCACCCCCGCGATGCCCCGGACGGTGCCGTCGCCGCCCACGGCGACGACGGATGTCGCGCCGGCGTCCAGGGCCGCCCGGGCCTGCCCCGGCCCTGGGTCGGCGGGGGTCGTGACCAGCACGGTGAGGTCGAGCCCGGACGCCGCCGCACGCCCCTCCAGCTCGGCGCGGGCGCGAGCGGAGTGCCGGTGGATGGGATTGATCACGGCGAACACCCTTGTGGGGTGCGTATCTGCCGGGCTCACGGCGTCCATTGTCGCCCCTGACGCTAGGCTGCGGCCATGTCCGAGGTCCCCGCGGAGCTGCAGCGCCTGCGCGCGAGCATCGACAACATGAACGACATCCTCGTCCGGGTGCTGGCCGAGCGGTTCAAGGTCACCCAGCGGGTCGGCGAGCTGAAGGCCGAGCTGGGGCTGCCGCCAGCCGACCCGGCGCGGGAGGTGGTGCAGCTGGCCCACCTGCGGGCGGTCGCGGCCGACGCGGGGCTCGACCCCGAGTTCGCCGAGCAGGTGCTGAGCTTCATCATGAGCGAGGTCGTCCGCAACCACGAGGCGATCGCGCGGCGGCGTCCCGGCACGTCCGGGGACTGAGCGCGACAGAAACGCCGGATTCGTCACACGATCTGCACCTTCGAGCAGTCAGGGCCGGATGTTTCGGCGAATCGTGTGACGCTGCCGGTCGTTGGGCCCCCGTCAGCCGAGCGCGGCGTCCACGAGGGCGGGCAGCCCGAGGGCGGCGGTGGTGCGCCAGAGGTGATCCGCGGACGCCGACAGTTGCGTCGGCGTGGGGTTGATCTCGACGACCGGGACGCCCGAGCGCCTTGCCAGGCCCGGCAGGCCGGCGGCGGGGTAGACCAGGCCCGAGGTGCCGACGACCAATAGCAGGTCGGCGTCGGTGCAGGCGGCGACGGCGTCCGAGAACGCCTTCTCGGGCAGCGCCTCCCCGAACCAAACCACCCCCGGACGGATCGGCCCGCCGCACGCCTCGCACCGGGGCGGGTCGAGGCGCCCGTCCTCGGCGGCGTCCGGGATCGGGCCGGCGTAGGGGCGTCCGCAATCGAGGCAGCGGAAGGCGGCCAGCGACCCGTGCAGGTGCGCGAGGACGTCGCTGCCCGCCCGCTCGTGCAGGTCGTCGACGTTCTGGGTGACGATCGAGACCGGCCGGTGCCGAGCCCAGCGCGCCAGCGCCGCGTGCCCCGCGTTCGGGGAGGCCTCGCGCACTCGCCCGAGCCGCCACGCGTACCAGCCGAAGACGAGTGCGGGGTCGCGGCGGAAGGCGTCCTCGGTGGCGAGTTGGGCGGGATCGAATCGTGCCCACAGGCCGGTGCCGGCGTCCCGGAACGTGGCGATGCCGCTCTCGGCCGACATCCCCGCCCCGGTCAGGACGGTGATCCGCCGCGCCGTGCGGGAGAGGTCGGCGATCCGGGCCGGGACGTCCACGAGGCCTACAGCCAGGGCCGGACGCGCTCGGCATAGGCGTCCCAGGCGGCACCGAACTGGGCCTTCAGCGAGGCCTCCTCGGGCCGGATGATCAGGAAGTGGTGGGCGATCACCCCGATGGGCGCGAGCGCCAGGGCCCAGCCAGAGTCCACGAACAGGCTCGCGCCCAGGTACCAGGCCACGAAGCCGATGTAGGCGGGGTGACGGCTGAACCGGAACGGACCGCCCGTGACCAGCGCGGTCGAGGTGCGCCACGCGACCTGCGTCGTGCCCGCGCGGCGCTGGGTCGCGGTGGCCCAGTACATCAGGGCCAGCCCCAGCACGATCAGGACGATCCCCGCGGGGATCACCACCCAGAGTTCCCCGATCGGCTGCGGCCAGGTGCGGTTGATGAGCATCCCGACGACGAAGACGGCCAGCAGCGGCACCGGCGGGGGCAACCGGAACGGCTTGGACGCCGGCTCTGCCGTCTGGCCGGTCTTCGATCCGGACGCCGTTGCGCGCGTCGCTGCGCCCGCGGTTCCGGCCGCCGCGGCGGCTGCCTTGCGGCGGTCGCGGCGCCTCGGCATCGCCGTGGCCTGCTCGTCGGACGCCCCGCTCGCACCCGCGGCCGCCTGGGTGGCCGGCCCGGCGTCCTGAGCCCGAGATGCTGCCTCGCCGGACGCTGTCTTGGGCCGGTTGGCGGATCGCTTGGCGCCCTTGCTCATGGACCAATCACAGCACACGGGGGCCTTCCCGGTCCGCATCGGCCGCGAGCCGCCTCTGCCGGACGGCCTAGCCCGGTTCTCTAACTAGATTGACAGTCTGACTAGTTAGACGTACTGTCTAGTCATGACCGAGCGCGAGTGGCCCAGTGAGTGGCTGCGGGGCGTCCTGGAGTTGGCGGTCCTGCGGGTGCTGGCCGACGGGCCGTCCTACGGCTACGCGATCGCGGGACGCCTGGCCGACGGGGGCTTCGGCCAGGTCAAGGGCGGCACCTTGTACCCCCTGCTGACCCGGCTCGAGGCGTCCGGCGACGTGACGACCCACTGGAGCGCGGGCGACGGCGGCCCTGGACGCAAGTACTTCGAGCTCAGCCCGACCGGCCGGCGCCGCTTCGCCGACGCCGCCGCTCAGTGGCGCCGGTTCGCCGGCGACGTCACCGACTTCATCACCACCCCCGCTGACAAGGAGCAATCGCATGGCTGAGACCGACAAGAAGTGGCTGGACGAGTTCGTGTACCAGCTGCGCCTGCGCGGCGCGGACGGCGTCCAGACCGGCGACGCACTCGCGCAGGTGGAGGCGCACCTCGCCGAGTCGGGGGAGCCGGCCGCCGAGGAGTTCGGCGACCCGGCGTCCTACGCGAACGACCTGAACCTCCCCGACCGCTCGGGCGGCCTGCTGGGCGTATCCCGGGCCCTCGTCCCGGCCTTCTGCCTCGTGGCGGGGTTCGACCTCGTCCTGCAGGCGTCCCTGAACTGGGGCTCCGCGGTCGCGATCACGCAGGGCATCGCGCTAGCCGCGGCCCTGTACCTGCTGACGGTCGGCGTGCTCGTCGGTTTCGCCCGGCAGATCCTGGGCTCCCGCGGCCGGGTGCTCGTCATCGTCTGGTTCGTGGCCGGGTTCGCCGCCGTCGTGGCGTCGGCCGTGGCACTGCGGACGCCGTTGGTCCACCTCGCGCCGCCGGTCGCCCTGGGCATCGGCGTGCTCCTGCTGGCGGCGGCCTGGCTGCTGCGCGGCATGGTGGGCCGCGACCCGATCGTGGACCCGCGCCGCCGCTGAACGTGGGACGATTGCGTCCGCACGGGCGATCACACGGGGCGGTGTGACGCCGACGGGCCGACCACGAGAGGGGGCCCTGGGTGGACTACGACTACCGCATCGATGTCCCGCGGACGACCCTGCGTCAACAGGTCGGGAACGCGCGCGCCCTCGTGGGCCGGCGCGTGGGCGCCCTCACCGACCTGCTGCCCTCGCCGAGTGACTATTCCGGTCTGAGGGGCACCTGGAGCAAGGACCTGATCGCCGGCGTCACCGTCGGCATCGTGGCCTTGCCGCTGGCGCTGGGCTTCGGCGTGGCGTCCGGCATGGGCGCCGCCGCGGGCTTGGTGACCGCGATCGTGGCCGGCGTCGTGGCGGCGGTGTTCGGCGGCAGCCGGCTCCAGGTCTCCGGGCCGACGGGCGCGATGACCGTCGTCCTGCTCCCGGTCATCGCCCGCTACGGGCCCGAGCACGTGCCGCTGCTGGCGATCCTAGGTGGCCTCATCGTCGTGGTCATGGGCGTCGCCGGCCTCGGACGCGTCGTCGACATGATCCCGCACCCGGTGGTCGAGGGCTTCACGATGGGCATCGGGGTCATCATCGCGCTGCAGCAGATCCCGCTGATCGTCGGCACCCCGCGTGCCGAATCCGAGTCGACGCTGATCTCCTCCTGGCTCACCCTGCAGCACACCGACTGGTCCAGGGCGTGGGCGCCCCTGGTGATCACCGCGGTCGTCGTCGTGGTCCACCTCGTCGGACGCCGCCTCTTCCCCCGCCTGCCCATCGCCCTCATCGCGGTCGTCGTGGCCACGCTGCTGGCCGTGCTGACCGGCTGGCAGGCCGCCCGCATCGGCGTCTTGCCTTCGACGCTGCCGGCGCCGGTGCTGCCGTCGTTCAGCCTGGACGCCGTCCGCGAGCTCGCCGCCCCGGCGCTCGCCGTGGCCACCCTCGCGGCGCTGGAGTCGCTGCTCTCGGCGCGGGTCGCCGACCGGATGCGTCCCGACGTGCCCCGGACGCTGCCCGACCGCGAACTCGTCGGTCAGGGGCTGGCGAACGTGGCGTCCGGGATCTTCGGCGGACTTCCGGCGACCGGCGCCGTCGCGCGCACCGCCGTCAACGCCCGCACCGGCGCCCACACCCGGCTCGCGGCGGTCTCGCACGCGGTCGTCCTGGTGCTGGTCATGCTGCTGCTCGGGCCGGCGGTCGCGCTCATCCCGATGGCGTCGCTGGGCGGCGTCTTGCTGATGACCGCGCAGCGCATGGTCAACCTCAAGGTGGCCCGCGAGATCTGCTCGACCACCCGCGCCGACCGCAACACGCTGCTCGTGACGTTCGCCGCGACCGTGGTGTTCGACCTGATCACCGCGGTGCTGGTCGGCGTCGCGCTGGCCGCGATCATGAGCCTGCGGCACATGGCGGCGTTCTCGGTGGTCCGCCGGCAGCACCTGCCGGTCCCGATCATCGGCGGCACCGTCGACCTGACCCCAGAGCAGGAGCGCTACCGCGACCGCATCGCGATCTACGGCGTCGACGGCGCCCTGTTCTACGGCGACGCCCGGCGCTTCGTCGAGGAGGTCACCGCGGTCGAGGACCTCGACGTCGTCATCCTCCGCTTCCACCAGACCCAGGTCCTGGACGCCTCTGGTGCGGAAGCGATCAAGGAGGCCGCCCGGGAACTGCGCAGCCGCGGCATGTTCGTCGTGGCCCAGGGCATGAACCTGTCGCAGCTGCACACCGCAAGCGCGGTGCGGGCGGTCAAGCTGGAGCACCACGTCGAGACCGTGCGCGAGGCGCTCGACCGGGCCGTCGAGCTGATCCAGCGGGTCGAGCAGGGCGGTCCCGGCCCCGACCAACCCAGCGCCGGCTGACCCCTAGACTCGGGTCCATGCCCGACACCCACGACCGCGTGGTCGTCATCGACTTCGGAGCCCAGTACGCGCAGCTGATCGCCCGCCGCGTCCGGGAGGCGAAGGTCTTCTCCGAGATCATGCCGCACACGGCGTCCGTCGCCGAGATCGTCGCCAGGGAGCCGAGCGCGATCGTGCTGTCGGGTGGGCCGCAGTCGGTGTACGCGGCCGGCGCCCCGAAGGTCGACCCGGCGCTGTTCGCCCAGGGCATCCCGGTGTTCGGCATCTGCTACGGCTTTCAGGCGATGGCGGACGCCCTCGGCGGCCGCGTCGACAAGACCGGCCTGTCGGAGTTCGGCCGCACGCCGGTCAGCGTCGACGACCGCGGCACCCTGCTCGAGGGGCTGCCGCACTCCTTCAACATCTGGATGAGCCACGGCGACTCGGTGCACGACGCGCCCGCCGGGTTCTCACCGCTGGCGCACACCCCCGGCGCGCCGGTCGCCGCGTTCGAGGACGTCGACCGCCGCCTCGCCGGCGTCCAGTGGCACCCAGAGGTGCTGCATTCCGAGCACGGCCAGGCGGTCCTCACTCAGTTCCTCTACGCCATCGCGGGCTGCCGGCCGACCTGGACGCCGGCGTCCATCGTCGACGACTCGGTCGCGGCGATCCGCGCCGAGGTGGGCGACAAGCAGGTGCTGTGCGCGCTGTCCGGCGGGGTCGACTCGGCGGTGGCGGCCGCGCTGGTGCACCGCGCGATCGGCGATCAGCTGACCTGCGCGTTCGTCGACCACGGCCTGCTGCGCAAGGGGGAGCGTGAGGCGGTCATGGAGGCGTTCCCGCGCATCACCGGCATCAAGCTCGTGGTCGCGGACGCCGAGGAGCGCTTCCTGACCGCGCTGGCCGGGGTCTCGGAGCCGGAGACCAAACGCAAGATCATCGGGCGCGAGTTCATCCGGGTCTTCGAGCAGACCGTCCGCGACATCGACTCCTCGACCCACGTCGAGTTCCTGGTGCAGGGCACCCTGTACCCCGACGTGGTCGAGTCCGGCGGCGGCGAGGGTGCGGCGAACATCAAGAGCCACCACAACGTCGGCGGCCTGCCCGACGACCTGCAGTTCAAGCTGATCGAGCCGCTGCGGACCCTGTTCAAGGACGAGGTCCGCGCCGTCGGCACCGAACTGGGGTTGCCCGACGAGATGGTCTGGCGGCACCCCTTCCCGGGGCCTGGCCTGGGCATCCGGATCATCGGCGAGGTCACCCGCGAGCGGCTCGACATCCTGCGCGAGGCGGACGCCATCGCCCGGGCCGAGCTGACGGCGTCCGGGCTCGACCGCGCGATCTGGCAGTTCCCGATCGTGCTGCTGGCCGATGTCCGCAGCGTGGGCGTCCAGGGTGATCAGCGGACGTACGGGCATCCCGTCGTGCTGCGTCCGGTGACGTCCGAGGACGCCATGACCGCCGACTGGGGACGCCTGCCCTACGACCTGCTCGAGCGCATCTCGACGCGCATCACCAACGAGGTGCGCGAGATCAACCGTGTGGTCTTGGACGTCACGTCCAAGCCGCCGGGCACCATCGAGTGGGAGTGAGCCCGTGAGGCTGCCGCGCACCCTGCCGACGCCGCCGATCAAGCACGTGGCGAGCGGGGTCGCGGCCGCGCAGCGGGCGTTCGGCGAGGCGTTGCGCAGCCGGGTCGCGGGATCGGACGCCGGCGAGCGCGGGCAGAGCATCTGGGGCAAGCCGGGTCCGCGGTGGTTCGCGCCCGAGGATCCGATCTGGCGCGTCCACGAGGACGCCTCGATGTTCGTGGGCGGTGTGGCGGCCCTGCTCCTGCAGTCGCTGCACCCCGCCGCGATGGCCGGGGTCGCCGGGCACTCCGGCTATCGCTCGGACCCCTGGGGACGCCTCCGCCGCACCGCCGACTACATCGCCTACACGACGTACGCGACGATCCCGGACGCCGAGGCCGCGATCGCGCGCGTGCGGGCGGCGCACGAGCGGGTCCGCGGGCGTGACGAGGCCGGACGCCCCTACCGCGCCTCCGACCCGCACCTGCTGGCCTGGGTGCACGCGGCCGAGACGGAGTCGTTCCTGGGCGCGTACCAGGAGTACGGGTCGGGACGCCTCAGCGCCGCC
>DAIRTI010000112.1:0-9900 GCA_036803965.1 Propioniciclava sp.
TCCAGGACGTGCAGGCGCAGCTGCCGGCGTCCCTGCCCACGTCGCTGCCGACCAAGCTGGCCACGACCGGCTCGTCCGCCTCGGCGTCCCCTGCGGCGACATCGCCGAGTACGGCTCCTGCCGGAGGCGAGAACACCAGGGGACGCCGCGGCGGCACCCCGGCGCCCACGAGCGCCCACCCCAGCGGCACGCCGTCGCCCAGCGCCTCTCCGAGCGTCGCGAGCGGTTCGCCGGCGCCCACGACTCCCACCACGACCTCCGCGGCACCCACCACGACCCCCTCGGCCCAGCCCACCCTGCCGGTCGCGGAGGCGAAGCAGTTGGCCGCCCAGCTCCAGGCCTGCGCGACCTCCATGGTCGCCCTGGCCACCGCCGAACAGGAGGCCGGAACGGCGATCGCGACGGCATCCACGGGGATGCAGGCGGCGACGCAGGCCGCCCAGCAGCAACTTGCAGCGGCCCAGCAGCAGTTGGTCGCCTCGGCGCAGGCCGCCGCCCAGCAGGCCGCCGCTCAGGCGATGGCCGAGGCGCAGGCCCAGCTGGCGGCCCAGGCCCAGCGGGCCTTCGGCAGCACGGTCACGGAGGCGACGCTGGCGTCCGACCGGGCGCGGGTCCTTCAGTACGAGCAGGCGGTCGCCAGGGCCCAGCGGTCCCTGGATGGCGCCACGATGACGAGCCCGGTCGACGGCACGGTCGGGGCGCTCAGTCTGACGGCCGGCGAGAACTCGGCCGGACGATCGGTGACGATCGTCGCGCCCGGCGCGGCCGAGGTGTCGGTCGAGGTGCCGCTCAGCGTGCGCGGGCTGGTCTCGGCCGGCCAGGCGGCCCAGGTCGGGCTGGTCGGCGCCGACCCCGACCAGGGCGGCCAGGTGAGTTCGGTGAGCGTCCTGGCGACGTCGTCGATGGGCTCCCCCACCTACACCGCCACGGTCGCCGTCGAGGACCCGGGCATGGCCCTGTTCGCCGGCGCCAAGGCGCTGGTCTCGGTCCCGCTGCGGACGGCGTCCGACGTCGTCAGCGTGCCGATGTCGGCGGTCGTCAAGACCAGCGACACCACCGGCACCGTGCAGGTCGTCACGGACGCCTACGCCGAGTCCGCGCGGACCGTCCAGGTCACGACCGGCGCGTTCGGAGGCGGCCGGATCGAGATCATCTCCGGCCTGGAGCCCGGCAGCCTCGTCGTGCTGGCCGACCGCCGGCTCCCGGTGCCCGGCGGGCTCTCGCAGTACGGCGGCCCGGGGAACTCGGCGTCCCCCTCCCCCACCGCGAGTCGCTGACCGATGGCCCGACGCGACAACAGCGCCGCCGCGCGCCTCGAACGGCAGTTGGACGCCCTGGCGGCCTGGGCGTCCGGGCTCGGGCCCGACGACCTGGCGACCGGCACCCGCCGCGGGGTGAGCGTCGGCGTCCTGCTGGAACGGACGCTCGCCCGGCGCGCGCACCTGGCCGGGCTGCACCCGGACGCCGCGCTCCTCGCCGAGGTCGGCGTGGTCGCGGACGCCGACGCGCTGGCGTCCGCGCTGCCGGGCAACCCGCCGCCGGTGCAGCGAGCCAGCCTGGCTGCCGCCGTGCGAACGAGCCTGAACCGGCTGGCCGAAAACCATCCCGGCCAGCTGATCGAGGTGCGGGTGCCGCCGTGGGGGGCGGTGCAGGTGGGCGTCCCGGGGGTCGCCTCCGTGCACCGGCGCGGGACGCCGCCGAACGTCGTGGAATGCGACGCCGCCACCTGGCTGCTGCTGGCCGACGGCTCGCTCGCGTGGGACGACGCGGTGGCCACCCACCGGGTGTCAGCGAGCGGCGCTCACGCGGAGCTGCGTGACCTGCTGCCGATCGCGTGACGGGACGGCGCCGAACAGGACGCCCCCCTCGCGGCCGCTGAACGTGACGCCGGGGAAGTCGAAGTCCCTGGTCAACTCACGGAAGCCGAGTTCGCGGTGGAGGTCCATCGAGGCGCGGTTGGCCGCGTTGACCACAAAGTAGGTGGGCTCGCCGCGGCCCCGCGTCCATTCGCAGCGGGCCTCGGTCAGGGCTCGGCCGATGCCGCGGCGGCGGTATCGCGGGTCGACGATGATGCCGCTGAGGTAGTAGCCGTCAGGAGCGTTGCGTCCCCCGTTGGCGACCGGTGTCTGCCAGGCGAGCCGCGCGTAGCCGATGATCTCGCCCTTGAGAGCAGCGACGAAGATCTGCTGCCCGGACGCCAGCCAGAACTCCAGCCGCGGCGTCCAGTCGGTGTTCGCGGCGCCGTCGCGGAGCGCCAGCAGGGCCGCGCAGCCGGGCACGTCGGACAGGGTCGCGGGGCGCACCACCACCTGGTCGAGGGGGGCGCCGTGCGCGTCCGGTGCGTAGTCGGCGAAGTACATCACAGTGATGGTTACCCTGGCAGACCTGCCACAGACACCCGGCGGAGTCCCCGTCCGTGAGATGCCCCCGCGACCCCGCTCCGGGTCGGCCTCAGAGCGCCGGCAGCAGGGTGGTCAGCTCGAGCGGGGTGACCTGGCGCAGGTACTGCTCGTACTCGGCCCGCTTGTTGCGCAGGAAGAACTCGAAGACGTGGTCGCCGAGGGTCTGGGCGGCGAGTTCGGAATCCTCCATCGCCCGCACCGCCGACTCCAGGTTGAACGGCAGCGGACGGATGCCCATGGCGTGCCGCTGCCGGTCGGTGAGCGACCAGACGTCGTCCTCGGCCGGGTCGGGCAGCTCCAGCTCCTGCTCGACGCCAGACAGGCCGGCGTTCAGGATGAGCGCGAACGCCAGGTAGGGGTTGACCGAGGAGTCCAGCGAGCGCAGCTCGATGCGCGCCGAGGACGGCTTGTTCGGCTTCCACATCGGGACGCGCACCATCGCCGAGCGGTTGTTCTGACCCCAGCAGATGTACCGGGGCGCCTCGCCGCCTGCGGCCAGCCGCTTGTAGCTGTTCACGAACGGGTTGAGCACGGCGCTCATCTCGGCGGCGTGGTGCAGCAGGCCGGCGATGAAGTGGCGTCCGATCTTCGACAGCCCGAACTCGGCGGACGCGTCGTAGAAGGCGTTGTCGTCACCCTCGAACAGCGACACGTGGGTGTGCATGCCGGAGCCCGGGGCGTCCTGGAGCGGCTTGGGCATGAAGGACGCGAAGAGGTTCGACAGCGCCGCAACCTCCTTGATCACGACCCGGAACGTCATGATGTTGTCGGCCATCGTGAGGGCGTCGGCGTAGCGGAGATCGATCTCCTGCTGGCCGGGCCCGCCTTCGTGGTGGCTGAACTCCACCGAGATGCCCATCTGCTCGAGCATCGTGATCGCCTTGCGGCGGAAGTCGGTGCCGGCGCTGGCGGTGGTGTGGTCGAAGTAGCCCGAGTTGTCGACCGGGGTCGGCACGTGGCCGGGGTGGATCGGGGCGTTGAACAGGTAGAACTCGATCTCGGGGTGCGTGTAGAACGTGAACCCCATGTCGGCGGCCTTGCGCAGCGCGCGCTTGAGGACGTAGCGGGGATCGGAGAACGACGGCGAGCCGTCGGGCAGCCGGATGTCGCAGAACATGCGCGCGGTGCCCTGGGCGGCGCCGCGCCACGGCAGCATCTCGAACGACGTCGGGTCGGGATGGGCCACCATGTCGGACTCGTAGACCCGCGCGAACCCCTGGATCGCGGACCCGTCGAAGCCCACGCCCTCGCTGAACGCGCCCTCCAGCTCGGCCGGGGCGATGGCCACCGACTTCAGGAAGCCGAGCACGTCGGTGAACCAGAGGCGGACGAAGCGGACGTCCCTCTCCTCCATCGTGCGCAGGACGTATTCGGTCTGCTTGTCCATGGCGACAGTCTGCCCGCGGGCGTGTTACGAGCGGGTTACAGTCGCGCCCATGCGGATTTCGATCTCGGGCATCGGCGTCGGTCATTGGTCGGACGCCGAGGGCGCCACCGGCTGCACGGTCGTCCTGCTGCCGCCAGGAACAACGGCGTCCTTCGAGGTGCGCGGCGGCGCGCCCGCCTGCCGGGAGCTGATCCCGCTGGAGCCCGAGCGGTCGGTGACGAGCGCGGACGCCGTCCTGCTGACCGGCGGCTCGGTGTTCGGACTGGCCGCCGCGGACGGGGTCGTCCGGCTGCTCGCGGAGCGCGGACGCGGCGTCGGGACGCCCGCGGGCCCGGTCCCGATCGTGCCCAGCCTGGGGCTCTTCGACCTGGCGGCGGGCTCCCCGGACGCCCGGCCCACGGCCGAGTCGGGGTACGCGGCGGCGCACGCGGCGGCGTCCGAGTTCGCGGTGGGCCGCGTCGGGGCGGGGACCGGCGCGTGGGCGTCCGGCTGGCGACGCGAGGGACGCCGCGGGGGCGGCCTGGGCTACGCGGAACGGCGGGTCGGCGAGGTGATCGTCGGCGCGCTGGTGGCGGTCAACGCGTTCGGTGACATCGTGCCCGCGGGTGGCCCCGACGACAGCCTGGACGCCGTGGCGGCCGTGCAGGGAGCGTTCGACTTCGACCGGACGAACACGACGATCGGGGTCGTCGTCACGAACGCCCTGCTGGACAAGGTCGGCTGCCGGATCGTCGCCCAGGGCGCCCACGACGGCCTCGCACGCGCGCTCACCCCGCCGCACTCACGGTTCGACGGGGACGCCTTCGTCGCCGCCGCCACGGGAAGCGTCGAGGCGCACGTGGACGTGGTGCGAATGCTGGCGGTCGCCGCGGTGGCGGACGCGATCCGCACGACGGCGTCCTGAACCAGTCCGCCCGGGTCAGGCGAAGTACGCCTCGATCGTCTTGCGCTCGCTGGCGAGCGTGGTGCTGTCGACGAGGTCGGACGCCGACGCCGACACCAGGCCGGCCCAGTGCTCCAACGAGGTCTTCGCCGCGCCGTCGGTGAAGAACTGCTGCTTCAGCCGGGTCAACGCCACGTCGATCTTCGCCTGGTGCAGCGTCGTGAAGCGGTTGACCAGGGCGTTCGACTTGCCCTGCATTCCGCCTCCCTGCTGTCCGCCTTGTTGACCGCCCTGCTGGCCCTGCGTGGGCGCCGTTCCGGGGGTCGCCCCGCCCCCGGGGGCCTGGCCGGTGGGCATCGCCCCAGGAGTCGGCATGCCGCTGGGAGCCTGCCCACCGCCGGGCATCTGGCCGCCCCCGGGCATCTGGCCGGGGGTGAAGTCCCCGCCCGGGGTGAAGTCGGCACCGGGGGTGAAGCCGGCGCCCGGGGTGGCCTGTCCCCCGGTCGGCTGGCCGCCGCCGGCCCCCTGGCCCTGGCCACCCCCGCTGGTGCCGCCCATGCCGGGACGCGAGCCGAAGGCGAGGTTGTGGTCCCAGGCGACGACGGTCATCCGGGTGGTCGCCTTCGCCCACCACAGCATCGAGTTGTTCCCGGGCCCGTCGATGTCGTCGAAGTTGTCGATGACGGTCTCGAACGCCAGGTAGGTGGCGAAGGCGTCCACCTCGAGCCTGTTCGCCAGTTGCCCGGAGAAGTCGGTGTCGGACGCGTTGTTGATGAAGTCGAGGAAGGACGTCAGCGGCTGCAGGTTGTCGTCCCCGGCTTCGACGTCGAAGACGTCGTCGTAGGCGGAGGCGTCCGTACCGCGATAGGTGTAGTCGCCGGACGCGTCGGCCTTGTACAGGATGCCCTCGCCGTCGAACACGCGGGCCGCCCAGTCCTCGCCCGGGTTCTCGATGGCCAGGCGCAGCTTCTCGGCCGACCCGTTCGCGCTGAGCCGCAGGTACGCGGCCTTCTGACTCGCCAGGCCGGACGCCTCCAACAGGTCGAGCGCGACGGCCTCGTTCAGCGCCGTGGTCGTCGAGCTGGACCGGATCACGAACTCGCGCAGCCCGTCGTGGTTCTGCTTCGACACGTACTTGTCGAGCCGGACGAGCCACGGCAACTCCTCCATGCCCGGGTCCGTCGAGTTGCCGGCGAGCAGGGTCTTGAGCGAGGAGTTGCCCTTGAGCCGCACGCCGACCCGGTCGTGCTGGACGCCGTCGATCGTCAGCGTCGCCTCCAGCCACGTCTTCTCCTCCGACTTCCGGTAGGCCGCCAGAGCCGCGGCGAGGGCGTCCGACTGCGCCGTCAGGCTGACGGTGTGCACTCGGTCGGCCGACAGGAAGCTGCCGCTCGACGCCGTCCCTGACGAACTGCCCGAGGGGGACGCCGCCGCGCCGCCCCCGAGCGCGCGCGAGCCCAGCCAAACCGCGCCGCCCACGGCGACCAGCGCGCCGCCGAACGCGAAGAGCCGCCGCCGCGTCAGGGTCGGTCGCGGGGACGTCACCCGCGGCGTCCCCGTCTGCTCGGACGCCGTCTGCTCGGGCGTCCGCTCTGGCGTGGGCTCGGACGCCGTCTCGGGGGTCGGCTCGGGGGTCGGGTCACTCACGTCCTCCAAGGAACCGGGTGCCGCTGTCGGACGGTTCAGCCTCGGCTGTGCCCGGACTGTGCGCGCCCGGATCGCCGGCCCGCGGCGGGGCGTCCCACAGTTAGGCTGGTGGCCGCCCACTCTCAGCCCGACGAAGGGTTCAACGCGTGCTCATCAGGCATATCGGCGACGACCTGGTCTACCTCGGCGGCCTCGACCGGCGTCTCGACCGCTTCGAGAACCTGTTCGAGCTGCCCCGCGGCATCAGCTACAACGCGTTCCTGCTGCTGGACGAGCAGACCGTGCTGTTCAACACCGTCGACAGCTCGGTGTCGGCCGGCTTCGTGGACGACGTGGCCCGAGTCCTGGGCGACCGCCCGTTGGACTACCTGGTCGTCAACCACGTCGAGCCCGACCACATCGCCAACATCAACGAGACCCTGCAGCGCTACGACGACTGCGTCCTGGTGATCAGCAAGAAGGGCCTGGAGCTGCTGCACCAGTTCTTCCGCCGGCACGACTACGCCGACTACCGGGTGCAGCTGGTCGGCGACGGCGACGTCCTGCCGACCGGACGCCACCGCCTCCGGTTCTTCACCGCCCCCAACGTGCACTGGCCCGAGGTGACGGTGTGCTTCGACGAGGTCGACGGCGTCCTGTTCTCCGCGGACGCCTTCGGCTCGTTCGGCGCGCCCGAGGGGCACATCTTCGCCGATCAGGTCGACTACACGACCCGGTGGCTGAGCGAGACCCGCCGCTACTACGCCAACGTCATCGGACGCTTCGGGCCGCAGATGACCCGCCTGCTCGGCAAGCTGGACGAGGTCGACATGCGGATGATCTGCCCGCTGCACGGCCTCATCTTCCGGACGCCCGAGACCGTCGCCTACGTCATCGAGCGGCACCGGCGCTGGGCACGCTACGCGCCCGAGCAGCCGGGGGTGGTCATCGTCTACGGCACGATGTACAACCACTCGGCGCACCTGGCCGACGAGCTGGCGATGAAGCTCGCCGAGCTCGGGGTCGACCACCTGCGCGTCCACGACCTGTCGAAGACCGACTGGTCGCACATCGTCAGCGACTGCTTCCGGTTCAGCAACGCGGTGTTCATCTGCACCACCTACAACACCGAGCTGCACCCCAAGATGGACGCCTTCCTGCGCGACCTCACGGGGCTGGGCTGGAGCAACCGCGGCACCACGGTGATCGGGAACGTGAGCTGGGGCGGCCACGGCGCCCGGCTCGCGCAGGAGATCCTCGACCGGTCCGGCAACCTCACCCCCGTGGGCGAGCTGTTCGGCATCAAGGGCTCCCTCGCCGACGAGCAGGACGCCGACCTGTGGACGCTCGCCCGGGCCATCTCGGCGTCCCTGCCCGACTGCGGACCCTCGCCGGTGCTGTCGGCCCTGGACTAACCTCGCGCCCATGATCACGGGCGTGCACACCCTCCTCTACTCCGCCGACCCCGATGCCACCCGCGCCTTCCTGGCCGACGTGCTCCGCTGGCCACACGTGGACGCCGGCGGCGGCTGGCTGGTCTTCGGCACCGGGGCGTCCGAACTGGGCGTCCACCCGGCCGACGGGGCGTCCAGACGCCACCACCAACTCTCCCTGCTCTGCGACGACGTGCACCCGACGGCCGCCTACTGACGCCCAGTCGGCGGGCGCGACGGCGTCCTACTCAGGGACCGGGGAAGATCACGAACCCGTCGGCGTCGTCGTCGCGCTGGTTCGGAGGGGCGTCGAGGTCGTCGTTGAAGCGGGGATCGGTGTCCCACTCCTCGTTGCGCTCGCGGACCTTCTCGAGCGCGTTCGCGGCGTCCGCGGCGGTCGGATACGGCCCCAGGCGGTTCTCGCTCTTGCAGCCTTCGTAGGGCTCGACGGCGTGGTGGGTCAGGCAGTAGTACCACTGTCCCTCGGTCACGTTTCCCTCCTTCGACATGGCTCCGACTTCGGTGGACGCCGCCCCTGACGGAGGACTTCCACACGGACACTATGATCGCCGCCGTGACGGCAATCAAGCCTTACCCGATCAGCGCGCGACGGCCCGTTCCGGCGTCCATCGTGCGACCGCCCTACGTCGACCGGCGCGTGCGCGAACGGTACGACGGCAGTCACGTCCAGTCGGCGGAGACGATCGAGAAGATGCGCGTGGCAGGGCGGATCGCCCACCTCGCGATGCTCGAGGCCGCCCAGGCGATCGCCCCGGGCGTCACGACCGACACGCTGGACGCCATCGCGCACGACTTCATGTGCGACCACGGCGCCTACCCCTCGACGCTGGGCTACCAGGAGTTCCCGAAGGCGATCTGCACGAGCGTGAACGAGGTGATCTGTCACGGCATCCCGGACGCGAGGCCGCTCGAGGAGGGCGACCTCGTCAAGATCGACGTGACGGCTTACATCGACGGGGTGCACGGCGACAACTGCGGCACGTTCTTCTGCGGCGAGCCGGACGCCGAGTCGCGCCTGCTGTCGGAGCGCACGAAGGAGGCCCTGGAGCGGGGCATCCGCGCGGTGCGTCCGGGACGCGAGATCAACGTCATCGGCCGGGTCATCGAGAGCTACGCGAAGCGGTTCGGCTACGGCGTGGTGCGCGAGTACACGGGCCACGGGGTGCACTCGGTGTTCCATTCGGGGCTGGTGATCCCGCACTACGACGAGCAGGCCTTCGACACGGTGATGGAGGTCGGCATGACCTTCACGATCGAGCCGATGCTCACGCTCGGGTCGGCGAGCTCGCACGTCTGGGACGACGGCTGGACCGTCGTCACCAACGACGGGTCCCGGTGCGCCCAGTGGGAGCACAGCCTCGTCGTCACCCCGGAGGGCGCCGAGATCCTGACGCTGCCCTGAGCCGAAGTCAGAGCGCGAGGAAGGAACGAGTCGGCCTGTAAGCCGGATTCTGTCGTTCCCCTTCGGGAACGGGTGATCATCCATCTGCGACCGCCGTTGCCGACGGCCTTCGATCCACCGGGCCGAGGCCCGGCGATGTCGTGCGACCTACCCGGACGCCTCGCGCGAGCAGCGCTCGAACGGCGTCCGCGGGCCGAAGCCCTTCTTGATCTTGCTCCGGGTGGGGTTTGCCGTGCCGTCCCCGTCACCGAGGACGCGGTGGTCTCTTACACCGCCGTTTCACCCTTACCTCGATCGCTCGAGGCGGTCTGTTCTCTGTGGCACTTTCCCGCGGGTCACCCCGGGTGGGCGTTACCCACCACCCTGCTCTGTGGAGTCCGGACTTTCCTCGACGCCGACTCCGGTCAGCGCCGCGATCACCCGGCCGACTCGTCCGAGGGACAAGCCTACCGCTACCCCAGCCCCTGCGACTTCAGCCAGTCGGCGGCGACGGCGGAGGCGTCCTGCTTGTCCGTGACGACCTTGGTGACCATCGTGGCGAGCGCGTCGGTGTCGAGCTTGGCGGAGACGGCGTTGAGCGCGCCCTTCACCGTGTCGGTCGCCTTCGCCTTCGTGATCACCGGCACGACGTTCTGGGCCCCGAAGAGGTTCTTCGGATCCTCCAGCGCGACGAAGCCGTTAGCCTTCACCGCCGGGTCGGTGGTGAACAGGTTCGCGGCCTGCACCTGGCCGTTCTTCAGCGCCTG
>DAIRTI010000113.1:0-9842 GCA_036803965.1 Propioniciclava sp.
CGGCCGAGCACAAGGCCTACCTGCACCGCTCCGGACGCACCGCCCGCGCCGGCCAGTCCGGCACCGTCGTGACCCTGGCCACCCCCGACCAGCGCAGCGAGGTCAGCGCGCTGATGAAGGCGGCGAAGATCCGGCCCACGGTCACCCCCGTGCGCGCCGGGGACGCCACCCTGCAGGCCCTCGCCCCCGGCGAGCGGACGTTCCTCTCCGCCTCCGAGGCCGCCGCGATCGCCAACCCGAACGCCGAGGCGTCCCAGACCGGACGCCGTCAGCGCGGTTCCTCCGGTTCCTCCGCTCAGCCCGGACGCCGCACGCGCGGTTCCGCCGGTTCCTCAGAGCAGGCTGGACGCCGTTCGCGCGGTTCGGCTCCGTCGGGCCGGCGGGGTTCGCGCCCCGCGGCGGCCCAGGGGACGAAGACCGGAGCCGCGCCGACGGCGTCCGGTGGTGGACGGTCCGCGCAGACTGGGACCGGCAGCTCTCACGGCGGCCTGGCCGCATTCTCGGTGTCGGCCGGGCGCGCCGGACGCCGCCGCTGACCCGCTGCGGTCGTAGGCGGGCGGTTCCGGGAGCTCAGACTGGAGACTTGTGGCCCGTAGTCGGGCCACAACCCTCCACTATCAGCGGCGACAGGTCTCAGGCCCTTCGTTCCGGAGGCCGCGCGCCGGATTTCGCGGACCGCCTCCCGGCCCTCTAGGTTCGGCACAGGGGATCATGCGTCCCCGAACACGCATCGATGTAGCCGATTCGTCGCCTCAGCGACGAGTCCGCCACATCGATCCGGGGACAGGAGCGCGACGCGTCCCCCCACAGGCTTCTCGAAAGGAAACACTCATGGCCGGCTTCCTCTCGAACATCTGGGACTTCATCTGGATGTTCTTCACGATCTTCGTGTTCTTCGCGTGGCTGATGGCGCTCTTCAGCATCATCGGCGACCTGTTCCGCGACCGCGCCCTCTCCGGCATCGCAAAGGCCATCTGGCTGCTGTTCTTGATCTTCATCCCGTTCCTGACCGCGATCGTCTACCTGATCGCTCGAGGCGGTGGCATGGCTGAGCGCGCCGCGGCCCAGGCTCGCGCGCAGCAGGCGGCGGCCGACAACTACATCCGCTCGGTGTCGGCCAGCAACCCTGCCCACGAGATCGCCGAGGCCAAGGCCCTGCTGGACGCCGGCACCATCACCCCCACCGAGTTCGAGGCCCTCAAGGCCAAGGCTCTTTCCTGATCCGCCACGTCTGAGGCCGGCGGGCGGGTTCGCGATTCCGAGCCCGCCCGGACGCGCCTCGTGCCTCCCCGGGAGGTGACCGATGAGCCTCGAACTGGCCGGCGTGCTGGTCCTGCTGGCGGCCACGGTGGTGATGTTCGCCATCGGCCGGCCGCGCATGGACGCCGTCGCCCTCATCGCCCTCGTGGCGCTCGCACTGTCGGGGGTGCTCACCCTCCCCGAGGCGCTCGGGATTCTCCGACCCCAATGTCATCCTGGTCGCGGCCCTGTTCGTCGTCGGCGAGGGCCTGTCCCGGACGGGCGTCACCTACCTCCTCGGCGACTGGCTCGCGGCGCACGCGGGGGCGTCCCGGGCTCGCCTGATCGTCCTGCTGATGCTCTGCGTGGCCGCCCTGGGCTCGGTCATGAGCTCCACCGGCGTGGTGGCGGTCTTCGTGCCGGTCGCGATCGCGGTGTCGCAACGCCTGGACGCCTCTCCGCGGCAGGTGCTGATGCCGCTCAGTTTCGCGGGCCTGATCAGCGGCATGCTCACCCTCATCGCGACGGCCCCCAACCTCGTCGTGAACGCCGAGCTCGCCCGGCACGGCCTGGACGGGTTCGGCTTCTTCGCGCCCACCCCCTTCGGGCTCGTGGTGCTCGCGCTCGGCATCGTCTACATGCTGCTGGTCAGGCGCTGGATCGGGGACGCCCAGCCGCACGCCGGCCGCGCCGCCCGGCGCACGATCGCCGACCTCATGGACGCCTACGCGCTCGCCGACGTCCCGCGGCGGGTGCAGGTGGGGGAGGCGTCCGAGCTGGCCGGCAAGACCCTTCTCGAACTCGACCTGCCCGGACGCCACGGCCTGATCATCCTCGCCATCGAGCGCGGACCGTTCTGGCGTCGCGTCCTGCTCGCGGCCAAGCCCAAGAGCCGGCTCGCAGCCCAGGACGTGCTGACCGTCCAGGTGCTGCCCGCGGCGTCCGCGGAACCCGAACTCTGGGCGTCCCTCGGTCTCGAGGAAGTCGACTTCAGCCCCGAGGAGTACGCCCAACAGGCCCGGCAGGTCGGGATCGCGGAGCTGATGGTGCCGCCGAACTCGGCGACGTCCGGACGCCGTGTGCGCGACCTGGACTTCCCCGGCAAGTACGGGCTGACGGTCATCGGCGTCCGAGCGTGATCCTGGCGGCGATCTTCGCGGCCACCGCGCTGATCGGGCTGTTCGTATCGAACACCGCGACCGCCGTGCTGATGGCGCCGGTGGCGATCGCGACGGCGTACCAGCTGGGGGCCTCGCCCTACCCGTTCGCGATGACGGTGGCGCTGGCGTCCTCGGCGGCGTTCATGACGCCGGTATCGTCGCCGGTGAACACCCTGATCGTCGAGCCCGGACGCTTCCAGTTCGGCGACTTCGTCAAGATCGGGACGCCGTTCACGGTGATCGTGATGCTCGTCGCCGCGGTGATGGTGCCGCTGGTGTTCCCGCTGTACCCCTGAGCCGGTGCCCCCTACGCTGGCAGCCCACCCGGCGCGACGGAGGAGCATGCCCCGACACCGCATCTTCACCACCAGTTTCGCGAGCGTGTACCCGCTCTACGTGGCCAAGGCTGAGAAGAAGGGCCGCACCTCCGAGGAGGTCGACCAAGTGATCGCGTGGCTGACCGGCTACGACGAGGCGGGGCTGCAGCGCGTCCTCGCCGACGGGACCGACCTGGAGACGTTCTTCGCCCAGGCGCCCCGGATCAACCCCGACGCCTCGCTGATCAGAGGCGTGATCTGCGGCTACCGCGTCGAGGACATCGAGGATCCGCTGATGCAGAAGATCCGCTACCTGGACAAGCTCGTCGACGAACTCGCCAAGGGCAAGAGGATGTCGGCGATCCTCGTCCGGGAGGTTCCCAGCCAGAATCGACCGGAGCCCGACTGAGGACCGCCGGCGTCCCTACTTGACCGTCACCGTCGTCTTGTGGGTGGACGAGTCGTACGCGAACGTGGTCGTCGCCCCGTTGCTCGGCACGGTGAAGGCGATGTTCGACCCGTTCGGGACGCCGTCGGCGCCGTAGTTCTCATTCCAGGTCAGGCCGACGGCCACCTTGAACTCCCACGTCCCGGCGGGGATCTTCGTGGTCGCGATCGTGTAGACGCCGTCGCCGTCCTTGTCCTGCAACCACATACGCATGCAGGCCGGATCCCAGTCCGCCGAGCAGCCGAGCTCCGACTGGAAGCTGCCGGCCGTCGTCACGATCGGACCCTCCTCGTCCGAGGTCACCCAGTGGGTCGCGTGGTCGTAGAAGAACCGCACCTGCCCGTCGGTGGTCTCGTACGAGATGTTCGCGCCGTCCTTCTCGCCCTTGGCGCCGTAGTTCTCGGTCCAGGCGTTGTCGATGGCGACCTTGTAGCCGTAGCTGCCGGCCGGCACGGTGAACGTGCCCTTCCAGATCTGGTCGTTGGCGTCCAGGGTCAGCGCGGCCTGCGGGCAGTCCTGCGCCCAGTCGGCCGGGCAGCCCATCTCGGTGTTGTGCGTGCCGGGCACCGTGACCGCGGTCGGCTGCGCGACCGGGTCGCCGTTGTCGGCGGACGCCGGCGGTCCGGCCGTCGCGACCACGGACGTCCACCCGCCGTCCGCACTGACGCGACCCGCGGCGTCCCTCACGACGACGCGGTACTCGAGCACGGTGCCGAGCGCCAGCCCCGACACGTCGTGGTACACCCGGAACGGCGCGTTGTCGTCGGTGCCGATCGTGCGCCACTTCGAGGTGCCGACCGGACGGTACAGGAACGTCGCCTGCGCGAACGTGTTGGTCGAGACGATCGCCGAGATCTCCGCCCGTCCGCCGACCCCGGACGCCGGCAGCGTCAGCTTGGCCTTCGGAGGGGCGACGTTCGTGTCCACCCGGGAGGTCGAGCGCCACACGGCCACCGACAGCGGCGGCACGGTCACGGTCACCTTGCGGTCGCGTCCGGAACGCACTTTGTCGGACGCCCCGTAGACCGCCTTGAACGTGCCGTTGCTCACCCACGTCGAGAAGGTGGCGGTGGCCGGCGAAGTGCTGTTGTTCGCGGCGACGATGTACTCGGTGCCCTTGTAGCTGTCGTAGCGCGAGATCGCGAAGATCCCCGCTCCGTCGGCGGCGAACCGGTTCTGCTGGGCGCCGTCGGCGAGGGCGGGGTTCTGCGCCCGCAGCGCCGCCAGGCCCTTCAGGTGCTTGTACAGCACCGCCGAGGTGTCGTAGCGGTCCTTCGACCCGGACGCCCCGCCCAGCACCTGCTCGCTGTTGTAGACGTCGACCTTGCTGGCGAACATGTCCTCGCGTGCCAGCTGGTCGCCGCCGGTGCTGACGAAGCCCTGCTCGTCGCCGTAGTAGGTGACCGGATTGCCGCGCACCACGTACATCAGCTCGTCGGCGAACTTCACCCGAGCCAGCTGCTCGGTGGCGTTCGCCGAGGCGTCCTTGAGGAACATCGCCACCCGGCCCATGTCGTGGTTCCCCAGGAACGTCGGCAGTTGGTAGGCATTGCTGTCGGCGTCGGTGTACCAGTCGTCGGCGGCGAAGAAGTCGGCGAGCGTCTGGGCCGACTTGCCCTTCGCGAAGTCGACGCCTTGCTGCTGGAACCCGAAGTCGAGCGTGGCCTGCAGCTTGCCGGCGGTCGTGTACTGGCTCATCACCTCGGGATTGCCGTCGTAGACCTCGCCGAACGCGAAGAAGTCGTCGTTCCTGATCTTCTTGGCCTCGCCCAGGATGTCGGGGATGAACTTCTGCCAGAACTCCAGGTTGACGTGCTTGACGGTGTCGATCCGGAACCCGTCGATGCCGAAGTCGACCCACGTCTTGTAGATGTCGCCCATGCCCTTGACGACCTCGGGCCGCTCGGTGAACAGGTCGTCCAGACCCATGAAGTCGCCGTACGTCGACGACTCGCCCGCGAACGTCGAGTCGCCGCGGTTGTGGTACATCGTCACGTCGTTCAGCCAGGCGGGGCTCTTGGCGTTCTCGTCGCCCGAGTGCAGGAACGGCGAATAGGGGAACGACCCCGTGGCACTCATCGCCGGGAACGTCTGGTTGACGTAGTCGCGGTCGTCGAAGGCGGTGCCGGAGGCGTCCTTGTAGGGGTAGTTCTTCTTCGTGCGGTAGGTGTAGACGCCTTCGGAGTAGTCGATGACGTCGGCCGTGTGGTTGGTGATGATGTCGAAGAACACCTTCATGCCCTTGGCGTGGGCCGCGTCGATGAGCTTCTTCATGTCGGCGTTGGTGCCCAGGTGCGGGTCGATCTGGGTGAAGTCGGTCACCCAGTAGCCGTGGTAGCCGGCGCTTTCTTGGCCCGGCTGGCCCTGGACGGCCTTGTTCTTGAAGCTCGGTGTGAGCCAGATCGCGGTCGTGCCCAGGCCCTTGATGTAGTCGAGCTTGCTGGTCAGGCCCTTCAGATCGCCGCCGTGGTAGAACCCCTTGTCGGTGGGGTCGTAGCCGGTCTGCAGCCGGGTGCCGGTGAGGCCGCCGGTGTCGTTCGAGGTGTCACCGTTGGCGAACCGGTCGGCCATCACGAAGTAGAACCGCTCGCGGGTCAGCGAGCTGCGCAGCGAGTCCTGGGCGAGCCGACCGTCCTCGCGCGAGGTGGACTCGTCGACGTCCAGCGGCGTGAACGAGATCACGTGCGTCGTGTCGTCGTAGCCGAACCTCAGCTTCGCCGGGCCTTGCAGCACCAGCGGGATGTTCGGCCCGTCCTGCACGCCGCCGGCGCCGTAGTTGACGGTCCACGACCGGTCGAGGGCGACCTTGAACTCGTAGCTGCCGGCCGGCACCTTGAACGTCTTCGAGTAGGCGCCACGCGCGGCCGGGAGGGTGGTGGCCGCGCAGGCCGGATCCCAGTCGGTGGCGCAGCCGAGTTCGCTCTGCAGCGAGCCGACGAGCGTGACGGCGGTGGGCGCGGCAGCCGCAGGCGTGGCGGACAGGCCCAGCGGGACGATCGCGACCAGCGCCGCCGTCAGAGCTGCGACCAGTCTGCGCGGACGACGGGGCGGTTCGACCCGGTGGGACTGATTGCCGGAGCGGGGTGACAGGGGTGGACGGGATGACAGGGGTGGACGGGGTGACTGCATGGTGACTCCTCGGTGTAGGGGCCCGGAGGCGACTGAGCCCAACCTAAGCGCCACCTCCGACATCCGCGGATGCCACGCCCACCGCGCCAGGGACATCGATGTGGCACATCCGTCGTCACCGCGGCGAACTTGCTACATCGATGCGGCCAGCCGGGACGCCGATGGCGTCAGTCGGCGTCCAGGAGGCCCCGGATGTCCTGGGCCGACAGTGGAGCCGCCAGGTTGGCGTCCGAGCCGACGACGGAGTCGAACAGGTCCCGCTTGCGCTGCTGGAGCGCGACGACCTTCTCCTCGATGGTGTCGGCGCTGACGAGGCGGTACACGTTGACCGGCTGGTCCTGGCCGATGCGGTGCGTGCGGTCGATGGCCTGGGTCTCGGCGGCAGGGTTCCACCACGGGTCGAGGATGAACACGTAGTCCGCCTCGGTCAGGGTCAGCCCGAACCCGCCCGCCTTGAGCGAGATCAGGAACACCGGCGCGGACCCCTCCCTGAAGGACGCCACCCGCGCGCCCCGGTCGCGGGTGCGGCCGTCCAGGTACTCGAACCCGATCTCCTCGGCGGTCAGCCGCTTGCGCACCAGACCCAGAAACCCTGTGAACTGGCTGAACACCAGCGCCCGATGCCCCTCGGAGATGCACTCGGCCAGGAGCTCCACCAGGGTGTCGATCTTCGCCGACTGCGACGAGTACGAGGCGTCCACCAGCGACGGCGCCAGGGCCAGCTGGCGCAGCATGGTGAGCGACGACAGGATCGTGATCCGGTTGCGGTTCAGGTCGCCGACGAGACCCAGGATCCGCTGCCGCTCGCGCGTCAGGTGCCGGTCGTAGAGCCGGCGGTGCGCCGCCGACAGCTCGACGGGCACGATCTGTTCCTGCTTGTCAGGCAGCTCGGACGCCACCGCCGCCTTGGTCCGCCGCAGGATCAGCGGCCGGATCCGCCGGTGCAGCCGGGCGAGCGCCTCGGCGTCCCCGCCCTCGATCGGCTTGCGGTAGAGCTCGGTGAACCCGACGGGGTCGGGGAACAGCCCGGGCGCGGCGATCGACAGGATCGACCACAGGTCCATGAGGTTGTTCTCCAGCGGCGTGCCGGTCAGCGCGATCTTCGTGCGCGCCCGCAGCCGCCGCACCGCCCGGTACGCCTGCGACGCGTGGTTCTTGACGAACTGGGCCTCGTCCAGGAACACGACGCTCCAGCCGAGCTCGCGATAGTGCTCGGCCTCCAGCCGAAGCAGCGTGTACGACGTCACGACCAGCTGCGCGCCGGCGATCGCCTCGGCCAGGGGTACGCCGCGCCGCTTCTCGGTCCCGGTCACGGTCGCAACGCTCAGCCCCGGCGCGAACCGGGACGCCTCCGCCGCCCAGGTCGGCACCACCGACGTCGGGGCGACAACCAGAGCGGGGGCGTCCAGCTCGCCAGCCTCGACCGCCGACTGCACCAGCGCCAGCGCCTGCAGCGTCTTGCCGAGCCCCATCTCGTCGGCCAGGACGCCCCCGAGCCGCGTCCGCCGCAGGAACGACAGCCACCGGTAGCCGGTCAGCTGGTAGGGACGCAGCTCGGCGTCCAGGCCGACGGGCACGGGTGTCTCGGGCAGGGCGTCCAGGTTCAGCAGCGCGCCGACCGCCTCCTGCCAGGACGCCGACTGCTCGGCCACGACCCCGAGCCGGACCAACTCCTCCCACAGCCCCGCCTGCTCGGGACGCAGCCGCAGGCCGCCGCCGGGGGCGTCCCCGATCAGCCGCGCCTCGGCGACCAGCGCCCGCAGCCGGTCGAGTTCGGGCACGGCCAGCGAGAACCACGTCCCCGAATCGAGCAGCAGGTGATCGTCGCCCCTTGTCAGCGCGGCGAGCAGCGGCGCGAGTGGCACCCGCTCGTCGCCCACGACGACCTCGACGCCCAGGTTGAACCAGTCGCCGTCGGCCGCGTCGGTCACCGACAGGGTGACCTCGGGCGTCTCGGACGCTTCCCGGAAGCTCGGCGCCTCCCGGTTCAGTTCGACGTCCACGTCGTCGCGGGCCTCCAGAGCCGGCAGCACGTCGCCGACGAAGCCGAACAGGGGGCGTCCGGTCAGGATCGCCGACCTCAGCTGCCGCGCCCCGGCGAAGCCCTCGGTGATCCAGGGTCCGTCGGGCACGGACGCCGTCAGCGCGGCCTCCGCCTGCCGGTCGCGCACGGGCGGCTCGCCCTCGCGGGCCACGACGGACAGCTCCGCGGCGCCGGCGCCCCGCCCGTAGCGGAACGCCCATTCGACGGCCGCGGCGGCGTCCGAGAACGACACCCGGCACACCAGCCTGGGCGGTTCGGTCTCAGGCAGTTGGACGCCGTCGGCGACGGTCACGCTGAGCCGCTCGCGCAGCCGCGGCAGGAAGCCGCCGGCGAACAGCGGCACCTCCGCCGCGGGCACCGTCAGCGGACGCCCCGCCGCGAACAGCCGGTGCTCGGCCTCGGTCAGCGGACGGCTCAGCGGGCCGAGCAGCAGGCGTCCGTCCCGGCGCAGGACCACGCCGTGCGCGGGGCGTCCGAGCAGCATGTCCTCGGCGGCCTCGAACGCCTCACCGTTCAGCACCAGCTCGGCCGAGACCCGGACGCCGCCGTCGGCGTCCGAGATGACGAGCGCGGGCTCGACGGGGGAGTCCAGCAGCTCGGGCGTCCCGGTGGGCCCGCGGTAGGAGTCACCCCCGGCGATGAATTGCACGCCCACCTCGGCGGCGCGGCGGAGCAGCGACCAGGCGTCCGGACGCAGCCCGTTCAGGATCAGCGAGTCGGCCGTGTTGGCGTAGCCGTAGACGTACGCGCCCTGTCGCTCGCAGGCCAGCAGCGCCTTGAGCGCGGCGACATGGGCCCGGTCGAGCGAGGACGACGCGTAGCCGTACTGCAGGTCGGTCCAGGACGCCCCCGACTTCACCCACTTGTCGCGCGTGCCCTGCTTGAGCGGACGCATCGACACCCCGTCGATCCGGTCGGTGAACTGCAGCGCCAGCGGGACGCCGCGCGGCCCGCCGGCGGCGTCCAGGAGTGGGGTGAGCGCCTGCTGCCAGGCGGGCGTCGTGCGCCGGCGCGACACGTTGCGCATGTGGATCAGCAGCGCGACCGCGTGCTTGCAGTCGCGCCGCATGGGGCAGGAGCAGGTGGCGCGCAGGGCCGTCCCGTCGTACACGACGAGCGTCTGGTAGCCGCGGTACTGCTGCCCGCGGACGGTCGCAGTGACCAGGTCGCCGGAGACCTGGATCGAGCCGACCCGCCCCTGGGCGGCGTACTCGCGGCCCCGAGCGACGGTCTCCCAGCCGAAGCGGCGCTCAAGCGCGTCGTCGGTGAAGTCGAGGACCCAGTCTGGATAAGCCGCCATACGGACGCCGATGGTACCGGCTTCAGCCGGTCCAGCTACTTCAGCACTGTGGGCACCCTGGCGTTGATGGACCTGTGAGCCAGCTGTTGGATTGGTGTTGGTTCGGTTCGGCGTGTCGCGCCAGGGAATGCTCTGAGGAGTGCAGGGTGGTGTTTGTCCACGGTTAGTGGATGTGCACTGTTAGCCCACCCCCCGAGGCGATGAT
>DAIRTI010000114.1:0-9747 GCA_036803965.1 Propioniciclava sp.
TCAAGGTCGAGGCCAACATCGGCAAGCCGCAGGTGGCCTACCGCGAGACGCTGCGGCGTCCCGTGGAGAAGGTCGAGTACACCCACAAGAAGCAGTCGGGTGGCTCCGGCCAGTACGGCAAGGTCATCATCGCCCTGGAGCCCCAGGAGGCCGGCAAGGGCTACGAGTTCGTCAACGCCGTCACCGGCGGTCGCATCCCGCGCGAGTACATCCCCGCCGTGGACGCCGGCATCAAGGACGCCATGCAGTTCGGCCCGCTCGCCGGCTACCCGGTCGAGGACATCAAGGTCACCCTGCTCGACGGCGCCTACCACGACGTCGACTCCTCGGAACTCGCGTTCAAGATCGCCGGCTCGATGGTCTTCAAGGAGGCCGCCCGCCGCGCCGACCCGGCCCTGCTCGAGCCGCTGATGCGCGTCGAGGTGACCACGCCCGAGGACTACCTGGGCACCGTCATCGGCGACATCAACAGCCGCCGCGGGCACGTCCAGGGCATGGAGGAGCAGCACGGCAACCAGATCGTGCGCGCGCTCGTCCCGCTGTCGGAGATGTTCGGCTACGTCGGCGACCTGCGGTCCAAGACGTCGGGCCAGGCGTCGTACTCGATGGAGTTCGACTCCTACGGCGAGGCGCCCAAATCCGTAGCCGAGGAGATCATAGCGAAGGGACGCGGCGGCGCCTGAGCCGGCCGCGTGCGGCCCGCGCCGGCGTCGGCGACGACGCCGGTCAGGGCCATGGAGGCGCCCCGGGGCGAGTTTGACTCGCCGCGCCGGGGTGCAGGAAACTTGGTGGGTGCGCCTTCGGGCGAACCGACCTGAACAAGTAATCAAGAAGCAGCGTTACGCAGCCCGCGTGCGCGACACACTAAGGAGCCCACGTGGCAAAGGCCAAGTTCGAGCGGACTAAGCCGCACTGCAACATCGGCACCATCGGTCACATCGACCACGGGAAGACGACCCTGACCGCGGCGATCACGAAGGTGCTGCACGACAAGTACCCGGAACTCAACGCCGTGTCCGCGTTCGACCAGATCGACAAGGCTCCCGAGGAGCGCCAGCGCGGCATCACCATCTCGATCGCGCACGTCGAGTACCAGACCGAGAAGCGCCACTACGCGCACGTCGACTGCCCCGGCCACGCCGACTACGTCAAGAACATGATCACCGGTGCGGCTCAGATGGACGGCGCGATCCTCGTGGTCGCCGCCACCGACGGCCCGATGCCGCAGACGCGCGAGCACGTGCTGCTGGCCCGCCAGGTCGGCGTCCCGGCGATCGTCGTCGCGCTCAACAAGTGCGACATGGTCGACGACGAGGAGCTCATCGAGCTCGTCGAGATGGAGGTGCGCGAGCTGCTGTCGACGCAGGAGTTCGACGGCGACAACTGCCCCGTCGTCCGCGTGGCCGCCTTCCCGGCCATGAACGGCGACGCGAAGTGGTCCGAGTCGATCCTCGAGCTCATGGACGCGGTCGACGAGTACATCCCGCAGCCCGAGCGCGAGACCGACAAGCCCTTCCTCATGCCGATCGAGGACGTGTTCACGATCACCGGTCGTGGCACCGTCGTCACCGGCCGCATCGAGCGCGGCATCGTCAAGACCGGCGAGCAGGTCGAGATCATCGGCATCCGCGAGGCCAAGCAGACGACGACCATCACGGGCGTCGAGATGTTCCGCAAGATCCTCGACGAGGGTCGCGCGGGCGAGAACGTCGGCCTGCTGATGCGTGGCACGAAGAAGGACGACGTCGAGCGCGGAATGGTCGTCTGCAAGCCGGGTTCGGTCACGCCGCACACCGACTTCGACGCCAACGTCTACGTGCTGACGAAGGAGGAGGGTGGCCGTCACAAGCCGTTCTTCTCGAACTACTCGCCTCAGTTCTACTTCCGCACGACGGACGTGACCGGCGTCGTCCAGCTGCCCGAGGGCACCGAGATGGTCATGCCCGGCGACAACACCCACATGACGGTTCACCTGAACAAGCCGATCGCCATGGAGGAGTCGCTGAAGTTCGCCATCCGCGAGGGCGGCCGCACCGTCGGCGCCGGCAACGTGACCAAGATCCTCAAGTGATCCTGGCTCGCTGAAGCCCCGAATGGCCCCCACGTGAGTGGGGGCCATTCGTCTTCTTCCGGGCCTTCTCATCTCAGCGTCCGTCCTGCCTTCCGCCGTCGATCGGAGCCATGACCCATGACGATCCATTCGGGACACCCGTTCGGCGAGGCCCCGCGCGACCCCGTCCGCCAGCTGCGCGGACGCCTCGTGTCCCCGGTCACGCTGTGGACCGCCGGCGACCCCGTCATGCGGGCCGGGCTGACCGTCAGCTCCACCGAGGTGGTCCTCGGCGAGCCGCCGCGGCTGCTGGGGGTGATCGACCCGCTCTCCGGCGTCCTCGACCTGGTCCGCGAGCGGGGCACCTGGGTCGTCGCCGTCCTGCCGGTGACGCAGCGGCGCCTCTCGGACGCCTTCGGTGGCCGCGAGCCCACGCCGGGCGGGCCGTTCGAGCTGGGCCGATGGGTGCAGACGCCGTGGGGGCCGCGGGAGGCGTCCGTGGGGACGTGGGCGGGCGTCCGCCTGGAGTCGATCTCGGAACTCGGCTGGTCGGCGCTGGTGGTCGGCGCCATCGAGCACCTGGACGTCGACGACGCCGCCCCCCTGGCCCACCTGCGCGGCCGCTACGGGCACTGGCAGGCGGGGCTGGACGCCTGAGGCGTCCCGCGGCGTCCGACCACCCGGGGAGCCCTCGCCGCCGCGGGGTTAGGGTGTCCGGCATGGAACTCCGTCGTCTCGGCACCAACGGTCCCCTCGTCAGCACGATCGGCATGGGCTGCAACAACTTCTCCCGCGTCGGCACGCCGACCGAGACGATCGAGGGCAGCACCGCGGTCATCCACGCGGCGATCGACGCCGGCATTACTTTCTTCGACGGCGCCGACATCTACGGTGCCACCGTCGGACGCAGCGAGGAGTTCATGGGCCACGCGCTGCGCGGGCACCGGGACGAGGTCTTCCTCGCCACGAAGTTCGGCCATCAGGCCTACGACGCGTACCCCGGCCTCGACCTCGGACCCCGGGGTGGCGAGCGGTACATCCGGCACGCCGTCGAGCAGTCGCTGCGCCGTCTCGGCACCGACCACCTCGACCTGCTGCAGCTGCACACCCCCGACCCCGAGACGCCGATCGCCGAGACCCTCGGCGTCCTGAACCAGCTGGTCGCCGCCGGCACCGTGCGCTACATCGGCCACTCGAACTTCACCGCCGACCAGGCCGTCGAGGCGGACGCCGTCTCCCGCGACAACGGCTGGGCCGCCTTCGTGTCCGCGCAGAACGAGTACTCGCTGCTCAACCGGGGCGCCGAGATCGAACTGCTGCCGACGGCGTCCGACCTCGGTCTCGGCTTCCTGCCCTACTTCCCGCTGTACAACGGGCTGCTGACCGGCAAGTACAGCGCCGAGGGCGGCGAGGGCCGCATCAGCAAGCTCAAGCCGGAGCTGCTCGAGGGCGTCGACTGGGAGCGTCTCGAGGCCTACCGCGCGCTCTGTGACGAGGCGGGCCTGACGATGCTGGAGGCGTCCATCGGCTGGCTGCTCGCGCAGCGGCCAGTGACGTCCGTGATCGCCGGGGCGACGCGTCCGGAGCAGGTGCACCAGAACGCGGCCGTCACCCAGCTGGACGCCGACCTGGCCGACCGCATCAGCACGCTGTTCGGCCGCTGACCGCGGCGGCGTCCGGAAGGCCTAGCCGCGACGGCGCTGGGCGGCGGCGAACTCGTCGCGCAGGCCGACCGTGCGGTGGAAGTGCAGGCGCTCGTCGGTGTCCGCGGCGAAGTAGCCGAGCCGCTCGAACTGGACCACCTGACCGGGCTCGATGTCGACCAGCGCGGCCTCGACCTTGCACTCCGACAGCACCTCGCGGCTGGCGGGATTGAGGTCGTCCAGGGCCTCGCCGGTGCGCTCGCCGGGGGCGGCAGCGGTGAACAGCCGGTCGTAGAGGGCCACGGTCGCGTCCACGGCGTGGTGGGCCGACACCCAGTGCATCGTCGACTTGACCTTGCGGCCGTCGGGGGCGTCCCCGCCGCGGGTGGCCGGGTCGTAGGTGCAGTTCACCTGGACGATCGCGCCCGTGGCGTCCTTGACGACGTGGTTCGCGGTCACGAAGTAGGCGCCGCGCAGCCGCACCTCGCGTCCGGGGGAGAGCCGGAAGAACTTGGGCGGGGGCACCTCGGCGAAGTCGTCGGTCTCGATCCACAGCTCGCCCGAGAACGCGACGCTCCGGACGCCGTCGGCCGGGTTCTCGGGGTTGTTGGCCAGCTCGAACCGCTCCACGAGCGGGACGCCGGCGGCGTCCGTCGGCCAGTTCGTGATGACCAACTTCAGCGGCCGCAGCACCGCCATGCGGCGCAGGGCCGTGCGGTTGAGCTCGCGGCGGACGAACGACTCGAACTCCTCGATCGCCTTGACCGAGTTCGTGCGGGTGGTGCCGATCGCGGTGCAGAACTCGCGGATGGCCGCCGCCGGGTAGCCGCGGCGCCGCATGCCGCGCAGCGTGGGCATGCGCGGGTCGTCCCAGCCGTCGACGATGCGGTCGTCCACCAGCTTCTTCAGCCTGCGCTTGGACGTGATCGTGTGGGTCAGCTCCAGGCGGGCGAACTCGTACTGCCGGGGCGCCTCGCCCTCCAACGGCAGCTGCGCCAGGAACCAGTCGTAGAGCGGCCGGTGACTGTCGAACTCGAGAGTGCAGATCGAGTGCGTGGTGCCCTCGATGGCGTCCGACTGGCCGTGCGCCCAGTCGTAGGTGGGGTAGAGGCACCACGCGTCGCCGGTGTTGTGGTGCACGGCGTGCCGGATGCGGTACATGACCGGGTCGCGCAGCCACATGTTCTCGGCCTGCATGTCGATCTTGGCGCGCAGGACCCGCGAGCCGTCGGCGAACTCGCCCGCGCGCATGCGGCGCAGCAGGTCGAGGTTCTCCTCCGGCGTCCGGTCGCGGTAGGGCGACTCGACGCCGGGCTTGCCGAACCCTCCGCGCTGGGCTGAGATCGTCTCGGCGTCCGAGTCGTCCACATAGGCCAGGCCCCGGGCGGTGAGGTACTCCGCCCACTCGTAGAGGCGTCCGAAGTAGTCGGACGCGTGCACGACCGCCGCGGGCTCGTAGCCCAGCCAGGCGATGTCCTCGCGGATCGACTCGACGTACTCGGTCTCCTCGGTGTCGGGGTTGGTGTCGTCGAGGCGCACGACGCAGGTGCCGCCGAAGTCCTCGGCGACGCCGAAGTCCTGGACGATGGCCTTCGCGTGCCCGATGTGCAGGTAGCCGTTGGGCTCGGGCGGGAACCGGGTCTGGACGCGTCCGCCGTAGCGGCCCGCCTCGACGTCGGAGCGGACGATCTCGCGGATGAAGTCGTTGGTCGCGGCGGCCTCGGTCACGGAGGCTAGGTTAGCGGTCTCCGCGGGCGGCCTCGGACGCGGGCTGCGCGGGCGGGTGCCGGCGTCCTCTGTTCAGGACGCCGCGGCGCGCCTACCCTGGCCCGATCGCGACCAGACCGCCCACCAGGAGGACCCGTGAGCTCGATGATGCCGCCGTCCGCACCGCTGGCCCCGCTCCCGGACGGCATCGCCCGGGTCCTGTGCGTGGTCGCCCACCCCGACGACATGGAGTACGGCACCTCGGCCGTCGTCTCGCACTGGACGCGAAACGGCGTCGAGGTCGCCTACCTGCTGCTGACCAGCGGCGAGGCGGGCATGCAGCGCCCGCCGGAGGAGGCCGGCCCGCTGCGGGCCGAGGAGCAGCGCAAGGCCTGCGACACCGTCGGAGTGTCGGACCTGACGATCCTGGGCCACCCCGACGGCCAGCTCGTCTACGGCCTCGAGCTGCGCCGCGACATCGCGCGCGAGATCCGGCGCTTCCGTCCCGACACGGTGGTGACCGGCTCGTTCGCGCTCGAGGCGTCCTGGGGACTCGACCAGGCCGACCACCGCGCCGCCGGCCTCGCGACCATCGACGCCGTCCGGGACGCCGACAACACCTGGGTCTTCCGCGAACTCGCCGAGGCCGAGGGGCTGCCGAAGTGGCACACCAGCCGGATTCTCGTCATGGGCGGCACCCCGCCCACCCACGCGTTCGAGGTGGACGCCGAGTCGAAGGCCGCCGCGGTGGCGTCCCTGTCGTGCCACGAGGCGTACCTCGCAGACCTGAGCTGGCATCCGACGCCGGAGGAACTCCTGACCAACGCCTTCGCGACCCAGGGCCGGCGCGCCGGCCTGGCGTCCGCGGTGCTGTTCCGCGTGTACGACCTGGGCTGAGGCTCTCGCTAGGCTGAGGCCGCCATGACTGAGCCCCTCACGCCCGCGCGTCTGCGCGTCGCGCCGTCGCCCACCGGCGACCCGCACGTCGGCACGGCGTACATGTCCCTGTTCAACCTCGCCTACGCGCGCAAGACCGGCGGGTCGTTCGTGCTCCGCATCGAGGACACCGACCGCGCCCGCTACGTGGCCGACTCCGAGCGGCAGATCTACGACACGCTCGCCTGGCTGGGCCTGCCCTGGGACGAGGGCCCCGACAAGGGCGGCCCGTACGCCCCCTACCGGCAGTCGGAGCGGCTCGACACCTACCGGCCCTACGTCGAACGCCTGCTCGCCGAGGGCCACGCCTACCACTGCTGGTGCTCGTCGGAGCGGCTGGCCGAGATGCGCAAGCAGCAGGAGGCGTCCAAGCAGGCCGTGACGGGCTACGACCGGCTCTGCTACGGCCTCACCCGCGAGGAGCGAGCGAAGCTGCCCGGCTTCTCGGAGACCCCCGTCGTGCGCATGCTGATCCCCGACGACGTCGAGCTGACCTTCGACGACCTGATCCGGGGGCCGGTGAACGCGCCGCGTCCCGACGACCAGGTCATCCTGAAGGCCGACGGCTTCCCGACCTACCACCTGGCGGTCGTGGTCGACGACCACGAGATGGCGATCACCCACGTCGTCCGCGGCGAGGAGTGGATCAGCTCCACCCCCAAGCACCTGCTGCTCTACCGGTGGCTGGGTCTGACGCCTCCGCGGTTCGCCCACATGCCGCTACTGCGGAACACCGACAAGTCGAAGATCTCCAAGCGGAAGAACCCGGCCGCCCGCCTGACCTGGTTCCGCGAGCAGGGCTACCTGCCCGAGGCGCTGCTCAACTTCCTGCAGCTGCTGGGCTACCCGCCCGCCGAGGACGACTCCGAGGTCGCGTCCTTCGACGAATTCGTCGACGCCTTCGAGTGGTCGAAGGTGAACACGGTCGGGCCGATCTTCGACCTGAAGAAGCTCGACTGGCTCAACGGCCACTACATCCGGGCGCTCTCGCCCGAGGCGGTCGCCGACCGCATCGCCGAGCACTACCGCTTCACCGGCGAGTGGTCGCCGGACGCCGCCCAGGCCGACCTCCTGCGCC
Source organism: Propioniciclava sp. (assembly GCA_036803965.1). Classification (GTDB taxonomy): domain Bacteria; phylum Actinomycetota; class Actinomycetes; order Propionibacteriales; family Propionibacteriaceae; genus Propioniciclava. The sequence continues at coordinate 7,415 of DAIRTI010000114.1, forward strand.
GCGCGACGCCGCTGATCGCGGAGCGTCTGGTCCTGCTCGGCGAGGCGTTGCCCAAGCTGCGGTTCCTGTTCACCCCGGACGCCGACCTGACCGTCGAGCCGGACGCCCGCGCCACCCTCGCCGACGGCTCCGCCGAGATCCTGGACGCCGCTGGTGCGGCCCTGCGCGGCCTCGCCACTTGGGACGCCGCGGCGATCCAGGAGGCCCTGCGGGCGGCCCTGGTCGACGGCCTGGGGCTGAAGCCCAAGCTGGCGTTCGGGCCCGTCCGGGTCGCGGTCACCGGCTCTCGGGTCTCCCCGCCGCTGTTCGAGTCGCTCGAACTGCTCGGCCGTGAGTCCTCGCTGGCCAGGCTGGACGCCCTCCGCGCCAGCCTCTGAGGGGCCTCAGGCCTGGATCAGCGCCCGGGTGATCAGCGCGACGCTGCTGGTCCGGCAGGGCGTCTTGGCGGTGGACACGATCTTGAGCACCGTGACGCCGCTCAGGGGCGCGGTCATCTCGGCGGTCTCCTTGAACGCGAGCGGCTTCTCGCCGACCACCTTGCCGTCGGCGATGAGCTGCACGGTGAGGGTGTTGTCGGAGGAGTCGGACATCAGGTCCTGAGCGGCCGTGATCCGGACGGTGCCGCTGGTGGGCAGTAGCCGGAACTCCAGCGCGGGGCCCGTCTCGCCGCAGTTCACGGTGCTCGCCAGCGCCGGCACCTTGGACGCCGCTGCCGCCGGCTGGTAGCTGCCCGCCACCCAGCCGTCGTGGTGGAAGGCGTTGTCCAGCCCGAGGACCACGGTCGTCCCGGGGTTCACGGCGATCAGCGACGGCGTGGTGGCGCCCGACGTCGACACGCCCGGACCCGTCGGGCTCGCCGACGGCGTGATCACCTGCCCGAGGGTCGGCGAGACGATCGCGGACGCCGTCGGCGTGGTCGTGGTCAGCGTCGGGGTGGTCGGCGTGGGCGTCGGCGACTCGGTCGTCGGCGAGGAGACCGGGATGGTCGGGGGAGTCGTCGGGGCGACCGTGCAGCCGGCGAGCGCGAGGGCCGCGGCCGTCAGCGCCGTGCGCAGGGGTCGGGTGCGCGACAGGTGGTGGCGCAGAGACATCGTCGTTCCTCCGGCTCGGGCTCGTCTGGGGCAAGTATGTCCCCTGGCCGCCGCGGCGGACCCGCACGCGGACGGATCAGCCGTTGACGACCGCCTTGACGATCAGCCCGGTCGCGGTGCCGTTGCACGGGCTGGGGTTGCCGAGCCGCAACTGCACCGAGCTCACGCCGGCGAGCGGGATCGTGATCTCCTGGGTCTCCCGGAAGCCGATCGCGACGCTCTGGGTCTGGCGGCCGTCGGCGACGACGCTCCAGGTGAGCTTCTCGGTCGACGACGGCGAGTCGAGCGCCTGGGCGATCCCGATCACCAGAGTGCCGCTCGTCCCCGAGAACCGGAACTCGAGCGGGTCGGTGGCGTTGTTGCAGCCCACGGTGGCGGCCAGCGCCTCGATCGTCTGGCTCGTGGTGGCCGGGTGGAACCCGCCCTGCACCCACGGACCGGCGGCGAAGGCGTCCGAGACGACGATGGCCCGCTGCGTGCCGGGAGCGACCGTGATGACGGGACCGTTCGGCGTAGCGGTGGTGGTCGCCCCCACGGTCGGGACGCCGGTGACCGTCGGCAGGGGAGCGAGGGTGACCGTCGGCGTCCAGCTGGGGCTGACCGAGTCGGTCGGCGTCGCGCCGATCGTCGGGCTGGGCGTCTCCGAGGGCGTCTCGGACGCCGTGGTGGTCGCGGACGGCACCGGCGGCCGGGGTTCGGCGGACGCCCCACCCGGCAGCGTGCACGCGGTACAGGCCAGCGCGGCGGCGGCGAGCCAGGCACCGGCGGCGACGCGGCGCGCGGGCTGTCGTATCATGGCGATCCGCCTTCCTCGCAGACGATGCGCTCAGTATCCACCCCGGGGGCGTCCGGGAGGGGGCGGCGGGGGGCCGTACGGCCGGCCGGCCGAGGGCGGCGTGAGGATTTGCACGCCTTGGACGGCCGTGAAAAGATATCCAGGTTGCTTTGACGCGGGTCGCGGCGAGGGCGGCGGGTTTCTGCCGTCACACCGCACTACGGCCCACTCGGCAAGCCAGGCGGTCACGCCGGGCCCTACCAGGATCGATTCCACACCGATCTCGCGCGGCCCTGACAGGCGCGACACGCCCGGGCGCGGGGGACGGAGTGACAAGGGGTTTCTCAACCGAGAGGCCCTTTCGATGGGGAGCGAGATGCTAGCCCCCCAACGGCAAAGAGAAGGAAGAGATGGCGGGACAGAAGATCCGGATCCGACTCCGGGCCTACGACCACGAGGTCATCGAC
>DAIRTI010000115.1:0-9685 GCA_036803965.1 Propioniciclava sp.
CTTGGGCTGCTCGTAGATCTCCTTGCGCATGAACCAGTCGTAGCCGGACTTCTCAGCCGCCGAGAGGTCCCAGTCGACGTGGAACGGCTTGCCCTGCACGACGTTCCCGGCGAAGTCGGTGACGGTGTAACCCTCGCGCGACACCTCGACGATCTCGTCCTGGCCCATCTCGACGGCGTCCCGGGTGAACTCGATGAACGCGGCGACGTCGGACGCCACGAACATCTCGCCCTGCCCCACGCCGACGACGAGCGGCGAGTTGCGCCGGGCGGCGACGATGCGGTCGGGCACGTGAGAGTCGATGGCGACCAGCGTGAACGCGCCCTCGAGCCGGCGGCAGATCGTGCGCATGGCGTCGGCCAGGTCGGCCCCGGACGCCACCTCGAGGCCCAGCAGTTGGGCGGCGGCCTCGGTGTCGGTCTCGGAGTCGAAGACGGCCCCGGCAGCCTCCGCCTCGGCGCGCAGGGCCGCGAAGTTCTCGATGATGCCGTTGTGGACGAGCGCGATGCGCCCGTTGGAGGAGACGTGCGGGTGGGCGTTGGTGTCGTTGGGCGCCCCGTGCGTGGCCCATCGGGTGTGCCCGATCGCGAGGTTCGAGGCGGCGATGGGCTCGATCTCGAGCAGCGTCTCGAGGTTCACCAGCTTGCCGGCCTTCTTGCGCACGTGGAGCGCGCCGGCGTCCAGCACCGCGATGCCGGCCGAGTCGTAGCCGCGATACTCCATGCGCCGCAGGCCGTCGACGACGACCTTCTCGGCGCACCTGGGACCGACGTAGCCGATGATTCCGCACATGGGGGCCACCCTATCGTGACCCTCCTGACCGGCCCGAAGCCCTAGGATCCGTCCATGGCGATCGAGGCCGCGACCCACGACCCGTACGGCCCGTTCGTCACCCGGACGCGCACCGAGTGGGCACGGCTGTCCAGCACGCTGCCGGTGCAGGTCACCGCGGAGATGGTTCGGGCGGCCCGCTCGAGCCAGGACACGATCGACGTCGAGCAGGTCCGGCAGGTCTACGCGCCGCTCACCGAGCTGATCAGCCTGTACGTGCAGCACACCGGCGGCCTGTACGCCACCACGCACGACTTCCTGGACCTGCGCGACCACCGGACGCCGTTCGTCATCGGCGTCGCCGGCTCGGTCTCGGTGGGCAAGTCGACGACGTCGCGCCTGCTGAAGGCGCTACTGGCCCAGACCCCGGGGCACCCGCGCGTCGACCTCGTGACCACCGACGGCTTCCTGTACCCCAACGCGGTCCTGGAGGAGCGCGGCCTGATGGGCCGCAAGGGCTTTCCCGAGTCCTACGACCGCGCGGCGCTGCTGCGCTTCGTGATGGCCGTGAAGTCGGGCGAGGCCGAGGTCAGCGCCCCGGTCTACTCGCACCTGCTCTATGACATCGTCCCCGATGAGCGGATCGTGATCCGGCGTCCGCAGATCCTCATCGTCGAGGGGCTGAACGTCCTGCAGCCGCCGCGCCGCCGCCTCGACGGCTTCATGTCGCTGGCCGTCTCCGACTTCTTCGACTTCTCCGTCTACGTGGACGCCGCCCAGGGCACCCTGCGCAAGTGGTACATCGAGCGGTTCATGATGCTGCGCCGGACGGCCTTCGCCGACCCGCACTCCTACTTCCGGCGCTACGCCGACCTCGACGACGAGGACGCCGTCACGACCGCCGGCACCATCTGGGACACCATCAACGGCCCCAACCTGATGTCGAACATCCTGCCCACCCGCGGCCGGGCGACGGTCATCCTGCGCAAGGACGAGCACCACGACATCGAGTGGATCCGCATCCGCAAGGTCTGAAAGCGTCCTGACTAGCTCTTGGACGCCGTCGGCTCGGCCTGGGTCTGGGGCGCAGCCTTGGCCGCCCGAGTCTTGGTGCGCGGGCCGCGGGTCGCCAGCGCCAACGGCAACGCGGCCAGCAGCACGACCACAAGGTGGGTCCAGGGCTGCTCCAGCAGCCGGGTCAACGACGACACGAGCACGGACGCCCAGACCACGAACGACCCGCCGACCAGCGCCACCCACTGCCGGAACCCCCACGTCTGCCCGGCGTCGGCCAGGCCGCGGGTCGCGAACGCCGCGAGGGCGAGGGCGGCCAGCGTGACGACCGCGAGCACCGAGCCGTAGTCGGGACGCAGCACCGAGTAGGCCGTGACCAGCAGCGCGACCGCGGCGAACAGGCCGCCGCGGCGTCCATACCCATCGGGACGCGGACGGATGACGCCCCGCAAGCGCCGCGGCCCCAGCGCCGACCACAGGAAGGGCAGACCCGTCAGCCCACCGGCCGCGGGGGCCGTCCACCAGGGCAGGGCGAGCATCGGCACGGCCGCCGTCGCGAACATCAGCGCGGCCCACGGCGCCACACTCGCGTAGCCCAGCGGACCGCGCCACTCGCTCCAGGCCTGCGGGATCCAGGACGCCAGCCGGCCCACCCCGACCGCGGACGCCGCCACGAGCAGCGGCAGCAGAACGGGCAGCTGGGAGACCAGGTGCAGGTCCGGGTTCCCGGCCAGCGCCAGGCTCGTGGCGGCGGCGCCGGCTGCCAACACGGCGCAGATCAGCGCGGCGGCCCGAGGCATCGCGATCAGGGCGGTCCCGCGCACGGCGGCAGGACGGGGCGGACTCGCCGCGGAGCGGTTCTTGGGCGTGGCGACGGAAGCGGACATGGAGATGACCTCCGGGGAAGAAGCGTCCAGTGCAGGGGCAGGTTAGCGCGGCGGCCGCGAGGCCGGTCGCAGGCGCGCGGCGGGCCCACGAAGGCGGAGCCGCGCCCCGGGCGCGAACGCCTGGGCAAGCGAGAAGGCCGCCCGCGGGTGCGGACGGCCTTCCGGTGAAAGCGAGGTCAGCGCTTGCTGTACTGCGGCGCCTTGCGGGCCTTCTTGAGGCCGGCCTTCTTGCGCTCCTTGACCCGGGCGTCACGCGTGAGCAGCCCGGCCTTCTTCAGCGCCGGACGCGAGGCCTCGGCGTCCACGCCGTTGAGCGCGCGGGCGATCGCGAGCCGCAGCGCGCCGGCCTGGCCGGTGACGCCGCCGCCGACGATCTTGGCGACCACGTCGTAGGAGCCCACGACCGCGGCCGTCTCGAAGGGCTCATTGATGGTCTGCTGGTGCAGCTTGTTCGGGAAGTAGTCCTCGAGGCTGCGGCCGCCGTTGATGCTCCACCGACCCGAGCCGGGGACGAGGCGCACGCGGGCGATGGCCTCCTTGCGGCGTCCGGTGGCGGCACCGGGCGCGACGACGGCCGGACGGCTGCCCGGGGCCGCGGACGACGGGGTCGCCTCGGCGCGGTAGGCGATCTCGCGATCCTGCTCGTCGACGAACGGGGTGATCTCCTCGGGCGTCTGCTCGGTCGTTGCGGTGTCAGTCACGGTCATTCCTCGTTCACTGGGCGATCTGGGTGATCACGTACGGCTGCGGCTTCTGCGCCGCGTGCGGGTGCTCGGGCCCGGCGTACACCTTGAGCTTGCCCATCAGCTGACGGCTCAGGCGGTTCTTCGGGAGCATGCCCCAGACGGCGCGCTCGACGGCCTTGCGCGGATCCTTCGCGAGCAGCTCGCCGTAAGGCACGGCGCGGAGGCCGCCCGGCTGGCCGGAGTGCCGGTAGGCCATCTTCGCGGTGGCCTTGTTGCCGGTGAGGGCGATCTTGGAGGCGTTGATCACGATCACGAAGTCGCCGCCGTCGACGTGCGGGGCGAAGGTCGGCTTGTGCTTGCCGCGCAGGAGCGTCGCGCAGGCCACCGCGAGCTTGCCGAGGACGATGCCGTCGGCGTCGATGACATGCCAGTTCCTGGTGATCTCTCCAGGCTTGGGGCTGTACGTAGTCACGGTGGTGGACCACTTCCGTTGATCGAGCTTGGTTTCCGATGTGCGCGGCGCGGCCCTAGGCGTGCCCGAGCGCAACAGCCGCTTAGATTACCGTCCCGCTCGGGGTCGGTCAAAACCGCGGACGCCCCGCCGTGGCGGCCGGACGCCGCTGCCGCCGGTCCCCCGCGTGGGGGCCCGGCGCCCACGTCCTCCAAGTGTTTGATTCGCGTTGCAGGCCCCTACCCGGGGGTGCAGGGTGTACCCCATGAGTTCGAAGGTGAACAACGCACAGATTCAGGTGAACAGTCCCGACGACGTGCGCAACGTGGTGCTGATCGGCAACGCCGGGTCCGGCAAGACCTCGCTGTTCGAGCAGCTCCTGCGCGCGCGTGTCGCCGGCTATAGAGGCGAGAAGGACGATCCCGAACGCCTCTCCCAGCTCTATCTCGCCTCCCTGGTGACCGGCGAGGTCAAGGTCAACCTGCTGGACGCCCCGGGTCACCCCGACTTCGTCGGCGAGCTGCGCGCGGGCATCCGCGCGGCGGACGCCGCCATCTTCGTGGTCGCCGCCGACGGCGTCGACGGCATGGCCCAGGCCCTGTGGGAGGAGTGCTCGGCCGCCAACCTCCCCCGCGTGATCGCGCTCACCAAGCTGGACGCCGCCCACATCGACTTCGACACGGTCGTGGAGCAGCTGAAGGAGTCCTTCGGCGAGGGCGTCCTGCCGACCCACGTGCCGATCGGCTCGGGCACGGACATCACCGGCAGCGTCGGCGTCCTGTCTCGGCGGTTCCGCGACTACAGCGCCGGCGAGCCGACCCTCACCGAGGGCGACGCCGAGCACGAGGATCTCGTCGAGGCGCACCGCGGGCCGCTGATCGAGGGCCTGATCCAGGAGGCGGACGACGCCGATCTGATGGACAAGTACCTCGAGGGCGAGGACCCGGGGCGCGACTACCTGCTCGACGACCTGATGAAGGCGACCGCGCACGCGAACCTGTTCCCCGTCGTGCCGGTCGTGGCGAGCAACGGCCTGGGCACCGAGGAGCTGCTGTCGCTGATCGAGCACGGGTTCCCGACGCCGAGCCTGCACCCGAACCCCGAGTTCACCCGGCTCAACGGCGAGAAGACGGGCCCGGTGCCGACCGATCCGTCCGCGCCGCTGGTCGCGCAGGTGATCCGCACCACGACCGACCCGTTCGCCGGACGCCTGTCGATGGTCCGCGTCTTCGCGGGCACCATCAAGACCGACGACACGGTGCACGTGTCGGGTCACCGCTCGCACTTCGGCAAGGCCGACGAGGCGCACCCCGACCACGACAACGACGAGCGCATCGGTCTGATCCAGCAGGCGGTGGGCACCGAACTGAAGCCCAAGGCGTCCGCGATCGCCGGCGAGATCGTGATGCTGCCCAAGCTGGCGACCGCCGAGACCGGCGACACGCTCTCGTCGCGCGACGCGGCCGGCGTCGTGGCGAACTGGGACATGCCCGAGCCGCTGCTGCCGCTGGCGATCAAGGCCGCGACGCGCAACGACGAGGACAAGCTGTCCGGCGCGCTGCAGCGGCTGGCGGTCGAGGACACCACCGTGCGGCTGGCGCACGGCGCCGAGGACCAGCTCGTCCTGTGGACGACCGGCCAGGCCCATGCCGACCTGCTGCTGAACCGGCTGAGGGAGCGCTACGGCGTCAACGTCGTGCAGGAGGACGTCAAGATCGCGTTGCGCGAGACGTTCGTCGGCAAGACGACGGCGCTCGGACGCCACGTCAAGCAGTCCGGCGGCCACGGCCAGTACGCGGTCTGCAACATCGAGGTCGAGCCGCTGGAGCGCGGCGCGGGCTTCGAGTTCGTGGACAAGGTCGTCGGTGGCGCGGTGCCGCGGCAGTTCATCCCGTCGGTGGAGAAGGGCGTCCGCTCGCAGATGGACAAGGGCGTCATCGCGGGCTTCCCGATGGTCGACGTCCGGGTCACGCTGTACGACGGCAAGGCCCACTCGGTGGACTCCTCCGACATGGCCTTCCAGCTCGCCGGCCAGCTGGCACTGAAGGAGGCCGCGTCCAACAAGAGCATCGTCGCGCTGCTCGAGCCCATCGACGAGGTGACGATCACCGTCGGCGAGGAGTACATGGGCGCGGTCATGACCGACGTCTCCGGACGCCGCGGCCAGATGCTGGGCACAGACTCGGAGAACCACAAGGTGATCATCCGGGCCCTGATCCCGCAGGTGGAGTTGGCGCGCTACGCGATCGACCTGCGCGGCCTGGCCCACGGCACCGGAACCTTCACCCGCGAGTTCCACGGCTACGAGTTGCTGCCCGCGAACCTGGTCGACAAGTTCAAGAAGGACGAGAAGTAGTCCTGCCGCAGGCAACGGCGTGACGAGGGGTCCCGGTCTCGGCCGGGGCCCCTCGGCGTTACCGGGCCCGTCAGCCCAGGCGGGACGCCTCGATGAGGCCGAAGACGCCGTCGGCCATCAGCTGGACCGCGATGCCGGCCAGCAGCAGGCCGGCGATCCGGGACGCCAGCGTGATGCCCGACTTGCGCAGCACCCGCTTCACCTGGCCGGCGAACCGGAGGAACATGTACACGAGCCCCATCGCGACGACGAGCGCGAGGGCGACGGTCACATAGCCGCCCACCCCGTTCGCGTTCCGGACCGCCAGCATGATCGCCACGATCGAGCCGGGCCCGGCCAGTAGCGGAATGCCCAGCGGGACGATCGCCACGTTGGTGCCCTCCTCCGACACCTCCGACGACGTCTTGCCCTGCAGCAACTCCAGCGCGATCAGCAGCAACAGCAGCCCGCCGGCGACCTGGAGCGCCGGGATCGACACGTGCAGGTAGTCGAGGATCTGGCGTCCGAACACGGCGAAGCCCGCGATCACTCCCCCGCCCACGAGCGAGGCGCTCAGCGCCGACCGGTTCCGCTCGGCCCGGTCCATGTGCCGGGTGAGACCCAGGAAGACGGGCAGCAGCCCCGGCGGGTCGAGGATGACCAGCAGCGTCAGCAGCGTCGATGAAAAGAGGTACCAGTCCACGCTCGTCAGGCTAGGGGTTCGAGACCCCCGCCCGCGGTCAGAGTGCGTGCAGCGGCCGGACGCCTGGGGGCAGCAGGCGGGCGTCCACGATCTGCTTGCCGAACGGGAAGCAGGTGACCGGGATCATCTTCAGGTTCGCGATCGCGAGCGGGATGCCGATGATCGTCACCATCTGGGCGACGGCGGTCGTCACGTGGGCGATGGCGAGCCAGACGCCCGCGATGACGAACCAGATGAGGTTCATGATCGCCGACCCGGCGCCCGCGCTCGGCCGCGCGATCACGGCGCGTCCGAACGGCCACAGCGCGTAGCTGGCCATGCGGAAGGACGCCACCCCGGCGGGGATCGTGATGATGAAGATGCACGCGACGATGCCGAAGAGCACGTAGCCGAGCGCGAGCCACAGCCCGCCGGTGATCAGCCAGATCAGGTTCAACAGGGTGCGCACGTTCGTTCCTCCCGCGCCGTAGCGTCGTTGCCGATCCCCCCATCTTGCCAGGCCGCCCGAAACGCTAGCCTGTCCCGGTGTCCCGCACTGCCGACCGCGTCCACCGCGAGGTGGTGAGCTACGTCCGCCGGTCCGCGCGCATGAACGCCAGCCAGGCCAAGGCCTGGGACGCCCACGCCGAACGCTGGGTCGTCGGGGTGCCACAGCGGGAGACGTCCACGTCGATCGCCGAGGACGCCTCCGTCGACTGGGACGCCGTCTTCGGCCGCCACGCACCCCTGATCGTCGAGATCGGGCCCGGCCGGGGCGAGTCGCTCGTGGCGCTGGCCGAACGCCGCCCGGAGGCCAACGTGGTCGCTTTCGAGGTGTTCGAGCCGGCGGTGGCGTCCACGCTGTCGCGGCTGGCCCGCCACGAGGTCGAGAACGTCCGCATCGTCGTCGCCAACGGCGCGGAGGGCCTTGAGCGGCTCGTCCCCGCCGGCGGCCTGCACGAACTGTGGACGTTCTTCCCCGACCCCTGGCACAAGGCCCGCCATCACAAGCGCCGGCTCGTGGGCCCCGAGTTGGCCAGCCTCGCGGCGTCCCGGCTGGAGCCCGGCGGCCTGTGGCGGCTGGCCACCGACTGGGACGACTACGCCGAATGGATGCGCGACACCCTCGACCCGCACCCGGCGTTCGAGAACGTCCACGACGGCTGGGCCCCCCGCTGGGACGAGCGCCCGGTCACCAAGTACGAGGCGCGCGGCACGGCGTCCGGACGCCGGATCCGCGACCTGACCTACCGGCGGCGTCCGTGACGGCCTCCCCCGCCGGCAACCCCCGGACGCCGACCCACCGCCTGCGCCTGGACGTCGCCTACGACGGCGCAGGGTTTCACGGCTGGGCGGCCCAGGCCGGGCTGCGGACCGTCCAGGGCGAGTTGGAGACCTGGCTCGGACGCCTGCTCGGCGCCCCTGCGTCTCTCACCTGCGCGGGCCGCACGGACGCCGGCGTCCACGCCCGCGGGCAGATCGCCCACCTCGACGTCGCCACCGACGACCCGGACGCCGTGGCCGCGACCCTGCAGCGGCGGCTGGCCCGCGCCCTGCCGCCCGACCTGGCCGTACGCCGGGTCAGCGTCGCTCCCGAGGGCTTCGACGCCCGGTTCGCCGCGGTGTGGCGCCGCTACGTCTACCGGCTCACCGACGACCCCGCCCCCGACCCGCTGCTGCGCGGGATCGTCCTGCGGGTGAACGGCGCCCTGGACGCCGCCGCAATGGACGCCGCCGGCGCCGGCCTGCTCGGGCTGCACGACTTCGCCGGCTACTGCAAGAGGCGCGAGGGGGCGTCCACGATCCGCACGCTGCTGGACTGCCGCGTCGCGCGGGCGACCGCCGGGCCGCTGGCGGGGGCGATCGAGGTTGAGGTCCGCGCGGACGCGTTCTGCCATTCGATGGTGCGTTCGCTGGTCGGGGCGCTGGTCGACGTGGGTCTCGGACGCCGTCCGCCCGCCTGGCCGGCGTCCCTGCTCGACGCCGACGCCCGCGCGGGCGACGTGCACGTGCTGCCGCCGCACGCCCTGGTGCTGGAGGAGGTCGGCTACCCGGCCGACGATCTGCTGGCCGCCCGCGTCGCCGAGGCCCGGGCCCGCCGCGAGCCGTGCGATCCCTGCGCCTCGGCCGCAGACGGCCAGGGCCCCGACACCGCCGCCGAGGAGGACGCGTGAGCCATTACTTCGAGTCCCCGACGGGCGAGGAACGCCGCCGGACGATCGCCTGCCGCTTCTGGGAAACGGACTGGACGTTCACCACGGCCAACGGCGTCTTCTCGGCGGACGCCCTCGACGCCGGCACCGCAGTGCTGCTGCGCACCCACACCCCGGCGGCCCCGGCCCGTCCCGGGGGACGCCGCCTGCTCGACCTCGGCTGCGGCTACGGCCTGGTCGCCGTCGCGCTGGCCGTCGCCTGCCCGGACGCCCGCGTCGACGCCGTCGACGTCAACACCCGCGCACTGGAGCTGACGCGGGTCAACGCCGCCGCCCACGGGGTCGGCGATCGAGTCTCGGCGCTGCTCCCGGACGAGGCCGACCCGGACGCCCGCTACGACGAGATCTGGTCGAACCCGCCGATCCGGATCGGCAAGGACGCCCTCCACGATCTGCTGCTCACCTGGCTCGCGCGCCTCGCCCACGGCGGCGTCGCCCGCCTCGTCGTCGCCCGCAACCTGGGCGGGGACTCGCTGCAGCGCTGGCTGGTCGAGCAGGGCTGGCGGTGCGAGCGCACGGCCAGCGCGAAGGGCTTCCGGGTCTTCGAGGTGACCCGCGCGGAACCGGCGCCGACGGCGTCCGACTGAGGTGGAACCACGCGCTGACACGGGGGGACACTGGTTTCCCGGCGATCGCCGCCCCTAGA
>DAIRTI010000116.1:0-9645 GCA_036803965.1 Propioniciclava sp.
CCTGGACGTCCCCGCACGGCTTCCAATACGAAGTCGGCCCCTACGGCACCACCGCCCTCGGACGCCCCCAACCGCGAGATCCGTACGACGACGACAACGAGTACGCCCGGCGCGAGGACAACCATGACGCTGACCGTGACCACAGTGACCACGAAGACCAGCAACGCCAAGAGGACCACGAGGACCAGCACTGACCGCTTCCTACAGTCGTGTTCGCTCCTTCGAGCCAGCTGGACGCATCGCAACTGCCCGTCGCCGACACGTGACCGACCCAGGGAAACTCTGCCCAGAGCCACCCCGGAACGGACCTCCGCACCACGCGCCAACTGCGCTGGCGTGGGAGCGGAGGGAGCGGGGCCGCGTCAGGGTGCGGACGGGCATTGCGGAGCCGGAGGACGCCTGCGGCGTCCGGCGGAGCAGGGCGGGACGCGGCCCCGCCCCCGCAGCGGACTGACGGCGAAAGGGCCGAGCGATTCGAGGCCGTCCCACAACTAAAGAGCTCTGACGAAACAGGGCGGGATGCGCCCACGGAGCCAAACGCAACCCAGAGCGAACGCCGAAGCAGAGGCAGAACGACGCCTGCCTACCAGCAAGGCAGAAACAGACGCGACCTCAACCCGCCCGACAGGGAGTGAATCCCCTGACCGAGACGACCAACCCCGGCCCCTCGGACTACCCGCGGGCCGCGTGCAGCAACTCCTCCGCGTGCCGGTGGGCGGCGTCGGTACTTTCGAGGCCCGCCATCATGCGGGCGAGCTCGGCGATGCGCTCCTCGCCGTCGACCTCCCGGACTCCAGAGGTGGTGATCTGCCCGTCGTCGGACTTCTCCACAACGAACTGCCGGTCGGCGAAGGCGGCCACCTGGGCCAGGTGGGTGACGACGATCACCTGGGCGTGCCGGGCGAGACGGGCGAGACGGCGTCCGATCTCGAGCGCGACCGCGCCGCCGACCCCGGCGTCCACCTCGTCGAAGACGAACGTGCGCCCGTCGCTGCCGGACGCGAGCACGACCTCCAGCGCCAGCCGGACCCGCGACAGCTCCCCACCCGAGGCCACCTTGCCAAGCGGCGCCGGCGCCGATCCGGGGTTCGCGCTGAACAGCAGCTGCACGTGGTCGGCGCCGTGGGGCCCACGCGGGGCCGGCTCGATCTCGAAGCGCAGCGACGCCCGCGGCAACGCGAGCGCGGCCAGCTCGGCCTCGACGAGCCCCTCCAGCTCCGCGGCCGCGGACGCGCGCAACTCGGTGATCCGGGCCGCCTGGACGGTCAGGTCGGCGTCCAGCTTCTGCAGGGACGCCGTCAGTTCGGCGATGCGGTCGTCGCCTCCCCGTAGTTCGGACGCCCGCGCGGCGGCCTGTTCGCCCCATGCCAGCACCTCGTCGACGGACTCGCCGTAGCGGCGGGTGAGCCCCGCCAGGGTGGCGAGCCGCCCGGCGATCCATTCCAGCCGGGCCGGATCGGCGTCCAGGCCCGCGAGATAGGACGCCAGTTCGCCGGCGGCGTCAGAAAGAAGGTAACCGGCCTCCGAGACGCGCGCAGCGAGCGGGCCGGCGGCGGGATCGTCGTCGACGATGCCCTCCAGAGCCTTGCGGGCCGACCCGACCAGCCCCAGCGCCGTGGGCTCGTCGGCGAACGCCTCGTCGTCGCCTGCCAGCGCGACGAGGGCGGCTCGGGCGGCGGCCCGCAGGTCGTCGACCGCCTGCAGCCGCGTGGCCTCGGCGCGCAGCGCGGCATCCTCACCCGGCTGCGGATCGGCCTTCTCGATCTCGGTCAGCCCGAACTCCAGCATGGCCAGCTCGCGAGCCCGCTCCTGCGCCTGGGCGACGAGCGCCGCCCGTTCGGACGCCGCCGCGCGGAACTCCGCGTCGCAGACCCGGTAGGACGCCAGCACCTCACCAAGCTCGGGGCCGGCGAAGGCGTCCAGGACCTCACGCTGCCTGTCGGGGCTGCCGAGCCGCAGCTGCCCGGACTGCCCGTGCACCGTGACACGCTCCCCCAGCAGGTCGACCAGGGCCCCCGACGGCACCTGGACGCCGCCGGCCAGCGCTCGCGAACGACCGGCCGTGAGCACGCGGGTGACCAGCAGCTCACCCTCCTCGAGCTCGCCTCCGAGCTCGTCCAGCGCCCTCGCCAGCGCGTCGTCGGAGGTCAGCCGACCCTCCACGACCGCCCGGGACGCCCCGCGCCGGATCAGCCGCGCCTCGGCCTTGCCGCCCAGCAGCAGTTCGAGGGAGCCCACTACCATCGTCTTGCCCGCGCCGGTCTCGCCGGTGACCGCGGTGAACCCCGGGCCCAGCTCCAGCACCGCGGAGTCGATGACGCCGAGCGAAGCGATCCGCAGCTGCGTGAGCATCTACGGCTCCCACTCCGGCAGCGCCTTCTGCGCCTGGATCTCGCGCCCGATGTCGATCGGGGCCTCCTTGCGCCAGCCCTGCACCGGCAGCTGGAACTTGCGCACGAGCCGCTCCACGAACGGCGATGCGTCGAGCCGCGCGATCTTCAGGTTCTGCCCGAGCCGGCGCACCTCGACCTCCGCCCCCTGGTGCACATCGACCGAGCGCCGACCGTCGCACCACAGGACGCCACTGGTCGCCTGCCCGGGCAGCATGTCGATCTTGACCACCGAGGTCGGGCTCAGCACCAGCGGGCGCGCGAACAGTGCGTGCGCCAGCAGCGGCACGACCAACAGCGCGTCCAGATCGGGCCACATCACCGGACCCTGCGCCGAGAACGCGTACGCCGTCGAGCCCGTCGGCGTCGACACGAGGACGCCGTCGGTGCCCCACCGCTGCAGCGGGTGGCCGTCGATCTCGACCAGCACCTCGATCATGCGCTCGCGGGACGCCTTCTCCAGCGACACCTCGTTGATGGCGTAGCTCGACCACACCACCTCGCCGCCCGGACGGTCACGCAGAAGCACCTCGATGCAGAGCCGCTCCTCAACGCGATATCGCCGGGCCAGCACCCGCTCGATCAGCTCGTCGAGCTGCGACGGCTCCAGCTCGGCCAGGAAGCCCACATGCCCCAGGTTCACGCCCAGGATCGGCACCTGCTCGGGCAGCGCCCATTCGGCGGCCCTCAGCATGGTGCCGTCGCCGCCGAAGACGACGACGAGCTCGAGCTCTCCGGCGTCCGGACCGTCGAACGGGTGCAGTTCGACCGGACGCGTCAGCAGCGGACGCACCGCCTCGATCGCCTCGGGCCGCAACCAGCACGCGATCTGCTCGCGGCCGGCCACCACGTCGATGAACCCCGCGGCGGCCGCCACGGCGTCCGGACGGAGCACGTGCAGCATGATCGCGATGTTGCGGGAACTCACGGGCACACCCTAATGGGACGCCCCGACAATCTCCGGGCGCGTCAAAGATGACGCAGGCGGACGAAGAACTCGCGGTTGCCGCCGGTCCCGGGCAGGGTGGTCTCGGCGCGCCAGTCGCACGTCCAGCCCTGGGCCGCCGCGGCCTCGATCACCCCGTCGACCGCTGCGTCGCGCAGGGCCGAGTCGGTCACGACACCGTGGGCGTCCAGGCCGGCGCGGCCGACCTCGAACTGCGGCTTCACCATGAACAGGGCGACGCCGCTCGGACGCAACACGCCCAGCAGCGGCGCCGCGAGCATGCGCAGCGAGATGAACGACACGTCGGCGACCACCACGTCGACCGGCTGGCCGCCGAGGTCGGCCAGGGTCAGGTCGCGCAGGTTGAGCCGCTCGCGCACCACCACACGAGGGTCGGCGCGCAGCACGTCCGCCAGCTGCCCGTGGCCCACGTCGACGGCGTAGACGGGCGCGCAGCCCCGCTCCAGCAGCACCTGGGTGAACCCGCCCGTGGACGCCCCCGCGTCGAGCGCGCGTCCGCTCACGTGCGTATCGGACGCCGCAAGCGCGCCGAGCAGCTTGTGCGCCGCACGCGAGACGTAGTGGTCGGACGCCGCCGCGATCTCGCTGGCGTCGGTCACGGTCTCGGACGCCTTGCGCGCCGGCCGGCCGTCGACGCTCACCTTGCCGGTGGCGACGAGCTCGGCGGCGTGCTTGCGCGAACGGGCTAGTCCGCGGGCGACGAGGGCGGCGTCCAGGCGCATCGCGTCAGCTGGGCCGCAGGCCCTGCGGAACCGACGGCGCCGCCAAGGCCCGCTGGACGGCGTCCAGGGCCGCCGCGATGCGCTCGGGGTGGGCGGCGACATCGTCGCCCAGATTCAGGGACGCCAGCGCCCGGTCGATCTCGTGGTTGCCGGTCTCGGGCGGCGGGCCGACGGGCTCGGACGCGGGTTCGCTCACCGGCCGGAGTCTAGTGCGTCCTCGCCGAGACCCCGGGCTGCCAGAGCCTCGCCGGTCGTGCGGGCGAAGGCGACGGTCGAGACCACGACGGGGGCCACGAGGGCGACCGGGTTGCGCTCCAGTCCGCGGGCGCGGGCGGCGTCCCGGACGTCGACGAACGCCCCCGCGACGAACGGCACCGACCGGACCATGATCGCCACCGCCAGCCCGAACCGCTCGGGGTCGAGCCCGAGCCGGCGCAGCGGCCGCGCCGCGTTCACCAGAGAGTCGACGAGCACGGGCATCGGCGTGGTCAGCAGCAGCAGCCTGGACGCGTACAGCGCCACCAGCATCGCCGACACGATCGTCACCGCCAGCTCCCACTGCCCAGAGACGACGTGATAGACCGCCAGCACGGCCAGCAGCAGCACCACGCCCCACGGCAGTCCCCAGGCCAGCCGCAGGGGTGCGCGCGTGGACGCCACGATCGCCAACGCAGCAGCCAGGAGGCCCAGACTCACCCACGCGCCGGGCGGGGCCACTGCCGGCAGCACGAGGACGAGGAAGACCAGGTACTTCCAGCCGACGCCCATGCGGTGCCAGGGGGTCGTCCCGGGCACGTGGATGCCCAGCAGCGCCCGCGCGGAGTTCACCGGGCCCCCATCAACTGCTCGTAGTGGGCCACGGCGACGTCCGGGGCCCCGTCGAAGACGAGGCGTCCGTCGTCGACGACCAGGACGCGGTCGGCGTCCGCGGCCAGCTCGAGGTCGTGGGTGGCCAGCAGGATCTGCTGCGGCAGTTCGGCGATCACCCGTCGCAGGGCGAGCCGGTTGCGCAGGTCGAGCAGGGTGGTCGGCTCGTCGAGGACGAGCACCGACGGCTCCACCGCCAGCACGGACGCCAGCGCCACGAGTTGGCGCTCCCCGCCGGAGATGTCGTAGATGCTGGAGTCGGCGACGTGGCCGACGCCGCGGGCGTCCAGGAGTTCGAGGGCGCGCGCCCGGCGAGCCCCGCGGTCGCGGATCGTGCGCCGCAGGCTCAGCTCGACGTCCTCGGCGGGGGTCGGCATGACGAGTTGGCCGAGCGGGTCGGTGAAGACGAAGCCGACGCGGGCGCGCGCCGCGCGGGGGTCGCGGGCGACGTCGACGCCGTCGACCTCGACGCGTCCGGACGCGGGCGTCATCAGCCCGTTGACCAGGCGCAGCAGGGTGGACTTGCCCGAGCCGTTCGCGCCGATGACGGCGACGCGGGCCTCGGTGAGGGTCGCGGAGACGCCGTCCAGCAGGGTCCGGACGGTCTCACCGGACGCCGTCGGCGTCCGGACCGCGACGGAGACTGCGTCGAAGCGGACCGTCACCGCCGGGCGGCGAGCGCGGGAAACGCGCGGTGCACCTGCGCGGCGACCAGGCCGGCGGCGATGTTCTTCACGATGTCGCCCGGCCAGAAGGGCAGATCGGCGACCAGGGCCTTGCCGGCGTCCAGGTGCAGGACGAGCGCCATGCCGAGGATGCCGAGCGGGTGCACGAGCAACGCGGACGCCACCAGGCCCGCCCCGGACAACCAGGCCCAGGTGGCGCGCCGGCGCCGCGCGAGCACCCGGTAGGACAGGAAGCCCGTCAGCGCGGCGGCGAACGGGAAGCTCAGCAGGTAGCCGATCGACGGCTTGGCGAACACGCCCAGCCCCGCCGCGCCGCCGGCGAACACCGGGAGGCCGGCGAAGCCCACGACGAGGTAGAGGAGCACGGCGAGGAAGCCGCGCTTGGCGCCCAGCACCATGCCGGTCAGGGCGACCGCCAGGGTCTGCAGCGTAATCGGGACGCCGAGCGCGCCGATCGGGATCGCCGGGGCGAGGGCGAACGCCGAGATCAGGCCGGCGAACACGGCGATCAGAGCGAGGTCGGTCGCGGGCGAGGACGGACGCACGGAGGTCGCGGCGTTCGCGGACATGGGCGGCTCCTTCTGGATCGGCGCCCCCAGACTAGTGAACAGCGTTCAAATCGCCTAGCGCGGCTTCGTATTCGGACGCCCGCCCGTCCCAGACGAGACGCGCGAGGGCCCACAGGGCGTCCAGCTGCCGCTCGTGCCCGGACAGGTCGCCGTCGATCCGGGCAACGCCGCCGGGTGCCGTCACGTACGCGTCGCCACAATGGACGCCGTCGGCGTCCACGTGCAGTTCGCGGGCGGGACGGAGCAGACCGGGGATGTCCCAGGCGATCGACGTCGGGCGGAAGCCCTCGGCGGCCTCGACCAGGTCGCGCTTGCCATGGACGCCGGTGAACACCAGGCACGAGTCGATGCCGATCGTGCAGGCTCCGGCGATGTCGGTGTCCAGGCGGTCGCCGACAAAGATGGGATTGCGGGCGCCAGTGCGGCGCATGGCCTCCTCCATCAGCGGCCGGAACGGCTTGCCGGTCACGATCGGCTCGACGCGGGTGGTCACCTGGACGGCGTACACGGCGACCCCCGCGCCGGGCACCAGGCCGCGCTCGGTGGGCCGCGTGGAGTCGGTGTTGCACGCGTACCAGCGCGCCCCGTTCTGCACCGCGAACGCCGCCTCGTCGAGCCGCGGCCAGGTCATCTGAGGGTCGTAGCCCTGGACGACCGCATCCGGCGCCTCGTCGGCGCCCGAGACGACCACGAAGCCCGCCTCGGTCATGTGGTCGGCCAGGTTCTGGGTGCCGGCGACCAGCACCTTGGCGCCGGGCTGGAGTTCGCGGCGCATGAGTCCCGTCGCGGCCTGGGCGCTGGTGACGAGGTCGTCGACGGTCGCGTGGAAGCCAAGGGTGACGAGCTGGTCGGCGACCGTCTGCGCGGGCCGCGCGGCGTTGTTGGTCACGTAGATCGCCCGGACGCCGCGCGCCTGCAACGCCGCCACGCCCGCGACCGCGCCCGGGACCGGCTCTGGGCCGAGGTACACGACCCCGTCCAGGTCGAACAGGGCGACGTCGTGGCCGTCGATCAGCGCGCTCATCGGGATTCGTCCTCCAAGGGTTGGTCCTCCGGGGCCGGAGACGGGTCCCCGGCCGACTCGTCCGTCCGCTCAGGCTCGGGCTCGTCGCCCCACTCCGGCGACGGCGACGCCTCCTCGGACGGTTCCTCCTGCCCGGACTCGGTCTCTTCGGCCGATTCCGCCGACTGGGGTGACTCGGGCGACTCCCCGGATTCGGGCGACTCCGCGGACTCCGATGACTCCTCGGGGGCGTCCTCGACTGACTCCCCGGGCTCGTCCTCGTGGGGCTCTGCCTCGGGCTCCGGCTCGTCGCCGACGAGGTCGTCCTCGTCGATCTCGATGACGAGCCCCTGCAGCGCTTCGACCCGCTCGACGGCGTCCGTCTCACCGTCGACATCCATGGCGGCAGCAGCGCCGAACCAGCGTTCGGCCTCCTCCAGCGAACCGGTCTCCTCGAGCAGATTGGCGTAGCCGTACCGCAGGCGAATCCGCGCGCTGCGCGTCCCGCGGCCGCCGCCGCCCTCCAGCTCCTGCCGCAGCAGGCGCAGCGCCTCGTCCGACTGGCCGAGGTCCATCCTGCAGCCGGCCTCGACCAGCCGCAGCTCGACGCGTGCGGTGAAGTCGGGGCCGGCCTTCAGTCCCTCCTTGACCAGGGCGAGCGCCTTGTCGGGGTTGCCCAGCGCCCGCTCGCAGTCGGCCATGGCGGCGACGAACTCGTCGCTGCCGTTCATGCGGCGCAGGGCCCGGAACTCGGTCAGCGCCGCGGCGTAGTCGCCGGCTGCGTAGGCGGCCTCGCCCGCGGCCTCGCGGGTAACCGGTAGTCGCGCCGCGCGTCGGCGCGCCGCCTCGGCGTGCCGGTAGGCCAGCTCGGGGTCGGAGTCGATCAGCTTCCCCGCCATCAGCAGGTGGGCGCCGACGATGTCAGCCAACTCAACGGTCAACCCGCGCAGTTCGGCCCGAACGGCGCGCGGCAGCTCCTTCAGGTCCAGACCCTCGGGCGTCGGCGGCTCGTCCGGACGCGGAGCAAGCCCGGGCGGCGGCGGCTCCCACTCGCGGGCCTCCTCGTCGCGGCGGGGACGGTCCTCGCGTCGCATCCGATCGTCCTGGCGCGGCCGGCTGTCGTGGCGTCCTGGACCACCCTCGCGGCGCTCCCCGTACGGACGCCGGTCGCCCTGGCCGCGTCGGTCGCCGCCTCCGCCGTACGAACGCTGGCCGCCCCGGTCGTCGCGCCTGCCACCGCCCTGTCCTCCACTTTGGCCGTATGGACGCCGTTCGGCACCTCGGTCTCCGGAGGGACGCCGCGACTCACCACCTCGGTCGCTGTAGGGCCGCGACTCACCCCCCTCGCGGTAGGGGCGCCGCTCAGAACGATCGCCGGACCCCCGGTCATCACGCGCGGGTCCTTGTGGGCCCCTGTCATCTCGTCGCTCGTAGGGTCGCCCCCCTCCGCGGTCGTCGCGCGAGCCGTATGGACGCCGGTCCCCGCGGTCGGCACCGCGGTCGCCGTAGGGACGCCGTTCGTCTCGATCGCCGGAGGGGCGCTGACCGCCCCGATCATCACGCCGCTCGTAGGGACGCGAACCGCCTCGATCATCACGTCGCTCCCCGTACGGACGGGAGCCCCCGCGGTCGGCAGCCTGGCCACCGTACGATGAACGGCCTCCGCTGCGGTCGTCTCTGCGTTCTCCATAGGGGCGTGACCCACCGCGATCGGAACCGCGCTCGCCGTACGAGCGCTGCCCACCCCGATCATCGCGTCGCTCACCGTGGGGACGGGAACCACCTCGATCGTCCCGGCGCTCACCGTAGGGACGCGAACCGCTCCGATCTCCATAGGGACGTGCGCCACGGTCGCCGCCCCGATCTGCATAAGGACGCCGCTCGCCACGGTCGGACCCGCCTTCGCGAGGAGGTCGCGCGCCGAGGCCAGGGCCTCGCTGGTCGCGATCTCCGTAGTTGCGACGTTCCCGGTCCTGCCCGGAGGAGCTTCCGCCGGCGCGGTCGTAGCGCCCGCCGCCCTGGGGACGGTCGCCCCGGTAGTGGCTGCCGCCCTCCCGGCCGCCTGGCTGGGAGCCGTAACCCCCGTCCCGGGGTGCGCGTCGCTCCCCGGAGCCACTGTCGTCACGACGATCCCCGTAGGAACGTTTGTCGCCGCCGCCGTAGCCGCGGCCGCCGCCGGAGCGAGGGCCTCGATCGTCGTAGCGGCGGTCGCCCCCGCGAGCGTCCGGCCGATACCCGCCGTCGCGCCTCTGTGCGCCTCCGCGGTCCCCCGCCCCTTCGCTCGGACGCCGGCGCTCGAAGCCTCGTTCCCCGCTCGTGTTGTCAGTCACTGCACAAGTGTGACGGGTTCGGTTCCTGGCCGCAAAACAGGCGGCAACAAGGGTGGGTTAAATGGTTGGTGCCCACCCCGGTTTGGGGTGGGCACCAGAAGGTGTGTCCGG
>DAIRTI010000117.1:0-9545 GCA_036803965.1 Propioniciclava sp.
CCCCGCCCTCGGTGCGCACCTTCAGGTCGACGGCGTTGCACAGGTAGAACCGGCGCTCGGTCTCCACGGCATAGGTGAAGATGCCGACGACGTCCTTGTACTCGCGGTAGAGCTGCAGCTCCAGCTCGCTCTCGTACTGCTCTAGATCCTCGGCGCTCATAGCTCCCCCAGCCTAACCGTGCGGGCAACGTTGTCCCAGCGCAGGCGATGAATCGCGCACGGGCCGTGCGCGTCCAGGGCGTCCTGGTGCAGCCTCGTGCAATACCCCTTGTGGATCCGGAAGCCGTAGTCGGGGTAGTCGGCGTCGAAGGCGTCCATGATCCGGTCGCGGGTCACCTTCGCCAGGATGGACGCCGCCGCGACCGAGGCCGCCACCGCGTCGCCCTTCCACATCGCCAGATTCGGACGCCCGAAGCCGTCGACCGGGAAGCCGTCGGTGAGCACGAAGTCGGGCTGCACGTCGAGCCGCCAGACAGCCCGCCGCAGCGCCTCGATGTTCGCCACGTGCATGCCGAGGTTGTCGCACTCGTCGTGCTCGATCCGGACGACCGCCCACGCGGTCGCCCGAGCCACGATCTGCTCGTAGAGCCGCTCCCGCGCAAGCGCGGTGAGCTTCTTGGAGTCGTTGAGCCCCTCGATGGGACGCGGTCCGAGCACGCACGCCGCCGCCACGAGCGGGCCCGCGCAGGCGCCCCGTCCGGCCTCGTCGGCCCCTGCGACGCGGACGAAACCTGCCCGGCCCAGGGCGCGCTCGTAGCCGTAGAGCCCCGAGTCGCGGCGGATCAGGTACGACATGGCTGTCAGCAGGCCGGCGGCGGCTCGCCGTTGATGACGGGCGACGCGGGCGGCGTCCCCGAAGCCGCGGGGATGCCGTCGAACGTCGCAGGACGCGTGTGCCCCGAGATGCGGCTGAAGGGGAACACGGTCGCGACCGCCGCGCCCACCACCGAGGTCTGGTTGACGAACGCCAGCCCGCCCAGGACGCCGTTGGTCTCCACCGCCAGGTGGCAGCGCGAGTCGGCCGACTCGTTGCGATGGTCGCCCATGACGAAGATCTTGCCCTGGGGAACCACGATGTCGAAGGTCATCTCGGACGGCTGCACCAGCTGGCCCGCCCCGTCGCGGAAGAGATACGACTGCTCGTCGAGGGCCACGCCGTTCACCGTCAGGCGTCCCTGGCTGTCGCAGCAGGCGACGTGGTCGCCGGGCATGCCGATGACGCGCTTGATCAGATAGTTCTGGCTCTCGTCCGGCAGCAGGCCGACGAACATGAGCGCCGACTGCCACCACGCGAGGCGGTTGCCCCCGGACGCCGGCAGCCAGCCCAGGTCATCGCGGAACACCACGATGTCGCCGCGCTGGACGGGTACCACCTTCTGCACGGCGACCCGGTCGCCGATCAGCATCGTGTTCTCCATCGACCCCGACGGGATCACGAAGACCTGCAGCAGGAACATCCGCAGCAGGGTGGAGGCGATCAGCGCGCCGACGACCACGATCGCCGTCTCGCGCAGGAATCCGAGGACGCCGCCGCCCTTTTCCTTGTCTTGACGTTGAGCCATGGCGTCCTCGGCCCGGGAGCGGGTCAGCGCTCTCGCTTCTCCTTGATCTTGGCGGCCTTGCCACGCAGGCCGCGCAGGTAGTACAGCTTCGCGCGGCGGACGTCGCCACGGCGCTCGACCTCGACCTTGTCGATGATCGGGGAGTGCAGCGGGAACGTGCGCTCGACACCGGTGCCGAAGCTCACCTTGCGGACGGTGAACGCCTCGGCGATGCCCGAGCCGTTGCGGGCGATGACGTGGCCGGCGAACACCTGGATGCGGGAGCGGTTGCCCTCGACGACCTTCACGTGCACCCGGACCGAGTCGCCGGGGCGGAAGTCGGGGATGTCGGTGCGCAGGGAGCCCTGCGTGACCTCGGAGACAAGCTTGTTCATCGGTGTCGTCCTCGCCGGTGCCACAGGTCACCTCGGAAGTTCGTAGGATTGCAGGCCCGGCACGTGAACCCCCTGTGGCAGGAGCACCGCGGCACAACGAGGACCAAGTCTGCCACATCCCCTCCGCCCCGCCGAAATCGAAATCGGACGCCGACGCGCGCCGAAGGCGTCCGGGCCGATGCGAGGACGCCGGACGCGAAGACGCCTGTGGCCCCGGGGGAACCGGGGCCACAGGCGGTGGACGCGAGGAGTCGGTCAGGCGTCCCGCAGGTCGGTCAGGGACCGGCCGGCCGTCTCGGGGGTGACGAAGGTGGTCGCGAACGTGATCGCGCAGAGGATGAGGGAGTACAGCCCCGGCACCCACCAGGCGTTGTTGGTCACGGCGAGGAAGGTCGCGCCGAGCAGCGGGGCGATGCCGCCGGCCAGGACGGCCGAGAGCTCACGGGCCATGGCGACGCCGGTGTAGCGGTGCGAGTTGCCGAACAGTTCGGGCAGCAGCGCGCACTGCGGCCCGAGCATGCCCTGGACGCCGATGCCGATGCCGATCGCCATCACGAGGATGACCAGGTAGCTGTTGCCGAGGGTCAGCAGGTAGAAGCCGGGCAGGGCGAACAGGCCCAGGAAGAGGGCGGCGTAGCGGTAGACGCGGACGCGGCCCCAGGAGTCCGACAGCTTGCCGAAGGCGACCACCGTGACGATCGAGACGGCGGCGGCCACGACGGCGCCCGTCGGGCCGATGTTCATGCCCTTGTAGGCGGCGATCGTGCCGATGTAGGCCAGCAGCAGCGCCGAGTAGATCGAGGAGTTGCCGTTCTCGGCCATGCGCAGGCCGATGCCGATCAGGATGTTCTTGCGTGAGGTCCGCAGCGCCTCGCCCAGGCCGATCTTGACCTGCTCGTGCTCTTCGGCGTTGAACACCTCGAACGTGGGCGACTCCTGCAGCTTGGTCCGGATGTAGACCGCGACCAGGATGAGCACCGCGCCGAGCAGGAAGGGCACTCGCCACAGCCAGCCGAGCAGCAGTTCGGGGTGCGCGAGGCCGAGCAGCGCGAAGGTGCCGGCGCCCAGCAGGGTTCCGATCTGAATGCCGACGAACGGCAGCGCCGCGAAGAAGCCGCGCCGCTTCGGGGGCGCGAACTCGGAGATGAGGACCGTCGCGCCCGCCTGCTCGGCGCCGGCGCCCAGACCCTGGAAGATGCGGAGGAGGACCAGCAGCACGGGGGCGACGATGCCCGCGGTGGCGTAGGTGGGCAGCAGGCCGATCAGGAAGCTGGAGCCGCCCATCAGGGCGATCGTGATGATGAGGATCATCTTGCGGCCGAGCTTGTCGCCGAGGTGACCGAAGACGAGGCCGCCGATGGGGCGCGCGGCGAAGCCCACGGCGTAGGTGCCGAACGACGCGATCATCGCGCCGGCTGCGCCGAGCGGGCTGAAGAAGAGCTGGCCGAAGATCAGCGCCGAAGCGAGACCGTAGATGTAGAAGTCGTAGTACTCGAGCGCGGACCCCACCGACGACGCCAGGACGGCGCGCCTCAGCTGTTCGGGGTCGACGGCGGGGCTCTGCGTGGCCACCGGGGTGCTCTTTTGGGACATGGGCGCCTTTCTCGAAGTAGGCGGGGCTGCGTTGCGGGTGTCATCAGTATGGACCATAGGTCGAACAGAGTTCAATAGGTCGAACACAAGAAGTTCCGGAAGGTTGCCCGGTGGGTCGCTGGCACGGCCCAGTG
Source organism: Propioniciclava sp. (assembly GCA_036803965.1). Classification (GTDB taxonomy): domain Bacteria; phylum Actinomycetota; class Actinomycetes; order Propionibacteriales; family Propionibacteriaceae; genus Propioniciclava. The sequence continues at coordinate 3,664 of DAIRTI010000117.1, forward strand.
GTACGTCCAAGGAATGCCCCGTACGGGGCGGATTCAGCACCAGTCGGACGACACGCCGTCGCTGGGAGCCAGGACGCCGATGGGCGCAGGAATTCCCCCGCGCGCGGGGGAAATTAGGGGACGCCGTGGGCTCCGGCCGCGCTCAGGCGGGGGCCATGGGGTTACCGAGGGCGCGGGCCATCAGCTTCAGTTCGCGGACGAAACGGGCGCGCACCTCGGGGGTGACCTCGGCGTCCAGCAGGGTGACGCTGACGGCGAGCACGGGGCTCCGGACGCCTCGGGTGGGCACGGCGACGGCGAGGCCCACCACGTGCTCGGCGGCCTCCTGCTCGTCGGTCGCGTAGCCGTCACGGCGCGCCTGGCGCACCTGGGCGAGCAGGTCGTCCAGGGACGTCAGGCTGGCGGGCGTCACGCGCGGCAGCACGTCGATGCCGTGGTAGAGCCGGACGATCTCGGAGTCGTCCAGCCGGGCCAGCAGGGCCTTGCCCTGCGCGGTGGCCGACGAGGGGAAGCGGTCGCCGATCCCGGACGTCAGCCGCAGGGCCGGATGCCCCTCGTAGCGGGCCAGGCACAGCGTGTCGATGCCGGCCAGCGCCGAGAGCCGCACGGTCTCGGGCGCCATCACCTCCGACGTCTCACACAGGTGGTAGAACTCCCGGACCACGTCCATTCGAGCCAGGTACGAGCCGCCCAGCTCGACGAGGCGGCGTCCGAGCGTGTACCCGAGATCGTCGCGCCGGACGAGGTCGCCGGCCTCCAGCGCGTTGCAGATCGCGCTCGTCGACGACTTCGGGACGCCGATGGCGCGAGCCAGGTCGGACAGGCTCAGATACCCGGTCTCGCTGGCCGCCAGGGCGTCCAGGACGGCCGTGGCGCGGACGACCGCGGGCGCCGCTCCGGCGGGGACGGCGTCCGTGCCGCTTCTGGTCGGGGACATGCCACACCGGCTCTCAGTAGAAGTTGACCCGATCGATCGTATTGACCAACTCCTCGCCGTCGAGCAGACGACGCGCGTTCTCGGCGAACATGCGGGCGATCAGCTCGTCCTCGGCGTCGTTCAGCGCACCGGTGTGCGGCGCGACCAGGACGTTCTCCATGCCCCACAGCGGGCTGTCGGCGGGCAGCGGCTCGACGGCGAAGACGTCCATCGCGGCGAACCCCACCCGGCCGTCGCGCAGGGCCTCGACGAGGGCGTCCTCGTCGACGCAGGTGCCGCGGCCGGTGCTGGCGAAGATCGCGCCCGGCCTGACGTTGGCCCAGACCTCGGCGCTGAGCAGCTTGTCGGTGTCGAGGGCCTGCGGCAGCGTGTTGACGATCGCGTCGGCCTCGCGCACGGCCTCGGCCAGTTCGGCGGTCGGGTAGACCTTCTCGACGCCCGGCACCTCCCGGACGGTCCGATTCACGCCGATGACCCGGGCGCCGATCGCGGCGAACCGGGCGGCGGTCGCGCGTCCGATGTTGCCCATGCCGACGACGAGGACGGTCATCTGGAACACCTGCTTCATGGCCCAGCGCGGCGACCAGTACCGCGCGTCCTGCTGGCGGCGCAGGCGCGGCAGGTCCTTGGCGCCGGCCAGGACGCCGAACAGAGCGAACTCGGCCAGCGTGTCGGCGTGGGCCCCCGCGGAGGTCGTGAACTCCACCGGCGCCATCTCCTCGGCGCTCAGGCCGGACGCCCGCACCTGCGATCCCCCGCCGGCGGCCATCGTGTGCACCCAGCGCAGGCGCGGGTTGGCGCGGACGGTCCGGGCCAGCTGGGCCGGCTTGGTGTCGGGGATGCCGTAAAGGGCCTCGGCCGAGTCGCACAGCTGTTCGAAGCGGGCCTGCTGCTCGGGCGTCCGGGCGAACGAGGGGTCGCCCTCGTGGTCGCCGGGCCAGCGCATCGGCGGAAGCAGCGACTGGTCGACGACGAGGTCGACGCGCGGCTCCAGCTCCGTGACGAGGCGGCACAGCTCGTCGTCGAGCGGCGTGCAGACGAAGACCTTCAGGCGGTCGGCGGACATCATGCTCCTTCGTGATGGTCGGGCAGCTCCAGAGCGTGCACCGGGTTGGTCAGTTCCCCCACGCCCGCCACCGTGCAGGACGCCACGGCCCCGGGCGCGATGTCGAAGGCGGTGCCCGGCGCGCCGGTCAGGACGACGTCGCCGGGGCCGAGGGTGAGATGGGTGGTCAGGTAGGCGAACACCTCGAACGGGTTCCAGGCAAGCCCGTCGGTCGACGACTCGGCGACCACGCGGCCGTCGACGGACGCCGTGAGGGCCTGGGCGAGGGCGTCCAGGTCGGTCTCGATCCAGGGTCCGAGCGGGGTGAAGCCGTCGCCGTTCTTGGCCTGGGTGCGGGTCTCGTCCAGGGCCGCCTGGTCGGACGCCGTCACGTCGTTGCCGACCGTCCAGCCGAGGACGTACGCCGGGGCGTCCGCCACCGAGATGTTGCGGGCGGGTCGTCCGACGACCAGCGCCAGCTCGGCCTCGCCCTTGACGGCGCCCTTGGTCGGGTCCACGACGATCGGGGCGCCGGGGCCGACGACGGTGCGCGCCGACTTCTGGAAGGCCTGCGGAGGCAGGCACCGGTCGTCGGGGCCAGAGTTGTGCAGCATGCCCAGCACGACCGTGGGCTCGACGGGGGCCAGCAGCGTGGCGCCCTCGGCCGGGATCCGCTCCCCCGTCTTCACCGGGGGGCTCGCGAAGGCGTCCTCGACGACGGCCCAGTCGGCCCCGTCCGCGACGCAGGGACGCGGCCCGGAGGCCGTGGCCACCCGCGCGACCCTCATGCGGACACCCCCCAGAGCCGGACCAGCACCTTCCCGGACGCCGCGGAGTCGCGCGCGACGGCGAACGCCTCCTCGGCGTCGTCGGCGTCCAGGGTGTGGGTGACGACCGACCCGATGCCTGGGTGGTCCGCGAGCATCGCGACGGCGGCGTCGATCTCGTCGTTGAACCGGAAGCAGCCGCGCAGAGACACCTCCTTGCTGATGAGCGTCGCGAGGTCGACCGGCTTGGGGCCGGCCGACGTCATGCCGATCTGGGCGATGACGCCCGCGCGGCGCACCGCGGCGATGCACGCGTTGATCGCGGCCGGGACGCCCGAGCACTCCAGCACGACGTCGTAGCTCTCGGCCGGCAACTCGTCGGCGCCGACCCGCAACGTGTGCTGGACGCCGAGGGCGCGAGCCCGCTCCAGCGGACCGGGGAGCACGTCCGTGCAGGTCACCTCCGCGGCACCGGACGCCAGCGCGCCGGCCGCGGCGAGGAGCCCGATCGGACCCGAGCCCGACACCAGCACGCGCTTGCCGGCCACGCCGCCCGCCACGGCGATGCCGTGCAGGCCGACGGCGAGCGGCTCGGCGAGGGCGGCGTCCGCGAGGGAGAGGCCCTCGGGCAGCGGACGCACCATGCCGGCCTCCACGATCAGGTACTCGCTCATGCCGCCCTGGGTGTGCGGCCAGGTCGACGCGCTGCCGAGGTAGGCGCCCCTGGGCCAGAGGTGCCGGTGGCCCTCGAGCCCGGGCAGACATTCGCCGAACGTCGCCGGGTGGACGGTCACGGGCGTGCCGGGGACGAGGCGTCCGGACGGGTCGGCGTCCACCGTGCCGGAGACCTCGTGCCCGGGGCAGAGCGGCTCGCGGACGACGAACGCTCCGTTGGCGCCCTCGAAGTAGTAGTGCAGGTCGGAGCCGCAGATGCCGGCGTACGCCATCTTCAGGCGCACCTGGCCGGGGCCGGGCTCGGGGGTGGGGACCTCCTCGATGCGGAGGTCGTCCTTGCCGTGAATCAGAACCGTCTTCATCTCACACCACCGAGGTCATTCCGCCGTCGACGAAGATGTTCTGCCCCGACACGAACGAGGACGCCGCCGAGCACAGGTAGACCAGCGTGCCGACGAGCTCCTCGACGCGTCCCCAGCGGCGGGCCGGCGTGCGCTCGACGACCCAGCGGTCGAAGGCCTCGTCGGTCCACAGCGCGCGGTTCATCTCGGTGGCGAGGTAGCCGGGCGAGATCGCGTTGACCTGGATGTCGAAGCGGGCCAGGTCGGCCGCCATGCCCTTGGTGAGCATCACCAGCCCGCCCTTGGACGCCGAGTACGGCGCGATCGTCTGGCGCGCCAGCATCGACTGCACGGAGGCGATGTTGACGACCTTGCCCGAGCCGCGCTCGGCCATGGCCCGGGTGATCGGCTGGGAGACGTAGAAGGCGGCCGACAGGTTGGTGCGGATGATGGCGTCCCAGTCGCCGGGGTCGAACTCGGTGAACGGCGCGCGGCGCTGCAGGCCCGCGTTGTTGACGAGGATGTCGGGCGTCCCGTGTTCGTCCAACAGCGCCCGGACGCCCTCGGCGACGGCTGCCGCGTCCCCGACGTCGAAGGAGACCGTCGGCGGCGGCGTGCCCGTGCGCTCGGCCAGGGTCGCGGCGGCGGCGTCCAGCGTCGCTCCCCCGCGGCCATGCAGGACGACCGTGGCTCCGGCGTCCGCGAGGCCGGCGGCGAGTGCCAGACCGAGGCCGCGCGAGGAGCCCGTGACGAGGGCCAGCTTTCCGGACAGGTCGAACAGGGATGCGTTCATGTGGGCTCTCTCCTGGCGCCGGGACCACCCCTGTCGCCGACCCCTAGCCTACCCAATAGGCTGAACGCTGATCAATAGGCTGAACATTCAATCTCATCCAAAACGGCGACGGCGCCGGCCCCGCGTGGGGAACCGGCGCCGTCGGCGTCCGTCGGTCAGGCGGTCTTGCCCTCGCCCTTGAACAGGGACTTCAGCAGGTCCCGGTTCAGCTGGGAGATGGTGTCGAGCGGGATCTGCTTGGGGCAGACCTCCGCGCACTCGCCGATGTTGGTGCAGGCGCCGAAGCCCTCGGAGTCGTGCGTCGCAACCATGTTCTTGACGCGCAGGTAACGCTCGGGCTGGCCCTGGGGCAGCATCGCAAGGTGGGTGATCTTCGCCGACGTGAACAGCATCGCCGACCCGTTCGGGCAGGCCGCCACGCACGCGCCGCAGCCGATGCAGGTGGCCGCGTCGAACGCGCGGTCGGCCTGCAGCTTCGGCACCGGCACCGAGTGGGCCTCGGGCGCCGAGCCGGCGTTGATCGAGATGAAGCCGCCCGCCGAGATGATCCGGTCGAAGGCCGTGCGGTCGACGACCAAATCCTTGATCACGGGGAAGGCGCCGGCCCGCCACGGCTCGACGTCGATCGTCGCGCCGTCGGCGAAGCTGCGCATGTGCAGCTGGCAGGTCGTCGTCGGCACGTCACCGTGCGAGGACGCCCGACCGTGCGCCGAGCCGTTGATGACGACGCCGCACATGCCGCAGATGCCCTCGCGACAGTCGGAGTCGAACGCCACGGGCTCCTCGCCGCGGACCGTGAGGTCTTCGTTCAGCAGGTCGAGCATCTCCAGGAACGACATGTCCTCGGAGACACCCTCGACGCGGTACGCGACCATCTTGCCCGGGGTCTGGGCATTCGGCTGGCGCCAAACGCGCAGGTTGATGATCACTTGTAGCTCCTCTGCTTCAGTTCGATCGCCTGGTAGACCAGCGGTTCCTTGTGCAGGACCGGCTTGGCCCCCGTGCCGGTGAACTCCCACGCCGCGACGTAGAGGAACTCGTCGTCGTGACGCAGCGCCTCGCCGTCCTCGGTCTGGGACTCGGCCCGGAAGTGGCCGCCGCAGGACTCGCGGCGGTGCAGGGCGTCGACGCACATGAGCTCGCCGAGCTCGAGGAAGTCGGCCACGCGGCCGGCCCGCTCGAGGGTCTGGTTGAAGTCCTCGTTCACGCCGGTGACCTTGACGTTGCTCCAGAACTCGTCGCGCAGCTTGCGGATGGCGCCGATCGCGTACTTCAGGCCCTCCTCGGTGCGCTCCATGCCGCAGTACTCCCACATGATGTGGCC
>DAIRTI010000118.1:0-285 GCA_036803965.1 Propioniciclava sp.
GCCGGCCAGGACGTGCTGCTGTTCATCGACAACATCTTCCGGTTCACCCAGGCCGGCTCCGAGGTGTCGACCCTGCTCGGCCGCATGCCGTCCGCCGTGGGATACCAGCCGAACCTGGCCGACGAGATGGGCCAGCTCCAGGAGCGGATCACCTCGGTCAAGGGCCACTCGATCACCTCGATGCAGGCGATCTACGTGCCCGCCGACGACTACACCGACCCGGCGCCGGCCACCACGTTCGCGCACCTGGACGCCACCACGGAGCTGAGCCGCGAGATCGCGTCC
>DAIRTI010000118.1:295-9540 GCA_036803965.1 Propioniciclava sp.
GATCATGGACCCGCAGTTCATCGGGCAGGAGCACTACGACACGGCGACCCGGGTCAAGCAGATCCTGCAGCGCAACAAGGAGCTCCAGGACATCATCGCGATCCTGGGCGTCGACGAGCTGTCCGAAGAGGACAAGATCATCGTCGCGCGGGCTCGCCGCATCCAGCAGTTCCTGAGCCAGAACACGTACATGGCCACGAAGTTCACCCAGATCGAGGGCTCGACGGTCCCGCTGAAGGACACCATCGAGTCGTTCAAGATGATCTGCGACGGCGAGGTCGACCACATCGCCGAGCAGGCCTTCTTCAACGTGGGCGGCATGGACATGGTCATGGAGAACTGGGCCAAGATCCAGAAGGAAGGCTGACCGATGGCCGACGACTCCCTGTGGGTCGAGGTGGTGAGCGCGGACGGGCGCGTCTGGGAGGGCGAGGCCCTCGCGGTCGTCGCGCGCACCACGGAGGGCGACATCGGCATCCTGCCCGGCCACGAGCCGATCCTGGCGGTGCTGGTGCCGTGCGCGGCCGAGATCCTGGCCAAGGTCACCGAGCGCGAGGTCGTGGCCGTCGACGGCGGCTTCCTCTCCGTCAACGACAACAAGTTGTCGATTCTCAGCCAGTACGCCAAGCTGGCCAGAACGATCTCGCTGCACGACGCTGAGGCCGAGTGGGCCAACGCCAGCAAGGCGCTCAACGCCGGCGAGATCGACGACGACACGAGGCGGCACTACAACCGGGCGCTGGCCCAGCTGAAGGCCGCACAGAAGGCGTCCGACAGGAAGAGTTGACTCTGGGCCGACAGCGGAGGAGGTAGTCGTTGCCAGACGGGCTGACCGTGGCCGAAGTGGTGCTGGCGTGCATCCTCGTGGTCGCGCTGGTTCCCGTGGTGTGGCTGGTCGCCCGACGACGTTGGCTCTCCCACTCCGGCTGGGTCTTCGACTGCTCCCTGCGCCGATCCGACACGACTCCGAGCTCCTGGATGCTCGGAGTCGCTCGGCTTAACGGGGAACTGATCGAGTGGTACCGGGTGTTCTCCTGGTCGCTGCGCCCCAAGTACGTCCTGCGCCGGGGGGAGACCCAGGTCTCCTCCACCCGCGTGCTCGATCCGGACGAGCGCGCGCTCCTGTTCGACCAGGAGCGGGTCGTCGTGCTCGAGGGCGAAGGGGTCAGCGTCGAGCTGGCGATGGCCCCGGCCCGGATGACGGCGTTCCTCTCCTGGCTGGAGGCCGCTCCGCCCGGTGCCGCCTACCGCTGATCGGACTCCTGGTCGTCCTGCCGGCCCGACGCGGCGTCCGTGATGCGCTCGCGCCCGCGCCGGGCGCGCTCGTCAGCGGGCTCGCGGTCCTTGCCCGGGATCCACAGCACCTCGCCGGCAGCGCCGTTGACCGCCCGTGAGGCGATGAACAGCAGGTCGGACAGCCGGTTGAGGTAGGTGAGCGCGAGCGGGTTGACGCCGCCGCTGTCGCTGGTGCCCAGTCCGTACTCCTCGGCCGCGCGCCAGCCGGCCCGCTCCGCCCTCCGGACGACCGTCCGCGCCAGGTGCAGGTGCGCGGCGGCCGGCGTTCCGCCCGGCAGGACGAACGAGCGCAGGTTCGGCAGGCCCTCGGAGAACTGGTCGCACCAGCGCTCCAGCCGGTCGATGCTCGGCTGCTCGATCCGCAGCGGCGGCCACTTCGGCTCAGGCACCATCGGGTTGCTCAGGTCGGCACCGACGTCGAACAGTTCGTTTTGGATCTCGGCCAGCGCGGACGCCAGCGCATCGCCCAGCCCCCCGGTCGCCAACACGATGCCCAGGACGGAGTTCGCCTCGTCGACGTCGCCGTACGCCTCGACCCGCAGGTCGGTCTTGCGGGCGACCGAGTCGTCCGAGAGCCGGGTGTTCCCGGCGTCACCGGTGCGGGTGTAGATGCGTGTCAGGTTGACCATGCCGTCACCCTATGTGAGGTTGGATCGGTGAAGCGCGCGCTCCTTCCCCTGCTGGCCGCCTCGCTGCTCCTCACCGCCTGCGGAGTAGCGCCCGGCGCGAAGCAGCCCACGGCGTCCGTCTCGGGCGTCACCTGCGCCTACCGCACGACGAACGCCCCGGCCAAGGTGGTGGATCCGCCGAACGGCACCGGCGTCCCCGCGACCGGCACCGAGGCGGTGACGCTGACGTTCGCGAGTGGGGTCGTCCAGATCACGCTCGACCGTGCGGCCGCCCCCTGCACTGCGAACTCGTTCGAGTCGCTGGCCCAGCAGGGCTTCTTCACCGACACCACCTGCCACCGGATGAGCACCGCCGGCTACTACTTCCTGCAGTGCGGCGACCCGACAGGCACGGGCAGCGGCGGCCCGGGCTACTGGTTCGACGACGAGTTGGCGCAGACGACGACCTACACCAAGGGCGTCGTGGCGATGGCCAACTCGGGACGCAACACCAACGGCTCGCAGTTCTTCATCGTCTATGCCGACTCGCCGTTCCCGCCCAACTACACGATCTTCGGCCACACCGACGACGCTGGCGTCGCGGTGATCGCCGCGATGGCGGCCAAGGGCACCGACGGCTCCGAGAGCGCGACCGCGGGGCATCCTAAGGCCGACACGAAGATCACCGCGGTCGCGGTCGGCTGACCCGGCGCGAGCGAGATCAGGGCGCGGGGCGGCTCAGCCCCTCGGCGAGCAGGAAGTCGCGGATGCCGGCGACGACGGCGTCCGGGGCGTCGGAGTGCACCCAGTGCCCGGCTCGCGGCACCGTCAGCAGGGCCGTGCGCGGGAACAGGGCCAGCATGGCGGCGAAGTGCTCCTCGCGGACGTACTCCGAGCGCTCGCCGCGGATCCACAGCACCGAGCCGTCGTAGCGTCCGGCGACCTCGTCGGGCCAGCCGCTGATCTGGGGCAGCGCGTCGCCGAGCAGGTCGAGGTTGCACAGCCACGCCCACGTCTTCTTCTTGCGCCGCAGGTTCTGCAGCAGGAAGGAGCGGACGGCCGGGTCGGGCACCTCGTCGGCGATCTCCTCGGACGCCTCCTCGCGGCTGGTCAGCTCGTCCAGTTCCAGCGAGCGCAACGCGTTGACGATATGACCGAAGCCGTAGCCGTGGCTGGTGTCGTCGGGGGCGATGTCGACCACGACCAGCCCCTTCACGAGCTCGGGGTGGCGCAGGGCCAGCACCATCGCGACCTTGCCGCCCATCGAGTGGCCGACGAGCGTGATGGCCGCCGCGGATCCGAGCCGCTCACGCAGGTCGTGCGCGACGGCGTCCGCCATGTCGATGTAACTGAAGTGGTCCGACCAGGGGCTGTGGCCGTGGTCGGGCAGGTCGAGCAGCAGCGACGTGGCCTCGGGCAGCAGGCCCTGCGCGATGCCGGCCCAGTTGCGGCCCTGCCCGAACAGGCCGTGCATGAACAGCAGGTTGGGGCGTCCGGGCCCCACCAGGCGGACGTGCAGGCTCACTCAACGCCTCCGATTCCAGCAGGCCTGGTGCCAGTGGCGGCGTTCGTCAACGGGCGACGCCGACCCGATGCTCGCCTCGGCCGGCCACACGACGACGTGCGCCTGCCCAACGACGATCTCGTGGTTGCAGCCTGGGCACAGGTAGGTCTTCGAAGCCCGGGACGCCGTGACACCCTGGACCACCCAGGTGCCGTCGGCCTTCTGAGCGGTCGTGGCGAAGCCCGCCGACAACGGCCGCGCCGGCCGCAGGTGCTTGCTGGGACGACGGGCCATGCCCAACACCCTAACGGGTAGGCTTCGCCGGGTGCGATTGCTGATAGCGCGCTGCCAGGTGGACTACGCGGGACGGCTCTCGGCGCACCTACCGATGGCCCCGCGGCTGATCCTGTGCAAGGCGGACGGGTCGATCTCGATCCACGCCGACGATCGCGCCTACAAGCCGCTGAACTGGATGAACCCGCCCTGCCGGCTCGTCGTCCGGGACGCCGACCCCGCCGACCCTGACGAGGCCGGCCTGGTCGCCGTCTGGGAGGTCGGCAACCGCGACGACGACACGCTGCGGATCTCGATCGCCGAGGTGCTGCACGACAGCGACCACGAGCTCGGCGTCGATCCGGGACTGGTCAAGGACGGCGTCGAGGCGCACCTGCAGGCGCTGCTTGCGGAGCACCCCGAGACGTTCGGCACGGGCTGGCGGCTGGTCCGCCGCGAGCACCCGACCGCGATCGGCCCGGTCGACCTGCTGTGCCGCGACGAGGGTGGCGGCTACGTGGCCGTCGAGGTCAAGCGGCGCGGCGAGATCGACGGCGTCGAGCAGCTGGCCCGCTACCTGGAGCTGATGAACGCCGACCCGCAGCTGCGTCCGGTGCGCGGGGTGTTCGCCGCGCAGCTCATCAAGCCGCAGGCGCGCGTCCTGGCGGCGGCGCGGGGCATCCACTGCGTGACCGTCGACTACGACTCCCTGCGCGGCCTCGACAACGCCGAGGACCGGCTGTTCTGAGACGGGGCAAGGACGCTACGAGGCGTCCAGGTGCGGGATCAGCACCTCGCGGTAGAGCAGCAGCAGGGACGCCACGGTCGGGATCGCCAGCAGGGCCCCCACGATGCCCAGCAGGACGCCGCCGGCGATGGCCCCGATGACGATCAGCACCGGGGGCACGTTGAGCGACCGGCTGAAGATGCGCGGCTGGACGAGGTAGGCGTCGATCTGGCTGTAGCCGACGAAGTAGATCAGGCAGACGACGCTGGCCATGGGGGAGACCGTCAGGGCGATCGTGCCGACGATGACGGCGCCGAACATCCAGCCGACGACCGGGATGAACGCGAGCGCGCCCACGACGATGCACAGCGCGAGTGCGTACTGGCCCAGCCCGACGATGTTCATCACGATGAACGAGCCCACGGCCCAGAGCGTCACCACGAGGAACATGCCGGTCAGGTAGTTGCCGATGCGGTCGAACATGCCGTTGGCCAGGAACCGGACGCGCTCGCGGCGCGAGGCGGGCGATAGCTGGTAGATCGTGTCCTTGATCGCGGGCAGCGAGCCGAGGAAGTACAGGGTCAGCACGACCGTCATGACGCCGGAGAACGCCGTGGTGGCCAGCGCCACGCCGGCGCCCAGCAGGCCGCCGAACAGCGCGTTCACCCAGGTGCCGGACGTCATGAACTCGCTGATGCGGGTGATCAGGCTGAACTGCTGGTCGAGCGCGGCGATCTGGGGGTTCTCACGCAGGCCCTTGAGGTACCCGGGCGCGTTGCGGATCAGCAGCAGGCCCTGCTCGCTCACCATCGGCACGATCGCCCACACGCACAGGGCCAGGACGGCGAGAATCAGCAGCGTGACGGTTGCGAGCGCGCCCGCGCGCCGGAACCCGCGCCGGATCAGCCAGTCGACCAGCGGGTTGATGCCGAGCGCCAGGAACAGCGACAGCGCTGCGACCACGAGGATCTGCTGCAGCTGGCCCAGGATGCCCACCAGCCCGATCGCGATCAGTCCACCGAGGACGCCGAGGAAGCCTGCCCGGAACGGCGAGTTCTGCAGCAGCGTGTGGACGCGGCGGTGCGACGGCAGGGGAGGCGCCGGGTCGGCACGCTCCGCCGCCGAGCCCTTCGGCTGATACTGGGCGGGCTCGGCGTCTGCGTCTCGGGGGAGGTCGGTCCCGCCGCTCATGCGCCTCCGCGCACCTTCTGGGGCACCCGGGCCGCGGGCTTCTCGGCGGCCTTCTCCGTGGGCTCCTCGGCCGTCTTCTCACTCGGCTTCTCGGCGGGGCCGGACACCGCGGCGTCCTTCTCGGCACCGGAGAGCACCTCGCGGACGGGGTGGTGACCCTCGTCGTCGGGGAACTCCAGGGCGGTGAGGTTGGCGAGCGAGCTCAGGTTGTTGAGCTGCGCGACCAGGGCTTCCTTCCGCTGCTTGAGCAGGTTCTGCTCGCGCTTGAGGTGCTCGGACCGCTTCAACAGCTCGCCCTCGGTGTCCTGGCGGAGCTGGTCGGCGTCCGACTTGGCCTTGGCGAGGATCGCGGCGGCCTCGGTGATGGCGTCCGTCTTGAGGCGCTCGGCGTCGGCGAGGGCGGCCTGTTGGCGCGTGCGCAGATCCGCAGACGCCTGGGCCAGCTTCTCCTGCAGCGCGTCCGACTGGGTGCGGGCGTCGCTGACCATGGCGACGAGCTTGTCGCGCAACTCGTGCTGCTGGGCCTCGAGCGCGGCCAGGGACGACTCGCGCTCGGTCGCGACCTCCATCCGGATCTTTTCGGCCTCGCCGTTGGCCTGGTCGCGCAGGGCCGCCACCTCGTGTGCGACCCGGGTGCGCATCTCGGCCAGCTCGGCCTGGACCTGCGCGCGCAGGGCGTCGGTCTCCTCCTTGGCCGCCGCACGGAGCGCCGCGCACTCGGCCTGGGTCTGCGTGCGCAGCGCGTTCAGGTCGTCGCCGGTGCTGCCCCGCAGCGCGGACGTCTCGCGGGTCACCCGGTCGCTGAGCTGGGCGGCGTTGAGCTCGGCGGTCTGCACGATGTGCGCCGCCTGCGCCTTGGCCGCCTCGACGAGGGCGTCGGCCTGCTGCTGCGCGTCGGCCAGCACCATCACGCGGTGCTTGTCGGCGGCGTCCCGCAGCCCCTGCGCCTCGGCGCGCGCGGCGTCCAGCTCGCTCTTGGTCTGCTGCTCGAGTTCGGCGCGCAGCGCCTTGAGCTCCTCGATGCCGGACGTGCGGTGCTGGTTCGACTCGGTCTCCATCGCGAGGCGGATGCGCTCGGCCCGCTCGCGGGCCTCGGAGACGATCTCGTCGGCCTCGTTCTGCGCCTTGGTGACGAGGTCGGTCGCCTGGGACTCCGCGACCCGCAGCAAGGACGCCGTGTGCGCGCCCAGCTTGGTGAAGTCGGTGTCGTCGTTCCGCAGCTTGACCGCGGTGAGCTCGCGCTGGACCTCGCGGAACCGCTGCTTCGCCACCGAGAGCTGGCCCTCCATGTCGCGGATGTAGTCGTCGACGGCCTTCTTGTCGTAGCCCCGCATCACCGTCGTGAACCCTCGCACCGCCGACGCCTTCTCGTCGAACAGATCCAGCCCGCTTGAGTTGTTCTGGCTCACGACTTCCCCTCACTCACGTCCGCTCCCGTACCACGGCATGGTAATGCGTGCCCGCGACGGCACCCGGACGCCACGACCCGGGGCAGCTGTGAACTCGCTGAGATCTGCCGCCCCGCGGATGTCTAGTGCTCGGCCTCGGCGGGGGGCTGGGTGATCTCCAGCAGGACGCCGCCGGTGCTCTTCGGGTGCACGAAGTTGATGCGCGCCCCGCCCGTGCCCGTCTTAGGGGCCGGGTAGAGCAGCGCGACGCCGCGCTCGCGCAGAGTGGCGTCCACGGCGTCCATGTCGGCGACGCGGTAGGCGATGTGCTGGATGCCGCCGCGGCCGGCGTTCTTCGCGATGAACTTGCCGACCGCGGACTCCTCTGACAGGGGCGCCAGGAGCTGGATCATGGCGTTCTCCTCGCCCTGGACGCCTGTGCCCAGCATCGCCTCGTCGACGCCCTGCTCCTCGTTCTGCTCGCGGTGCAGCAGCCGCCAGCCCATGACCTCGGTGTGGAACTTGAGGGCCTCGTCCATGTTCGGAACGGCCAGGCCGATGTGATCGATGCAGACAAACAGGTCCGAGTTATCCATGCCTCAACCTTGGCACAGAGCGGACGCCGCGAGGCCCCGGTTCCGTGTCGGGCATGCTGCGCGCGGGTGCGCCCCCGGCGTGCCTGGGCGGCGGCCCGGACGCCGTCGGCGAGAGTAGACCGGTACGTCGTTCGTCGTGGGGATCGGTCATGGGCAAGCTCGTCAAGACAGCACTGTGGGTGGTGCTGGTCGCGTTCGCGGTGTTCGTGCTGGTGACGCGTCCCGACGTGGTCACGGACGCCGTCGAGGCGGTGTTCGGCCTATTCGACACGATCGGCCGAACCGTCGGCCAGTTCCTGAGGTAGGCGTGGCCCGGGCCCTGCTCCGGCCGGCGGTCGAGGCGCACCTGCTGACCGCCGAGCGTGAGCGCGTCGTCGACCAGCTGCCCAGGCACTGGGTCACCCGGCTGCCCGGCGTCGGCGCGGTCGTGGCAGGGATGGTGCTGCTGCTCACCATGCCGTTGGTGCGGCAGTGGTGGCCGGCCTGCCTGGCCGCGGGGCTGCTGGCGGGGCTGGCCGGCTTCTGGCTGATCCTCCGCCAGGAGTTGGAGCGCTTCGTGGTCACCAACCTGCGCCTGCTCCACCTGCGCGGGGTGGTCAATCAGAGGGTGTCCGCGGCCGAGCTGGGGCGACTGCCCGACGTGACCGTGAGCCGTCCGCTGCTCGGCCGGCTGCTCGGCTACGGCCACCTCGTGCTGGAGACGGACGAAGGCGACGCGGAGTTCGCCCGCGTCGCCTTCGTCCCCGGTGTCGAGAGGCACAACCTGACGCTGCAGACCGTGCTCCGCCGCGCCCGCGGCTCGGGCTAGACCCGATCAGGCCAGGACGGCGTCCACGACCTCCTTCGCCGCCGCCTGCACCTGGGCGAGGTGCTCGGCGCCGCGGAACGACTCGGCGTAGATCTTGTAGACGTCCTCGGTGCCCGAGGGCCGCGCGGCGAACCACGCGTTCTCGGTGACGACCTTGAGCCCGCCGATGGCCGCCCCGTTGCCGGGCGCGTTGGTCATCTTGGCGACGATCGGCTCGCCGGCCAGCTCGGTGGCGGTGACGTCCTCGGGCGACAGCCGGCCCAGCTTCGCCTTCTGCTCGCGGTTCGCGGGGGCGTCCACGCGGGCGTAGGCGGTCTTGCCGAACTCGGCCTCGAGTTCGGCGTAGTGCTGGCTGGGGGTCTTGCCCGTGACGGCGAGGATCTCCGAGGCGAGCAGGTCCAGAATGATGCCGTCCTTGTCGGTCGTCCAGGTGGCCCCGTCCAGGGTCAGGAAGGACGCCCCCGCGGACTCCTCGCCGCCGAAGCCGATCGACCCGTCGCCCAGGCCCGGCACGAACCACTTGAACCCGACCGGCACCTCGACGAGCTTCTTGCCGAGCTTGCGCGCGACGTTGTCGATCATCGAACTGGAGACGAGCGTCTTGCCGATGCCGGCGTTCGGGTTCCACCCTTCGCGGTGCGCGAACAGGTACTGGATCGCCACGGCCAGGTAGTGGTTGGGGTTCATCAGGCCGGCGTCGGGCGTGACGATGCCGTGCCGGTCGGCGTCGGCGTCGTTGCCGGTGGACAGGTCGTAGCGGTCGCGGTTCGCGATCAGGGACGCCATGGCGTACGGGCTCGAGCAGTCCATGCGGATCTTGCCGTCCCAGTCCAGCGTCATGAACGGCCAGGCCG
>DAIRTI010000119.1:0-9285 GCA_036803965.1 Propioniciclava sp.
GAACCACGCGCTGACACGGGGGGACACTGGTTTCCCGGCGATCGCCGCCCCTAGACTGGACGCGCACGGGCGTCCGGCCGAATCGGACGCCCCGAGTCGCGAGGAGACCCGAATGGGGATTGAAGAGAGCTTCAACGACGCCCTGGAGAAGGCCAAGAGCGCCCTGGCCGGCATCACCAACAACGAGCAGGGCCGCGACTTCCTCGACGCGGTCGTGGCGAAGGCCAAGGAGGTCGGCGAGACGGTCGGCGACTTCGCCGAGGACGCGGCCGAGAAGGTCAAGGACTTCGCCGAAGACGCTGCCGACAAGGCGAAGGACTTCGCGGGCGAGGCCGGCGAGAAGGCCAAGGACTTCGCCGCCGACGCGCAGGAGAAGGCGTCCGGCTTCATCAGCCAGTTCAGCGAGGACGCCGGCGACGCCGCTGACGCCGCGGCGGAGCAGGCTGCCGACGTCGCCGAGACCGCGCAGGACAAGGCCGCCGACGTCGCGGACGCCGCCCAGGAGAAGGCCGCCGACGTGGCCGGAGCCGTCAAGGACAAGGCCGCCGAGGTCGCGGACGACCTGGAGGGCTGAGACCGACCCAGACCCGAGGGGGACGCCGCACCGCGGCGTCCCCCTTTCGTTCGCCCCCGAGCGGCCTGGGGGGCGGTGGCGTGGGCTGGTAGATTCGGCGCGTCCTGACGGGGGAACTCGGTGCGATGCCGAGGCTGACCCGCAGCCGTGAGGCCCTCTCGGGGGCCGAGCCGGAATGCCCGCCCGGACTGACCACCCGACCCGTCGCGGCCCGCGGGGGTGGAGCCGGCGTCCGCACCGGACCACTCGTCGTGAGCCGGAACAAGGACCGCCATGACGAGCATCCGCCGGCCCCTCGCCGCCTTGCTGCTCACCATCCTCGCCCTCGTGACGCCGCTGTCGGCGACACGAGCGCAGGCGGCGTCCTGCACGGGGGTCTGGGTCGTCGTCGAGTCGGAGGTCCGGTGCGCGACCAGCCACTCCACGGGCCTAGACGCCCTCCGTGCGGCCGGGTTCGAGGTGCAGACCTCCGGCGAGTTCGTGTGCCGCATCGGCGGACGCCCGGACACGTGCACGACGAACGTGCCGTACTGGTCCTACTGGCACGCCGAACGGGGTGCGGACGGCGCCTGGGGCGCCTGGCAGTACGCGACCGTCGGGCCCGCCGGCTCGCACCCCGCGACCGGCACCGCCGAGGGCTGGTCCTACGGCAACGGCAGTCCCCCCGAAGGCGTCCCGCCGCTGGGGTCCGAGACGGCCTCCGCGACCGCGCCCGCCACGAGCGCCAGCGCCCCCGCACCCACGGCGTCCGCGACCGCACAGCGCGCCGCGGACCCGGGCACGCCGACGGCCGCCCTGGTGACCGGGGGCGTCGTCCTGCTGGCAGGCGCGGGTCTCGCCGTCTGGGTCGTGCGAGCGAGGCGGCCCTGAACGGCGTCCAGACCCTCGGCCTCCGGCTCAATCAGTCCGGGGCGCGTCCGGCGCACCCGTGGGCCTGGTGGGGCTGGGCGCTCGGGATCGCCGGCGCGGCGTCCCTCGGAACGAATCCCCTGCTCAACCTGCTGATCGGGCTCTGCGTCGCGGCCGTCGTGCTGCTGCGGCGGACCGACGACCCGTGGGCCCGCTGGGTCGGTGCGTACTTCGCCCTGGCCGGCATCGTGCTGGCGTTCCGGCTGCTCGTGGCGGCGGTCGCGGGCGTCAGCATGGGGACGACCGTGCTGTTCACGCTGCCCGAGGTGCAACTGCCGGCGTGGGCGGCCGGCATCCGGCTCGGGGGGCCCGTCACCGCCGAGACCCTGGCCTACACCGCCTACGACTCGCTGCGCCTCGGGCTGATGCTGATCTGCCTCGGGGCCGCGAACGCGCTGGCCAACCCCAAGCGCGCCCTGCGGTCGGTGCCCGCGGCGCTCTACGAGGCGTCCGTCGCCGTCGTGATCGCCCTGTCGGTCGCTCCGCAGCTCGTCGAGAGCACCCAGCGCATCCGGCGCGCCCAGCGGCTCCGGGGCGGGTCCGGCACCGGCCTGCGCTCGGTGACGGGGGTCGTCCTGCCGGTGCTGGCGGACGCGATCGACCGGTCGCTGAGCCTCGCCGCCGGCATGGAGGCGCGCGGCTTCGGACGCACTCGCGCGGGACGGCGTCCCTCGCCCTGGGCGACCGCGGCCCTGCTCGGGGC
Organism: Propioniciclava sp.; assembly: GCA_036803965.1. Classification (GTDB taxonomy): domain Bacteria; phylum Actinomycetota; class Actinomycetes; order Propionibacteriales; family Propionibacteriaceae; genus Propioniciclava. Next base: position 2,187 of record DAIRTI010000119.1, read on the forward strand.
GATGATGCTGGCCACCCTGGGCGGCTTCCTGCTGCTGGCCGCCGAGTCGCCCGCGGGCCGCGGCGCCGGCGTCGCCTGCCTGGCCGCGGGCGCGGTCGGCGTCGTCACGGGCCTGCGGCACACCGGACGCCGACTGTCCGTCACCCGCTACCGGCCCCAGCCGTGGACGACCCGCGACACCGCTCTCGCGGCGGGCGGCGTCCTGGCCCTGATCACCGCCGCGGTGCTGGGCAGCACGGCCTTCCCCGACACCCACGCGATCATGAACCCCTCGACCGATCCGCTCGTGTGGCCGGCCCTGCACCCGGCGATGACGCTGGTGCTCCTCGGCACCCTGGCACCCCTCGCGCTCACCGCCGCCCCCGAACGGGAGGGCAGGCTGTGATCGAGTTCGACGGCGTCACGTTCGCCTACCCCGACGCCGCGCCCACACTGCGCGACATCACGTTCCGAGTCGCCGACGGCGACCTGTGCGTCGTCGTCGGCCGCACCGGCACCGGCAAGTCGACGCTGCTCAACCTCGTCAACGGGCTGGCGCCCCACTTCACGGGCGGCACACTCGCCGGACGCGTCCTCGTCGCCGGCCGCACCACCGCGGACTTCCGCCCGCGCGAACTCGCCGATGTCGTCGGCTACGTCGGCCAGAACCCGCTGCTCGGGTTCGTCACCGACCGCGTCGAGGACGAGATCGCCTACGGCATGGAGCAGCTGGGCCTGCCGCCGGCCACGATGCGCAAGCGGGTCGAGGAGACCCTCGACATCATGAACATCGCGGCCCTGCGCGGACGCCCGCTGGCCGACCTGTCGGGCGGGCAGCAGCAGCGGGTGGCGATCGCGTCCGTGCTGGCCGCCCAGCCTCGCGTCCTGGTGCTGGACGAGCCCACCTCGTCGCTCGACCCGAACGCCGCCGCCGACGTGCTGGCCGCCATCACGACGCTGGTGCACGAGGTCGGGCTGACCGTCGTCCTCGCCGAGCATCGCCTCGAGCGGGTCATCCACTACGCCGACACGATGGCCTGGGTACGCCCCGACGGACGCGTCGAGTACGGCCCGCCGGCCGATCTGCTGTTGCGCTGCGACGTCGTCCCGCCGCTCGCCGAGCTCGCCCGCACGCTCGGCTGGGACGCCGTGCCCACGTCCGTCCGGGACGCCCGCCGTCACGTCCGCCGCGAGCACGTCGTGGTCGCCGCCCCCCGCGACCCGGAGCCGCCCGCGGCCCCCGCCGGCCTCGCCGTGCGCGACCTCACCGTCGACTACGGACGTCTGCGCGCCGTCAACGGCGTCTCGCTGACGTTCGCGGCCGGCACCGTGACCGGTCTCATGGGACGCAACGGCGCCGGCAAGTCGTCGCTGCTGTGGGCCGTCCAGGGCGGGGTGCCCAGCGGCGGCACCGTGGACGCCTCCGGTCGCGATCCCCGTCGCCTTTCCCCCGCCGCGGCACGCGCGGTGGTCAGCCTGGTGCCGCAGACGGCGTCCGACCTGCTCTACCTGCCCTCGGTGGCCGCCGAGCTCGACCGCGCGGACGACGAGTCCGGCGCCTCCCCCGGCATCTCGCGCGGGCTGCTGGTCCGGCTGGGCGCCGACCTGCCGCCGGACGCCGACCCCCGCGACCTGTCCGAGGGCCAGCGGCTGTCGCTGGTCCTGGCGATCCAGCTGACGGCGTCCCCGGACGTCGTCTGCCTCGACGAGCCGACCCGCGGCCTCGACTACGAGATGAAGCACCGGCTCACCGACATCCTGCGCGGCCTCGCCGCCGAGGGCCGCACCGTGCTGGTCAGCACCCATGACGTCGAGTTCGCGGCCGGTGCGACCGACCGGCTCGTCGTCATGGCCGACGGGGACGTCATCGCCGACGGGCCGACCCGGGAGGTGGCGACGTCCTCCCCGACGTTCGCGCCGCAGCTCGCCAAGGTGTTCGCGCCGGTCCCGGTGCTGACCGCCGCCGAAGTGCTGCCCGCGCCGGACACCGCGGCGGAGGCCCTCCGGTGAGCGCCTCACGGCTGTCCGGGACGCCGATGGCGCCGGTCCCGCGCGCCGAAGCCGCCCGCCTCGGACTCCGGGCCGTGGCGATGCTCGTCGTCGCCGGGGTCGCGGGGGTGGCAGCCTTCGCCTGGCCGCTGTTCATGCGCCCCGAGGGCCTCACCTCGATCACCGGAGCCCCGTTCGTGTTCGCCCTCGTGCTGCCGCTGGTGCTGGCGGTCGTGGTCGCCGAACTCACCAGCGACGCCCTGGACGTCAAGGGCCTGGCGCTGCTCGGCGTCCTCGCGGCCGTGGGCGCGGTCCTCCGGCCGCTGGGCGCCGGCACGGCCGGCCTGGAACCGATCTTCTTCCTGCTCATCCTCGGCGGACGCGTGTTCGGCCCGGGCTTCGGCTTCGCCCAGGGCGCCCTGACGCTCGCGGCGTCCGCCCTGCTGACCGGCGGGGTGGGCACCTGGCTGCCGTACCAGATGATCGCCGCGGGCCTGCTCGGGCTGGGCGCGGGCATGCTGCCCGGACGCCCCCGCGGCCGCGCCGAGATCGCCCTGCTGGGCCTGTACGGCCTCGTGTCGGCCTTCGCCTACGGCTGGGCGATGGACTTCGCGTTCTGGCCCTTCGCCGCCGGCCCGCAGACCGAGCTGTCGTTCGACCCGAGCGCCGGCCCGCTGGAGAACCTGCACCGCTTCGTGCTGTTCAACCTGGTCACCTCGATGGGCTGGAACCTGGGCCGCGGCCTCACGTCGCTGGTGCTGATCGCCCTGCTGGGGCCGGGGTTGCTGCACATCCTGCGGCGCGCCTCGCGGCGGGCCGCCTGGTCGGCCCGCCCACCCCGACGCGGCGGCCGCTCGCGTGGAAGGATGGTCCTGTCTCGCGCGCCCGGACTACGCTGAACGGCGTCCCCCGGGGCAACGGATGCAGCCCGGAAGCTGCAGGAAGGACGTCGGAATGCGACGCATGACCCACCTGACGGCGGTCGTCCTGGCTGTCCTCGTCGCGCTCGTGTCGTGGGCCCCGGCGGCGTACGCCGTCGGCAACGCCGAGGCCGTCAAGAAGGCCGCCACGTTCGTGGCCGGCCAGGTCTCCGCGGCCACCGACGCCGGCATCGCGGCCGACTCGCTCATCGCACTCGCGGCGTCCGGCGACGCCTCGTTCACGCCGCAGGCCAGCCAACTCATCGGGGTCATGCGCAGCGGCGCGGCGGCGTACGTGGCCAAGGGGCCCGAGGCCGCGGCCAAGCTGGTCATCGCGGCGTCCGCCGTGGGCCTCGACCCGCGCAACTTCAACGGCATCAACCTCGTGGACGCCGTCAAGGCCGGCATCAAGCCCGACGGCTCGTTCGGGGCCACCCCGGGCCCGTACGCCTCCGGTCTCGGCATGGTCGCGCTGGCGAGGGCCGGCGAGAACGTCCCGCCGGCGATGCTCGCCTACCTCGTCAAGCTCGCGAACACCGACGGAGGCTTCGGCTACGCCGCCGGGCAGCCGTCGGACGCCGACAACACCGGCAGCGCGCTGCTCGGCCTCGCCACCCAGACCGACTCGATCTCGGCCAGGGACGCGTCCACGCGCGCGGTCGCCTGGGCGACCGCCCAGCAGCAGGCCGACGGGTCCTGGCGCGGCTACAACCCGGTGAACTCGACGGCGGTCCTGGGCAGCGCTCTGCAGACCGTGGGGCAGGCCCAGCCCAGGGCCGTGCAGTTCCTGGTCGGCCAGCAGTTGTCCGACGGGTCCCTGCCCGACCAGGGCAAGCCGAACCTGCTCGCCACGCAGCAGGCCGCCCTGCTGCTCGGCGACACCTCCTACCTGAAGGTCAGCGCGCCCGCGCTCGGCGGCGGGGGCACACCGACCACGTCCCCCACCGGCACCGTCACGCCCACACCGACGGCGTCCGGGACGCCCACGGAGACCGCCACGCCGACGGCCACCGCCACGCCCACGGCCACGGCCACACCGGGGCCGATCCCGTTCGTGGACGACGGCAACAACATCCTGTGGATCCTGCTGCCCATCGTGCTCATCGGCCTGCTGGGCGGCGGCTTCTACTACCTGTTCGGCCGGCAGCCCAAGAACAAGAACGGTCAGGCGGACGCCGCGGCGTCCGTCGTTCCTCCGACGCAGCCGGACGCCGACGAGCCCAAGCCGCCGACGACCGGCTGAGCGCCGCGGCGTGCCGCGATGCGGGTCGCCACTTGAGTGAACGGCCTTCCAGTGATGGGGTGGGACGAAGCATCCGAGCAAGAAAGGACACCATGGCTTACACGCTTCCCGACCTTCCCTACGACTACGCGGCGCTCGAACCGCACATCTCGGGCCAGATCATGGAGCTGCACCACGACAAGCACCATGCCGCCTACGTGACCGGCGCGAACACCGCGCTCGAGAAGTTGGAGGCGGCCCGGGCCGCGGGTGACTTCGCCAACATCAACAAGCTCGAGAAGGATCTGGCCTTCCACCTGGGCGGGCACCTGAACCACACGGTGTTCTGGAAGAACATGTCGCCCGACGGCGGCGGCGAGCCGGACGGCGAGCTCGGCTCGGCGATCTCGGAGTTCTTCGGCGGCTTCGAGGGCTTCTCCAAGCAGTTCACCGAGGCCGCGATGGGCATCCAGGGCTCGGGCTGGTCCGTCCTGACGTGGGACACCCTGGGTCAGCGGCTCAACATCAACCAGGTCTACGACCACCAGAGCAACCTGCCGGCCGGCCAGCTGGCCCTGCTGCTGCTCGACATGTGGGAGCACTCGTTCTACCTGCAGTACAAGAACGTCAAGGGCGACTACGTCAAGGCCTGGTGGAACGTCGTCAACTGGGCGGACGTCACGGAGCGCTTCGCCGCCGCACGTGCGAGCGGAATCGCCTACTGATAGCTGAGAGATCCTTGGGTTTTCTCACCTGAGGACGAAGGGCGCGGTACCGTTGGTGCCGCGCCCTTCGTGAGCCTGGAGCGTAGATCCTGAGTAGTTCTCAGGAGGAGCTTGAGATTTCCTCAGACTTGAGTTAAGGTTTGAGTCGAGAGAACCAATATCCGCTTCCAGGCAGGAGATCCCAGTGGGGACCAACAAGTTCGCCGTGGCCGTCGTGACCGCGACGGTGCTGGTCGGTGGCGCCGCCACGTCGATTCTCAGCACCCCTGCGACGGCCACCGCCACGACCGCGGTGGTCGCCCCGACCACCGCGTCCGCCGAGGCGTTCTCCCAGAACCTCGCAGCCGGCCGCGCCCCCGTGGCCACCATCGACACGAAGCTCAACCTCAGCACCTCCCTCAACGGTGCGGCGGTCGCCGCGGTGAAGAAGGCCGAGGCGGACGCCAAGGCCGCCGCCGAGAAGGCCGCTGCGGAGAAGGCCGCGGCCGAGCAGGCTGAGGCCGACGCCCAGGAGGCCGAGGCTGCAGCCGCCAAGAAGGCCGCCGCCAAGTCCAGCTCCTCGTCCTCATCGTCCGGCTCGTCGTCGTCCAGCTCTTCCTCGAGTTCCTCGGGCCTCGACCTGCGCCGCGAAGCGACGTGGGATCGGATCGCGGTCTGCGAGTCGACCAGCAACTGGTCGATCAACACCGGCAACGGCTTCTACGGCGGGCTGCAGTTCTCGCTGTCGACGTGGAAGTCCTACGGCGGCACCGCGTTCGCCTCGCGCCCCGACCTCGCCTCCCGCGGCGAGCAGATCACGATCGCCAACAAGGTCTACGACAACGCCGGTGGCGCGTCCCGCGACTGGGCCTGCGCCCGCATCCTCGGCATCGCCTGATCGATCACAGACACCAAGAGGCGTCCCGCTCGCTGGAGCGGGACGCCTCTTCGGTTCTCCGACGTTCCCCGATGACTACGCGAACACGTCGAGCTTGTTGAATTTCTCGGCGAGCAGGTAGTAGACGGTGACCCGGCTCTTGCGGTTCACGCCCTTCAGCTTCTCGCCGACCTCGGCGATCGCTGCGTCGAGTTCGGCGTCGCCGGCCGTGAGGCCCAGCTTCTTCTTGAGGAAGTTCTCGCGGACGGTCTCCAGCTCGGCCTTGTCGCTGAAGGCCACGCTCGCGGTGTCGGGCTTGCTGAGGACGAGACGGTACGTGCTGACCATCTTCTCGACGACGGCATCGTCGGCGTTCGGGACGTACTTCTTGACGTCCGCTGCCCAGTCCGTGGCCATAGGTTTTCCTCTCTTGGGACCGGACCATTCGGTCCCATCCGCTTCAAGATAGGGCCACCGACTGCCCGAGTGAAGCACTTCGGGGGCCGATTCTCGTCTTGGTCACGGGATTCGTCCGACAATGGCGACGGCGTCCGGCGCACAAAGCACAGTCCCCCGGCCCGAAGGCCGGAGGACTGCTGAATTCGCTTGCTGCGTCGACGAGAGCCGGATCAGGCCTCGGTCTCCTCCGCCGACTCCGCGGACGGCGCCGACTCCGGGGACTCCGGCGACTCGGGCGACTCCGGCGACTCCGGCGAGGTCTCCTCGGCCGGGGCCTCGACGACCTCCTCCTCGACGACCTCCTCCTCGACGGCCTTGGCCGGCTTGGACTCGCCCTTGGCGGCCTTCTTGGCCGGCTTGGCGGCCTCCTTGGCGCCGGGGCGGGCCGCACGGGCCTTCTCCTTGGCCTTGCGGGACTCCTCGACCGACTCGGTCACGATCTCGATGACGGCCATGGGGGCGTTGTCGCCGGCCCGGTTGCCGATCTTCGTGATGCGCGTGTAGCCGCCCTCGCGGTCGGCGAGCTTCGGCGCGATCTCGGTGAACAGCGTGTGCACGACCGACTTGTTGCTGATGCGGGCCAGCACGAGGCGCCGCGAGTGCAGGTCGCCGCGCTTGGCCTTCGTGATGAGCGTCTCGGCCAGGGGCTGCACCCGCTTGGCCTTCGTCTCGGTCGTCGTGATCCGGCCGTGCTCGAACAGCTGGCTGGCCAGGTTGTTCAGGATGATCCGCTGGTGGGCCGGCGAGCCGCCCAGGCGGGGGCCCTTCGTTGGCTTGGGCATGGTGGTGTGAACTCTCTATTCGTCAGTACTGGTCGGGATCATCGCCGAAGGCGTCGTCGGCGTCGTAGCGGTTGAGGGCGGCCAGCGGGTCGAAGCCCGGCGCGCTGTCCTTCAGCGAGAGGCCCATCTCGTGCAGGCGCAGCTTGACCTCCTCGATCGACTTCGAG
>DAIRTI010000120.1:0-9066 GCA_036803965.1 Propioniciclava sp.
CCCCTGACCTTCTCATTGCGAACGAGACGCGCTACCAACTGCGCCATAGCCCCAGGTTGTCGCCGGGAGTCCCCGACAGCACAGACACCTTACACCGCCGCCGCCGAACCCCCCAAACGGCCTACTCGTTGACGGCCAGCCCGCCGCTCCCGTCCAAAGGCTCATCGGACGCCGGGGCGTCCGCGGTGACCGGGATGCCGCTCAGGCCTCCGACGACCGGGGCCGAGAGGTCGATCGTCCGGACCGTCCGCGGCGCCAGGGGCTTCGAGACGTAGGTGGGCTTGGTGATGGGCACGGGGTCCCACAAGGACGCGACCGCCTCGATCGGCGCGGTCAGGTCGACGCTGGTCTCGTTCACGGCGTCCTCGGTGTCGCGCAGCACGGTGATCGCCACGGTCTGCTCCGTCCGTCCCATGGTCCGGATCCGCTCGGCTCGGGCGTCCAGGTCGGCGCGCATGCGCACGACCGTGATCCGGGCCACACCAAGGAAGGCCGCGATCAGGCCACCAGACACGGCGACGCTCCACCACTCGACGCGTCCGAGCGCGGCCAGCACGCCCAACACCGTGGCAGCCGAGAGCAGCACCCCGAGGACGATCCGGCGCCGGATCGCGGCGCGGGCGTCCACGAGATCGAGCTCGCGCAGCGCCGCCCGCCGGTTGAGCGGCGTCGAGACCAGCGCGGTCTCCTCCTCCGCGACGTCGAGCGGGACGCCGCGGCGCACGATCGTCACCGACGGCGTGATCGGCTCGTCGGGAAGCGGCTCCTCGAGCAGGCCGTTCTCATGACGATGCAAAAAGAGCGGCACGAGGTATCCCAGCCACGCCAGCGCGATGACTACGAATATCAGTCCCCCGAAACCCACGCCAGAACCCTAAATGCGCTCCCGCTCCCCCCACTGGGCCGACACGCCAGCCCACCGCGATCGCAACCGGGAATTCACCGCCCGAGGCGTCCGAGCAGCCCCTCGGGACCCACCTCGTCGGCGTGGACCGCGAACATCCGGTGGTCGCGCCAGTCGCCGTCGACGTGCAGGTAGCGCGCCCGCTCCCCCTCGTAGCGCAGCCCCAGCTTCTCCACGACCCGCAGGCTCTTGACGTTCTCCGGACGGATCGCCACCTCCAGCCGGTGCAGCCTCAAACCGAAGAACAGATGGTCGGCCGCCAGAGCCAGCGCCGTCGGCGCCAGGCCACGTCCGGCCCACTGCTGGTCGACCCAATAGCCCGCCATCGCCCACCGCGCCGATCCGCGCGCGATGCCCGAGATCGTCATCTGCCCCGCCAGCACCTCGGACGCCCCCGGCTCGGGCCGGTAGCCGATCACCCAGGGCAGCATCGTGCCCTCCCGGGCCTGCCGGGTGAAGTCGGCGACCATCTGCCCGAACGTCCGCGAACCCTCGTCCGACTCCGGCGGACGCGTCGAGTCCCACGGCCGCAGCCACTCCAGGTTCCGGGCGCGAACGGCGTTCCACTCGGGCTCGTCCGCGCGCCGCAGAGGACGCAGCCGCACCGCCCCGTGCTCCAGCGTCACCGGCCAGTAGCGCGTCCCGATCAGGCTCATTCGGACGCCGTTGGTGCGGCCCCCGCGCCCTCGTCCAGGACGAGGCACTCGACCTCCGCGCCGGCGTCCAGGCGAGCGCCGCAGGGGATGATCGCGAGCACGTCCGCGCGGTGCAGCTCGTAGGCGAGCTCGCTGCCCACCGAGACCGGGCTGGCCTCGCCGGACGCGTTCAACACCGCCGGCACGTACCGCGGCCCCGTCTCGTCCCCGCGCATGCCGGACGCCAGCCTGACCCTCCGCCTTGGGGCGGGCGACGCGTCGCGGGCGCCCAGCCGGTCGAGCAGCGGGCGGATCAGCACGTGATAGGCAGCGAACGCGGTCACCGGACCCGCCGGTAGCACCAGCACCGGACAGCGGTCATCGCCGACGCGTCCGGTCGCCACCGGCTGCCCACCGTTGAACAGCACCCGCGCCCGGTCGAGCTGCCCGATCGCCGGCAGCAGCTCGGCGACCAGGTGTACATCGGTGTCGGTCTCGGCGAGGACCACCATGGCGTCCGCGCGAATGACCTGGTCCGCGATCGTCTGGCGGATCGCGGCGGCGTCCCGGCTGACGATGTCGAGCGCGTAGACGGTCGCCCCGTCGCCCCTCGCCAGCGCCGTGATCAGCGACGTCGCAGCCGCGTAGTGCTGACTGATCGACGTGAGCGGCAGGCCGGGCGCGACCAGGCCGGCGCCGACGCTGAAGACCACGAGCCGCGGCTGCGGACGCACCAGCACCTTGTCGAGCCCGATCTCGGCGAGCAGGGAGATCGACCGCGGGTTCAGGACGGTGTCGGCGTCCAGCAGTTTGGCACCGTCGGCCAGGGCCGATCCGCGTACCGACAGGTTCTGGTGGAGCTTGGCCTCGGTGCAGAACGTGACGACGCGTCCGGTCAGCTGGGCGTCGCCCAACGGCACGACGGCGTCCACGCCCTTCGGCGCCGGCGCGCCCTCGGCGAGCAGGACGCAGCCCCCCGCCGCCACGCCCTCGGTCGGCAGCGTGTCGCGGCGCTCGACGACGCCCACGACGCGCAGGTCGATCGGGTGCAGTTCGGTCGCCCCGACGATGTTCGCCGCGCGAATGCCGTAGCCGGCGACGCGTGCGGTCGAGACGATCGGGAGGTCGATGTCGCTGACGATGTCCTCGCACAGGGTGAGCCCGGAGACGTCGTTGATCTGCATGCCGAACGGGCGCAGGGGCTCGACCCCGTCCAGGACCGTCGCCAGCTGCTCCTCGGCCGTCCGCTCGGGCAGCGGGGCCTCGACCTCGGGCTCCGCCACGGGCTCGGACACCGGCTTCTTGCGTGCGAATAGCGGCATGGGCTCACGATAGGACAAGGCCTGCCGGCACCCGGGGAAGGCGTTCCGAGCGTCCGCCGATCGGCCCTCGCGACGGTCTGCGGCAATCGGAATAGCCGGGCCCGGCGCGTCCGTTAAGATGGTCGAGAAACCCGACCACGAGGACGACCCGCATGCCCACCTACGAGTACCGCTGCTCCGACTGCACGAACAGCTTCGAGATCGTGCAGAAGTTCAGCGATCCCTCGCTGACCACCTGCCCCGACTGCGACGGCAATCTGCGCAAGGTGTTCTCGCCGGTCGGCGTCGTCTTCAAGGGCTCCGGCTTCTACGCCACCGACAACCGCACCAAGGGCAAGTCGAACGCCGCGTCGACGTCGTCGTCGAGTTCGTCGGACGCCGCGGGCGCGAGTTCGTCGTCAAGCAGCCCGAGCAGCTCGAGCAGCTCGGACGCCGCCAAGCCCTCGTCCTCGACGCCGGCGCCTGCCGCGTCAGGGACCGCCGCCTGACGCAGGCTTCCGTCGAACCTTCCCGGCGGTCAGGCTCGTTCGCCGGCTCTCCCACAGCTCTTCGGCCTCTTGTTTCTTGTTCCCACAAGGGGCGATCCTGTCAACCTCGGCCAGCCTGTGGATAACTGACACGCGCTGCCTATCTTGAGGGCGTGAACTCCTCCCGCTCCTCCCTACCCAAGGCGCTGGACGCCGTCGTCCGGGTCCTGCGCTGGCACCGCCGCTGGATCGCCGCGGCGGCGGCCTTCCTCGCCGTCTTCTCGGCGATCGGCGTCCTCCAACCGCACCGGACGCCGACCGTCCCCGTCGTCGCGGCCGCACGCGACCTGCCGGGCGGCACCACGCTTGCGGCGTCCGATCTGCTGCGGCTCGAACTGCCCGCCGAGGCCGCCCCCGACGGGGTGGAGTCCGACCCGGCCCGATTCGTCGGGCGGGTCGTGAACGGACCGGTCACCGCGCGCTCGGCGATCACCCGGGCGACCGTCTCGACGGGGGCCGACCTGGCCCGGGAGGGGTATGCGGTGGTGGCGGTGCCGCTGGCGAACGGGGCGTTGTCGGGGCTGCTGCAGGCGGGCGTCCACGTCGACCTCATCGCGAGCGGCAAGGCGGGGGTGGTGGCGTCCGACGTGCGGGTGGTCGCGGCGCCGGCGCCCGAGGGGTCCGGACTGCTGGGCGCCGGCCAGCGCGTCCTGCTGGTCGAGGTCAGCCCGGACGCCGCCGCCCGCATCGCCGCCGCCCTGGACGCCGGAGGGCTGACCGTGGCCGTCCGATGATCTGCCAGAGGACCTCCGGGCCAGCGGCGGCGCCCTCTCCCCCAGAGTTTGGTATGGACGACAAAAAACCGTTTCGGCATAATGTCGCCCAGCATCGCCCCTAGCCCCGACCGGGGCGCTCCCCCAGGAAGTCGAAGGACGATGCGACTGAAAGGGTCACTCATGAAGGGTTTCAAGGATTTCCTGATGCAGGGCAACCTGCTCGAACTGGCGATCGCCGTCGTCATCGGCGGGGCGTTCGGCGAGGTCGTCAAGACGTTCACGGCCATGCTCATGGACGTGCTCGGCATGCTCGGTGCGTCCCCGAACTTCTCCGCGTACGCACCCAACGGCGTCCATATCGGAGCGTTCATCACGGCCGTGATCTCGTTCGTCATCGTCGCGGCGGTCATCTACTTCCTCATCATCAAGCCGCTGCTGGCGCTCAAGACGCTCACCGGCAAGGCCGAGGTCGAGGTCGCCGCCCCGACCACCGAAGAGCTGCTCGTCGAGATCCGCGATCTGCTGGCGCGCCGCTGATCCGAGTCCCGTTCGATCCGTTCGACCGAAGGCCCCGCCACCGCGTGTGGCGGGGTCTTCCGCGTCAGTGCGGCACGTGGTGGGGCGGGACGTCCGCCAGCAGCCGCCGCTCGTCGGCGGTGAGGGCCGTCCGCCCGGACGGCGGACGCGGGTCCAGCACCGCGACGCCGAGCTCCTCCCGGGTCCGGCCCAGAGCCGCGAAGAGCTGCGCCGCACCCAGACCGGCGCGGAGGGCGTCCGGGATCGGATGCGGCCAGGGCCGTCCACCCTCTTGCACCGACCGCGCGTGGGCGGCGACGCGCTCCGGCGTCCACCCTGCCTCGGACAGCTCCGCGGCCAACGCGGCGATGTCGGGCGCAGGCCGGACGCCGAGGCTCAAGTCCTCCCCCACTAGAGCAAACGCCAGCGCCGTGTGCCAGGCCGCACCATCGGCGTCCGAGCTCATTCGGCGCCCAGGACGCCCTCGGGCACGGACGCCGGGGTGCCCGGGTCGTCCAGGACGGCGTCCCCGAAGACGGTGACGGGACGGTCGAACGTCCAGTCGCCGCGCACGGTCAGCGACCGCGCGGACGCCAGCGACGGCACGACACGGATGCGGGCCTCGAAGTCGTCGATGAGCTTGTAGTGGGCGTCCAGGTCGATGCGCGGCTGGGAGGCGACGGTGGCCTTCGGGATGGCGTCCTCGCCGAGGGAGAAGACGTCCGAGCGCAGCAGGAGCAGCTCGTTGGTGCCCTTGACGGGCAGGAACCGGTCGCGGCCCACGGCGATCGCGCGCGCGCCGGGGAAGACCTCGATCGCGGCGCCCATCGCGGTCTCCAGCTGCAGCACGGGTGGGGACGCCGGGTCGGCCGGGTCGACGGTCTTGCGGTTGAGGATGAGCGGCAGGCCCAGGACGGCGCCGTGCGTGGCGAACCGGCCGGCGAGGGCGGTGAGGTCGATCCAGAGGTTGTTGGCGTGGAAGTACGGGTGCCGGTGCTCGTCGGTGAAGTAGTGCAGTTCCTCGGGGGCGGTCTGCGCGGTGTCGCGCAGGATCAACTGGCCGTCGCTGCGGCGGACCGCGAGGTGGCCGCCCTTGCGGTCGTTCGGCGTCCGGACGCAGACCTCGGCGGCGTACGGGGCTCCGGTGCTCGCGAACCAGCCCGCGAGCGTGGCGTTCGGGCCGGCGCCGAGGTTGTCGCCGTTGGCGATCGAGGCGTAGCGGTAGCCGGCGGCCAGGAGGCGGTCGAGCAGCCCGGAGGACTGCAGGGCGATGTAGACGTCGCCGTGGCCGGGCGGGCACCACTCGAGCTCGGGGTCGGCCGGCCAGTCGACGGGCTCGAAGGTCTCCGCGTGGATCTTGGGCTCGGCGCTCTGGGTGAAATCGAGCGGCAGGCCGTCGACGGCCAGGTCGGGATAACGCGCGAGGAACGCGAGGGTGTCTTCGCTGGTGCGGAAGCTGTCCATGAAGATGAGCGGCAGTCGGACGCCGTAGGTGCGGCGGGCGTAGCGCACCTGCTCGACCTGGAGGTCGAGGAACGTCTTGCCGTCGCGCACGCTGAGCAGGGACTTTGCTCGGTCGAGCCCCATCGAGGTGCCGAGTCCACCGTTGAGCTTGATCAGGACGGTCTGCGCGAGGGCCGCACCGGCGGCGTCCGGGTCGACCTCGGCGTCGATGAGGAGGTCGGGACGCTGCAGCGGGGCGATGTCGTCCTCGCGGATGATGCCGGTGACGCCGGAACGGGCCTGCTCGTAGTAGTGAGCGAAGAGTTCGACGGCCTGCTCGGCGATCCCGCGCTCGCGCATGCGGGACTGGGCGCGGTCGAGTGGGGTCTGAGCCATGCGGCCAATCTAGTGGGGACCCGTCCGTGGCCGCCGTGAGGCCCAAATGACCGGGGTCGTTAACGTGAAGGAGAGCGACGCCGGTCGAAGGGCTCGAAGCCGTCTACCCACCCCCAGGAGACATCATCTACCTGGCGTCGCTCTCAGCAGACAGATTACCCCGATCGGGCGCGGATGCAAGCAAGGTCCATCTGAGATGGACAGCGTCCGGTTCACACCGGGACCAGCCCCGATGATCGTGCCGGGGCGTCCCCGAGAATTCACCAGCCGATGGCTGCGTCGGACGCGTGCAGCGAGGGGCGGCATCGTTCGACTACCATGCCTCTGGCGCGTCCCACCAGGGGTTGCAGAACTCCGGGCCCCGTAGCTCAGGGGATAGAGCAGAGGTTTCCTAAACCTTGTGTCGGAGGTTCGAATCCTCCCGGGGTCGCCAGGTGATGACTACCCATTCCACCGTTCCCACAAGGCAATATGGTTCTCCCAGCCCTCAGCCGCGAGAGACCCAGGGAGGCCCGTGGAGGGACAGTTATCGCCTCAGCTATCGCACGTTTATCGCACGATCCGGTAGCGTGTGCAGCGATGGAGGTGGGTCATGGCTCGACATCGCCGCAGCTTCGGCTACCTGAGGAAGCTGCCGTCCGGCAAGTACCAGGCCTCGTACATCGGCACCGACCAGCGCCGACACTGTTCTCCGACGACGTTCACGGCGAAGATCGACGCCGAAGGATGGCTGGCCGCCGAAAGCCGAATGCTGGAACGGCAGCAGTGGGAACCCCCTGGCGAACGAGCCGACCGGAAGCAACGCGAACGGCGCGCCGAGTCGGAGACGATCAGCACCTACGCCTCCAAGTGGCTGGCAGAAGGGGTCTCGAGCGGTCGGCTGCGTCCTCTGACGCAACTCGACTACCGGCGAAGCCTCGACCTCCACATCCTGCCCACCCTCGGAGATCTGCCGCTGGCCGAACTCACGCGCAGTGCCGTCCGCACCTGGAATGACTCGACGCTGGCCGACACGCCGCCTCGGGCTCGCTCCAAGGCCTACGCCCTGCTCCGGGCGCTGATGAACTCGGCGGTTCAAGACGAACTGATCGCCGTCTCCCCCGTCCAACTCCGGGGCGCCGGTGTGGCCAGACGCAAGCACGAGATCGAGCCGGCGTCCATCGAGGAGCTGGACGTCATCGTCGCCGCCATGCCCGACCGGCTCAAGCTGATCGTGCAGCTCGCTGCCTGGTGCGCCTTGCGGTATGGCGAACTCGCCGGACTTCGCCGGAACGACGTGAACTTGCGAACGCGTCAGCTGCGGATCACCCGTTCTGTGAGCTACCTCCCGGGCGAAACCGTGGTCGGGCCACCGAAGACGAAGGCAGGCACGCGCCGGGTCGCCATCCCTCCACACCTCATGCCGGCCGTCCAAGAGCATCTGACCCAACACGTTCGGCCCGGCCAGGACGCGCTGCTGTTCGCCGGCGACGCAGGGGGCTTCCTACACGAATCGGTGATGCATCGTCACTGGAGCCGCGCCAGAAAGAAGGCGGGAAGACCGGACCTGCACTTCCACGATCTCCGTCACACCGGCGCGACTCTCGCGGCCCAGGCCGGAGCGACCACGGCGGAACTCCAGGCTCGACTGGGCCACGCCACCCCGGACGCCGCCATGATCTACCAGCACGCCGCACGCCAACGAGACGAGCAGCTCGCGATCGCGCTCAGTCGCATGGCGACAGGGGACTCGACCAAGTGATGCGGCTCGGCGTTGCCGACATCCAAGAAGCAAAGGCGTGACGTTTGGGAGAGCCTTGCCTGCGGTGTGCTGGCCGCTCACCCCCACATGGGAGACTGTCGGCGTGGTGGTGCAGGGGGAGCAATTGCGGCTCTTCGTTGATGAGTCCTACGGAACCGATGACTACTACGTCGCGGGCGTCCTCACCACCGCATCGCAGTACCGCAGACTCGTCGAGCAGTTCGACACCGTTCGACAGCACGCGAGCACAAAGTTCGGACTCGACCCGACGATCGAGTTCCACGCTCACCGGCTCATGCAAGCCCAAGGCGACTGGACCTGCATGAAAGGACAGCTCCACGAAGCCGTGGCGCTCTACCGTCACGTGCTTCGAGCGATCGTTGCTTCAGGGGCGGTCGTGCTGCTCGAAGGGGTCGACGTCCGTCGCCTGAACGCTCGGTACCGCTACCCAGACTCCCCCTACGAGGTCACCCTCCGGCATCTGCTCGAACGCGCCGACGGCTGGTGCGCGAACTGGAACGCGACCTGCCAAGTCACCGCCGACCTGATCGATCGTCAACGCGACTTCGCTGAGGCCATCGCCGGCTACACCCGGGTGGGCACCCCCGGCTTCAGACCCAGCCGTCTCGAGCGCATCCTGGGGCCCGAGTGGGTCGACTCGCAAACCGAGCCCGGCGTGCAAGCGGCCGACATGGCCGCCTACATCCTGCGCCGGGAACGTGAGGTGAAGGGGTCTCCCCGGGCCCAACGGGCAACCCGTTCTTTGGCGCACACCCTTCAACCGGCAGTCCGACATCAACGCAAGTGGATTCCCTGAACAAAGCTCGAGGGCCCCGCAGGGCCCTCGGCGGACAACGCTCCGGCGA
>DAIRTI010000121.1:0-9059 GCA_036803965.1 Propioniciclava sp.
CTGGACGTGCGCACCGCCCTGACCGGCTGGGCGCTGGCCGACGCTGTCTGGCGGGCGGCGTCCGGGCTGCCGCTGGTCATCGGCTCGTCGCAGCCGATCCGGGACGCCGACCTCGCGCCGATCGCCGAGCGGCCCCCGGTCGTCTACGCCAACCGCGGCCTGGCCGGCATCGACGGGACCGTCTCCACCGCGGCCGGCATCGCCCTGGCGACCGGACGCCCCACGATCCTGCTCTGCGGTGACCTCACGTTCGGCCACGACGGCAACGGCCTGGCGATCGGGCCGGGGGAGCCGCGCCCCGACCTGCGCATCGTCGTCGCCGACGACTCCGGCGGGTCGATCTTCGCCACCCTTGAGTACGGGCACGAGCGGTTCGCCCCCGCGTTCGAGCGCGTCTTCACCACCGCAACCGGCACCGACCTCGCGGCGCTCGCCGCCGCCCACGGCGTCCCGGCGCTGCGGGTGAGCACGGCCGAAGAGCTGGACGCCGCCCTGGCCCGCCCCATCGACGGCCTCGACGTCGTGGTGGTCGCCCTCGATCGCTCCCGCCGCCGGGAGCTTGACCAGGCCATGAGCCCGGCCCGCTGACCTACCCCCTCAATCGAGCGAGCGCAGCCAGCGGCGCAGGTTCCAGGTGGCGAGGACGTCGTCCTCGTTGTACTCGAGCACCCGCGTCCGGGCGGCATCACGCTCCTCGACGGTGCCGCCGTTCACCGCCGCCTCGAACCAGCTCTGGGACGCCAGCCCGCCCGGCTCCTCATCGCGCCAGTGGAACCCCGCCCCCGCGGACGCAACCACCTTCAACCCGAGCCCATTGGCCCCGAAGAAGTGGGCCTTGACCAGCGGGAACATGTCCACGAACTGCTCGGTGGCGAACGCGTCGATCCAGTCCGCGAGCTCGCCGGCCCCACGCTCCCGCAGCTGGCCCGCCAGCCGGGTGATCCGCAGCGTCTCGTAGTCGCTGTAGTGGTAGACCACGGCATCGCGCCCGGTGGTGACCGTCCGCAACCACTCGAACGCCTCCGCGGCCAACTCCCGCTCGCCCGCGGCGTCCAGCGGCGCGAACCGCGAGAATGCCCGATACCCCCGCGCCCCGGAGGCGCGGTCGTCCACGTGGAAGCCCCACAGATAGGCGTAGTCGTCGGCGGAGGTCTCGATGTCGAGGTCGATCTCCAACTCGTGCTCGGCCACGTCCACCGAACCGAACGACGTCCGCTCGAGCTCCGCCCCCGACACGATCAGCCGCGCCCGCCGCTGCGCGAGCCGCAGCCGGATCTCCCCGCCGTCGCGGTGCGACACCCGGGGCAGGTAGCGCTCCAGCAACGCGTCGACGTCGGCCGAGGCCAGGTCGCCGACGCTCCGCACCCCCAGTTCGCGCAGCGTCTTCACCTCGTGCACGTCGAGGGGCGCCTTGTTGATCCGCTTGCTGAGGTCGTCGTCGGGCAGCCGCGCCGCGCACACCTGCGCCCACACGCAGTACGCGCACTCGCGGTGCATCACCGGCTCGGGCGGCACCCACCCGTCGCCGCCCAAAGCAGCCGCCGCCAGCCGCGCCCGGTGCCCGTGCTCGAAGTCGTACCGCTCCAGCGTCGACACCGGCACGGCCGCCTCCGGCTCCGGCACGCTCTCGGGCGACGGCGCCACCACCGCCGCCGACAGGTTCAGCCACGTGATCGCCAGGTGCTGCCGGCGGGAGTCCGCGTCGGCGGGCACGAGTCGCTCGGTGCCGATCAGCCCCGCCCAGGGCTCGGACGCCGCGTGTCCGGTCGCCTCCAGCAGCCGCCAGTGGTGGGCCACCTGCAGGGCCGCATTCAGGCGGCCGCCCCACCGGAAGCGCCGCCCGGGCAGTTCCCGCACCGCCAAGGGCTCGTCGAGGATCGAGTACGACAACGGCGCGTCCTCGAGCGAGCACGACTCCAGCACCCGGTGGAACTTCACGAGCACCGGCACGTACCCGTCCCCGCGCCGCAGCAGCAGCGACGGGCGTCCGGCACGATGCCCGGCCCAGTCCCGGGGCAACAGGGGACCGACGATCAGGTCGATGCCCTCGGCCAGCGAGCGCAGCGCCGCGGCCTCCTGCTCCTCCGACGGCGCCCCCCGCAGCACCCGCAGGTCCACGTACGAGCCGACGTGCGCCCGCAGACGCCCGAAGACGTCGGCCTCGACGGCGTCCGCGTCATGGAAGAACGGCGGCGGCCGGAACTCGACCGACGGCGCCGTCAGCCCCGGCGTGAACGCGTTGGCGGTCTTGAGTTCGCAGGAACGGGCGGCGTAGGCGTCCAGGACGAAGGGCTGCTCTGTCATGCGCGCGCGCGATGCAGGGCGACGACGCCGCCCGACAGGTTCTTCCACTCGATGTCGTGCCAGCCGGCGGCCTCCAGCATGGACGCCAGCGTCGGCTGGTCGGGCCACGCGAGGATCGACTCGGCCAGGTAGTCGTAGGCCTGCGGGTTCGACGAGAACGCGTGCGCCGCCGCCGGGATCAACCGTGACAGCACGACCCCGCGATACACCGACCGCAGCGGCGCCCACAGCGGCGTCGAGAACTCGTCGATCACGACCACCCCACCCGGACGCGTGACCCGCCGCATCTCGGCCAGCGCGACCTCGGTGTGCTCGACGTTGCGCAGGCCGTAGCTGATGGTGACCGCGTCGAACGTGTGGTCGGCGAACGGCAGCTCGCAGGCGTCCGCGTTGACGAAGCCCAGGTCGGGCCAGCGCTTCTTGCCCTCGGCGAGCATGCCGAACGAGAGGTCGGCGGGCACCACGAGGGCTCCGGCGTCCGCGAATGGCCGCGACGACGTGCCGGTGCCGGCGGCCAGGTCGAGGATCCGCATCCCCGGACGCGGCCCCACGGCCTTCACGACCTCGTGCCGCCAGTACAGGTGCTGGCCGCCGCTCATGATGCCGTTCATCAGGTCGTACCGCGACGCCACCTGATCGAACATCCCGGCCACGTCGGCGCGCCGCTTCGCCAGCGTCGCGCGCGCGTCGGGGGAGGTTGCCACGAGACGTCATCTTGGCACGGATCTCCGACAACGCCGCCGCCACCCACACCGGCCGAACATCTCGCCGCCGCGCGCGGGCGTCCGGACTTGGCGGCGTGCGAGAGAATCGGGCCCATGGCCAAACGCACACCGGTGCTCACCGCGTCCCACCTCAGCAAGTCCTTCGGGCCCGTCACGATCGTCGACGACTTCTCCCTCGACGTCTACCCGGGTGAGGCGGTCGCGCTGACCGGACGCAACGGCGCCGGCAAGTCGACGATCCTGCGCATGCTGATCGGCGCGACGGCCCCGGACGGGGGCCGGGTCGAGTTCGAGGGCGAGCGCATGAGCGAGACGAACCCCGAGATCCGCCGTGGCGTGGCCACCGTCATCGACGACCTCGACTTCTTCCCCGACCTCAGCGTCGTCGAGCACCTCGACCTGCTCGCCCGCGCGCACGGCATCCCCGACCCCGAGGACTCGGTCGACGCCATCCTCGAGGAGGTGCAGCTGGTGCCCCAGTCGGGCCAGCTGCCGGGCACGCTGAGCTCCGGCCAGCGCCGGCGTCTCGCGCTGGCTACGGCGTTCGTCCGGCCGCGCAAGCTGCTGATCCTGGACGAGCCCGAGCAGCGCCTCGACGTCGAGGGCGTCGCCTGGCTCGCCGACCGCCTCGTGGCCGAGCGGCAGCGCGGCCTCGCGATCGTGATGGCCAGCCACGAGCCGCACCTGGTCTCCACCGTCGCCACCCGCACGCTCCAGCTCAGCGGACCGCGCCGCGAGACCGCCGCCGCGTCCGGCCCGGAGGCCGAGGGTGAGTAAGAAGTCGAAGAAGCTGATCCGGTCCGCCGGTCAGTCTCGCCCGGACGCCTTGAAGCAGGACGCCCCCGGCGCGGCCCCCGCTCCCGGCACGGACGCCGACGCGCCCGGCTCGGAGTACGCGCCGTTCGCCGGGCGCGACTGGGGCTTCCACTTCCTCCCGGACGCCGAGCCGCTGCCCGTCGACGAGAAGTCCTTGCACAGCCTGATGAAGGACTGGCGGCACGGACGCGCGTCCCGCACGATCGGGCAGGTCCTCGGCGACGCCTACTTCGCGCTGTTCAGCCTGGCCCTGATCGGCGCCATGATCGTGAACCTGCTGATCAACTCGTCGCAGAACGCGGCCAGCTGCACCACCCAGGGCTGCGTCACCGGGCGCTCCCTGCTGCCGTGGGCCGTCGTCTTCGCGGCCGGCACGATCGCGCTGGCCGCCGCGCGCATCATGGGCCCGGTGCTGGCGTCGGCCGCCGAGGGCTCCTGGCTGATGGAGGCCCCCATCTCGCGGACCCGCCTGCTCGGCCCCCGCCTGTGGGGTGCGGTTGCCGGCGCCTTCGCCATCGGCACCCTGGCCGGCGCGCTGCTGGCCCTGCTCACGGGCGCGGCGGCGCTGACGATCGTGGCCTGGGCGCTCGCAACGGGAGCGACGGCGTCCGCGCTCATCGCCCTGGCCGCGTTCGAGCAGACCTACGAGCGGCGCATCCTGCTGCGCGCCCTCCAGACCGTGTTCGCGGTCTCGGCCGCGGTGGTCGTGATCTGGATGGTGCTGATCGCCGCCGGACGCGCGGCCCTCGTCACGGCGTCCCTCGCCACGGCCCCCTGGGTGATCGCGGTCGCCGGCGGCGTCCTGGCGATCGTGTTCGCCCTGGCCGCGCACCGGCGCCTCAACGAGATCCGGCGCGCGCGCCTGGTCTCGGGCGGCTCGCTGGTCTCTGGCATGCAGGGCGCGATGTTCGCCCTCGACCTGGGCCTGGCCCGCGACATCCTCGTCGAGCGCGAGGCCGTCGAGCGCGGCCACGTCAAGCCGACCAAGGGCCGCGGCGTCGGCGTCCAGGCGCTGGTGTGGCGCGACGTGCAGCGGCTGGTGCGGTTCCCCAAGCCGTTCATCGCCCTGATCGCGTCGGCGCTCGTCCCGTACGCCGCGGACGCCCTCGGGCTCTCGTTCGTCATGCCGTTCCTGGCGGCGCTCGCCCTGGTCGCCGCGCTCGTGCCGTTCTTCGGCAGCCTGCGCGTCCTCAGCCGCACCGGCGGCCTGGCGCGCACGTTCCCGTTCTCGACCCGGCAGCTGCGCAACGCGACGATGATCGTCCCGGCGATCCTGGCCGCGGTGTGGATGGTCGCCGTCACCCCCGCCGTTCTCGGCATCGCCGGCGGTCCCGTGCGTTCGATCGCGGACGCCATCATGACCTCCGCCGCCATCGCGATCGCCGGCCTCCTGGGCGCCGTGCGCTGGCAGACCGCGAAGCAGACCGACTTCAACACGCCGATGATGGCGACCAACGCCGGCGCGATGCCGCCGTCGCTGATCTTCAACCTGTTCCGCGGCATCGACGTCTGCGCCGCCGTCACCGCCCCGCTCATGCTCGGCGCCCCGATCTGGGTCTCGCTCGGCATCGCGTTGCTCGTCTACTTCCTGCTCGGCCTCGACATGGGCGACCTGCAGGAGCAGGCGAAGGAGGAGAAGCGCCGGGCCGACGAGGCCAAAGCCGCGACCGCGAACGGTCAGAAGATCAAGATCGCGCGTCCCCAGCGCTGAGCACGTCCATCGCCAGCAGCGAGTCCGGGACGCCGAGGGCGTCCAGCATGGGGGCGAGCTTGGCCTCGGTCTCGGCGACCTCGGCCGTCGGACGCGACCGGCCGACGATGCCGCAGCCGGCGAACAGCGTGATGGAGCGGGGGTCGTCCGGGTCGATCCGGCCGCAGCGCAGGGCGATCGCCCACTCGCCGTCGCCGCGCGTGTCGATCCAGCCGACCGGACCCGCGTAGCGCCCACGGTCGAGCCGCTCGTGCTCGGCGATGGCGGCCAGGGCGGCGTCCGTGGGCGTGCCACAGACGGCCGCCGACGGGTGGAGGCGTCCGGCCAGCGTCAGCGACGACACCGCACGGGTCATGACACCCGTCACGTCGGACGCCAGGTGCATCACGTTGGGCAGCTGCAGCACGAACGGCGCGTCCGGCACGTTCATGCCCGAGCAGAACGGCCGCAGGGCTTCCGCCACCGACTCGACCGCCAGCTCGTGCTCCTCCAGGTCCTTGCCCGAGCCCGACAGCGCCTCGGCCAGCGCCTCGTCCTGCGACGGGTCGCTGCGCCGGATCGTCCCGGCCAGCACCCGCGAGGTCGCCAGCCCGCCCTCGGCGCGGATCAGCATCTCCGGCGACGCCCCGACCAGCCCCTCCACGTGGTAGGTCCAGCAGCTGGGGTAGTCGGACGCCAGCCTGGCGGCCAGCCAGCGGGCCAGCACCGGGCGCTCGGCCGTCGCGCGCACAGCGCGCGCGAGCACCACCTTGGCCAGCTCGCCGTCGGGGGCGTTGATGGCCGCGACGAGCCGGGCCACCTCCGCGGCGTAGCCCGCGGCGTCCAGCGGGCCCGGGGCGAGGTCGACGCGTCCGGGAGCGGGGGCCGGGGGAGCGACCGGCGGCAGCGCGGCAGGGGCGTCCGACACCCCGACCGTCGTGAGCCAGGACCGGCCGCCACGGCGTCCGACGACGACGCTGGGCACGACCAGGACCGAACGGGCCGCGGTGTGGCCCGGGTCGAAGGCGAACGAGCCGAAGGCGACCGGGCCGACGCCCCAGGCGTCCGGGAGCTCGCTGGTGTGGGCGATGCGTCCGGCCAGGTCGGCCCACCAGCGGTCGCCGACCTCGATCGAGTCGACCTCGGCCCGCGCCGCGACACCGAGGCCGACCATGCCGTCCCCGCGGCGGATCCAGGCGACGTCGGACGCCCCCGCCAGCCGGGCCAGCAGGTCGCCGGGATCGTCGATCTGCACCGTGCGGGCGTGCAGGGGCGGCGGCGTCTGTCCGGAAGTCACGAAGGACGAGGATACGGCGAGCCGGCCCACGCACCCACCCGCGTTCGCGACCCCCCGTCTCAGGCCCGTTCCCGCGGCGCGGTCCGTTCCGCAGGACGCCGACCCGACTGCCCTAGACTGTGCCCGACATGCTCCCTGCCGCCCTGGCAGGACTGACCCCCGACGACGAGGAGGCGTGACTGATGACCGGTGGCGTCATCGAATCGGACGCCATCGTCGTCGGCGCGGGTCCGGGCGGTTCCACCGCCGCTCGCTACCTGGCCTCCCGGGGCCTGACCGTCTCGCTGCTGGAGAAGGCGGAGTTCCCGCGCGACAAGGTGTGCGGCGACGGGCTCACCCCGCGTTGCACCCGCGCGATGATCCGCATGGGCCTCGACGTGTCGACCGAGGCCGGCTGGATCCACAACCACGGCCTGCGGGTCTACGGCGGCCGCGTCGCCCCCTTCGTCCTGCCGTGGCCCGAGCTCGAGACGTTCCCCAGCTTCGGCCTCGCCCGCCGGCGCACCGAGCTCGACCAAATCCTCGCCGAGCACGCCGTGGCGGGCGGCGCGCGCCTCTACACGGGCGCCCAGGTCACCGAGCCGGTCACCGACGCCGCCGGCCGCATCTGCGGCGTCCGCACCAGGGATGACCGCTTCTTCAGCGCCCCCTTCGTGATCGCCGCCGACGGCAACTCGTCCCGCGTCGCGGTGCGGATGGGCCGCACCACCCGCGAGGACCGGCCGATGGGCGTGGCCGTCCGCACCTACGTCGCCTCCCCGCGGCACGACACCGAGTACATGGAGTCGTGGCTCCAGCTCTGGGACGGCCGCCCCAACGAGTCCAACCTGCTGCCCGGCTACGGGTGGGCGTTCCCGCTCGGCGACGGCACGATGAACGTCGGCCTCGGCACCGTCGGCACCAACAAGGCCCAGCTGGGGAAGGTCGACTACCGCGAGATGCTCGAGCGCTGGCTGCGGGGGGCGCCGGAGGAGTGGGGCCTGTCTTGGGACGCCGTCACCGAGCCGGTCAAGGGCGCGGCGCTGCCGATGAGCTTCAACCGCCAGCCCGCCTACGCCGACGGCCTGCTGCTGGTCGGCGACGCCGGCGGCATGATCAGCCCGTTCAACGGCGAGGGCATCGCGTACGCCATGGAGTCGGCCGAGCTGGCGGCGGACGCCGTCGCCGAGGCCCACTACCGTGGCCCCGGCACCTCCAGCGCCGAGAAGGCGCTGCAGGGCTACGAGACCCGGCTCAAGGCCGAACTGGGCGGATACTTCCGCCTCGGCGGCACGTTCGTGCGCCTGATCAACCACCCCCAGGTCATGCGGCTCTGCGTCGAGTACGGCCTGCCTCGCCCGACGCTCATGAGATTCGTCCACAAGCTCCTCGCCCACCTGTACGACACCCGTGATGGTGATTGGATGGACAAGGTGATCACCGCCGCGACCAGGGTGGTGCCCTCGGCATGAACAGTTCTCAGAAGGGATGGGCGCTATGAGCCCCTACGTTCCGATCCTCGGCGTCCTGTTCGTCTCGGCCGCCCTGCTGGGTCTCATGGTGCTGGCGTCGCTGTTCATCGGCCCGCGGCGCTTCAACAAGACCAAGTACTCCAGCTACGAGTGCGGCATCGACCCGACGCCGCAGCCGGTGGGCGGCGGGCGCTTCCCGGTGAAGTACTACATCACGGCCATGCTGTTCATCGTCTTCGACATCGAGATGGTGTTCCTCTACCCCTGGGCCGTCTCGTTCGACCGGTACGGGCAGGGCCTCTTCATCCTGATCGAGATGATCCTGTTCGTCGTGACCGTGTTCATCGCGTACATCTACGTCTTCCGCCGCGGCGGACTCGACTGGGACTGAGACAGAAGGGCTGAAGACATGGGACTTGAGGACAAGGTTCCCGAGGGCGTCCTGCTGACGACGATCGAGGCGGTCGCCGGGTGGATGCGCAAGGCGTCCTTCTGGCCGTGCACGTTCGGGCTGGCCTGCTGCGCCATCGAGATGATGGCCTTCGGCGCCCCGCGCTTCGACGCCGGCCGCTGGGGCCAGGAGGTCTTCCGCGCCTCGCCGCGCCAGGCCGACCTGATGATCATCTCGGGCCGCGTCAGCCAGAAGATGGCGCCGATCATGCGCACCGTCTACGACCAGATGCCCAACCCCAAGTGGGTCATGGCGATGGGTGTGTGCGCGTCCAGCGGCGGCATGTTCAACAACTACGCGATCGTCCAGGGCGGCGACCACATCG
>DAIRTI010000122.1:0-9049 GCA_036803965.1 Propioniciclava sp.
GCCCGGCCGGCCGGCTCGCGGCGCGCCGTCGGCGCGGCGGCGTGGCGACCTCGGCGGCCTGCGATGATGCCTCGGCCTGAGAAACGGCGTCGTCGGACGGAGGAATAGGAACGTCTGTGTCGAGCATGTGGCTCTCCTTCGGGCAGCCGCAACTGCCCACTGCATGGTCGCCGAGGCGACAAAGCTTTCGGTTGCACACAGGCGTCGCGCTCGCCCCCGCGGTCGATGACGTCGTCGCGGTCGGGCACAGGCGGCTTCACCCGACTTCACACCCCGGGCTACCTGCGTCACGAGAACTGGCTGTCCTCACCTGCCGCCCAGTATCGCACGATCGGACCCGTCAGCCCACTTGTGGACGCGGGCGCGTCCCCCTCAAACCTCGAACGGGCCGGCGATCCGGCCGTCCCGCCACTCCCCCTGCGCGAGCCGCGTCTGCAGCGCCGGCCGGCTCAGGACGAATCGCGGTTCGACCCGCTGCAGCGCCGAGACGACGTCGTCGGGCCTGACCAGCGGCGTCTCGTGCCGCAGGGCCAGCACGAGCCCGCCCGCCTCGTCGGCGTCCAAGGACAGCACGGCGGCGCGCGCGTCGAACCTCCGGACGCCCTCCTTCACCAGCCGCTCCACGACGACCTCGTCCTGGGCCAGCAGGGCGTCCACCGCGGCGCGGACGACGCCAGCCGACGGTCCGGCAACGTCGATGTGCCACAGCGAGGCCGTCAGGCGCCGCGCCAAGGGGACGCCGCCGGCCTCGGCCCGCTCCACGACGTCGAGCACGTCGATGCCCTCGGGAAGCGCCTCGGTCAGGGCGTCCCGCACCCAGGCCGGCTCGCAGCGCCGCGCGAGCGCGAGCTCCAGGTAGTCGGCCTCGGTGGCGGCGCCCGTCGCGGACGCCCCGGCGTACGAGATGCGCGGATGCGGGCTGAACCCGGACGAGTAGGCCATCGGGACGCCCGCCCGCCGCAGCGCCCGCTCCAGTGCCCGGGCGACGTCGCGGTGGGACGCGAACCGCGCGCGTCCGCTCTTGCAGTAGCGCAACTCGAGCCGCTGGACCGGCGGCGGCTGCTGGGGTGGGTTGCGCCGGGACGCCTTGCCCGCCGCCTCGCTCACGCGCGCTCCCCCGCGCTGTCGAACAGCGCGACGAGGAGGTCGGCGTCCAGGCCCCCCAGGCCCGAGGTGACGGCCAGCCGCGGCCCCGGACGGAACTCGCTCACGGTCGGCACCGCGAGGACGACGCATCCCGCGGCCAGCCCGGACGCGACCCCCACCCGCGAGTCCTCGACCACGAGCGCGGACGCCGGCGGCACGTCGAGCAGGTCGCAGGCCCGCAGGTACGGCTCGGGATCGGGCTTGTGACAGGCGACGTCGTCGCCCGAGACGATCACCGAGAACGGGCTGGGCGCGAGGCGGCGCAGCACGATGTCGAGGTAGTCGCGGTGCGAGGTCGACACGATCGCCTGGGGCACGCCGCGCGCCCTCAGCTCGTGCACCAGCTCGCGCGCCCCCGGCTGCCACGGGATCGGCGCGGCGGCCAACTCGGCCATGCAGCGAGCCCACAGTTCGGCGCCGATCTCGGCCACGGACGCCGCCGCGCCCGTCAGCGCGCGCAGGTAGGCGGCCGTGTGGTCCATGGTGCCGCCGATCGTGTGCTCCTGGGAGTCGGCCGGCAGCTCCACCCCGTGCTCGCGTACGAAGGCGGTCTCGACCCGGTGCCAGACGACCTCGGTGTCCATGAGGGTGCCGTCGAAGTCCCAGCAGACGGCCGCGGGGAGGCGTCCGTTCATCGCGCGACCGCCAGTGGCAGCAGGTGCTTACCGGACGGGCCGACCTGGGTCTGCGTGCCCAGCGAGGTGCAGACGCCGCAGTCGTAGCAGCCGGACCAGCGGCAGTCCGGCCGGAGCGCCTCGGCGAGGGCGTCCTGCCAGTCGTCCCAGAGCCAGTCGCGGTCGAGGCCGAGGTCGAGATGGTCCCAGGGCAGCACCTCGTCGGCGTCCCGCTCGCGGGTGGTGTACCAGGCGAGGTCGACCCCGTCCAGCGCGGACGCCGCGGCCTCGAGCCAGCGCTCGTAGCTGAAGTACTCGCTCCAGCCGTCGAAGACGCAGCCCGAACGGTACGCCGCCTCGATGACGCGTCCGAGCCGGCGGTCGCCGCGGCTCAGCAGGCCCTCGACGACGCCGGTGCGTCCGTCGCTGTAACGCAGGGTGATCGCGCGGCCGTAGCGCCGGTCGGCCCTGATCCGCTCGCGGAGCAGCCGGATCCGCCGGTCGATCGTCTCGGCGTCCGCCTGCGCCGCCCACTGGAACGGCGTGTGGGCCTTGGGCACGAACCCGCCGATGCTGACCGTGCAGCCGACGTCCCGGCGACCGGACGCGCGGCGTCCGGCCTCGACGACACGGGCAGCCAGGTCGGCGATCCCGAGGACGTCGTCGTCGGTCTCGGTCGGAAGGCCGCACATGAAGTAGAGCTTGACGCTGCGCCAGCCGTTGGCGAACGCCGTGGTCACGGTGTCGATGAGGTCGTCCTCGTCGACCCCCTTGTTGATGACCCGGCGCATGCGCTCAGAGCCGCCCTCGGGGGCGAACGTGAGGCCGGAACGGCGTCCGTTGCGGGCGAGTTCGGCGGCCAGGGAGACGTTGAAGGCGTCCACGCGGGTCGACGGAAGCGACAACGAGACGTTCGTGCCGGCGTAGCGCGCCGCGAGTCCGGACGAGATCTCGCCGATCTCGGAGTGGTCGGCGCTCGACAGCGACAGCAGGCCGACCTCCTCCAGGCCGGTGGACGCCAGCCCGCAGGCGACCATCGACCCGACCGCCTCGACCGTGCGCTCGCGGACGGGCCTCGTCACCATGCCCGCCTGGCAGAACCGGCAGCCGCGCGTGCAGCCGCGGAAGATCTCGACCGAGTAGCGCTCGTGCACGGTCTCGGCCAGGGGCACGATCGGGGCCTTGGGGTAGGGCCAGTCGTCGAGGTCCTCCAGGGTGTGCTTCTCGACGCGCTCGGGGACGCCGGAGCGGTTCGGTCGCACGGAGTCGATCCGGCCGTCCGGGGCGTAGGCGACGTCGTAGAAGGCCGGCACGTAACAGCCCGTGGACGCCAGCCGCGCGAGCAGGCCGGCGCGGCCGCCGGGGCGTCCGGACGCCTTCCAGGCCCGGATGGTCTCTGAGACCGCCAGCGCCGCGGGCTCGCCGTCGCCCAGGACGACGGCGTCCACGAAGTCGGCGATGGGCTCGGGGTTGAACGCGGCGTGGCCGCCGACCAGGACGATCGGGTCGTCCCCACGGCGATCGGCGGCGTGCAGCGGGAGGCCGGCCAGGTCCAGCGCGGCGAGGAGGTTCGTGTACCCCAGCTCGGTCGCAATGCTGATGCCCAGGATGTCGAAGGCCGCGACGGGCCGGTGGCTCTCCCAGGTGAACTGCGTCAGGCCCTCGTGGCGCATGGCCTCGGCGAGGTCGGGCCAGATCGAGAAGGTGCGCTCGGCGAGGATCCAGTCACGCTCGTTCAGCACCTCGTACAGGATCGCCAGGCCCTGGTTGGGCTGGCCGACGGCGTAGGCGTCCGGGTACATGAGCACCCAGCGCACGTCGGCGTCCGACCAGTTCTTGACGACGGAGTTGACTTCGCCGCCCACGTACTGCACCGGCTTGGCAACGCTGGCCAGCAGGGGCTCGAGCCGGTCGTACAACGACGCGGGTGCGGGCATCTGATCGATCATGGCGATCAGAGGTTACCCGCACCCGCGCTCGTGGTTATTTCGCTGCCGCCTTGGCGGCCGGCTTGGCGGGCGCCTCAGGCTTGGGCTGCTCGGCGGACGGCGTTGGGCCCGTCCGCTCTGCCGCGGCCTTCAGCTTGGCCTCGTGGCGCTCGCGCGCCTTCTCCTCGTCGTAGTCGCGCCAGTCGCCCTCGGGCAGCAGGATCCTCGGGTAGGTCGGCTGCCACATGGCCTCGTAGACGTCCTGCACCGGGCTGTCGAGCTTGATCGTCGACAGGCCTTCGGTGTACGCGGTCTGCGCAACCTTGACGGCCACTGTGCCGGAGACCATCCGCAGGTGGTTGACCGACGGCAGCAGCGACTTGCCACGCGGCACGACGCCCTGGATCTCGGCCACAGCCTCGGCGGCCGCCGCGATCATGCGATCGGACACCCGAGTGGCCCGGCTGACGATGACGCCCAGGCCGAGGCCGGGGAAGACCAGCGCGTTGTTGGCCTGCGCGATCTCGTAGCGGATCCCGTTGTAGTCGACGGGCTTGAACGGCGAGCCGGTCGCCACGAGCGCGCGGCCCTCGGTCCACTCGATGATGTCGGCCGGGAAGGCCTCCGCACGCGAGGTGGGATTGGACAGCGGGAGGATGATCGGCCGCTCGACGTGGGCCGCCATCTCCTTGACGATGTCCTCGGTGAACGCGCCCGAGCGCGCCGACGTGCCGATGAGGATCGTCGGCTGGACGTTGCGCACGACCTCGAGCAGGTCGATGTTGTCCATGTCGGCGACGCCCCAGGAGCTGAGCTCGCGGGCATCGCGGGCGTACGGGCGCTGGAAGTCGCGCATGCGGTCGCCCAGGCCGGTGTGGATCAGCCCGCGGCTGCCCAGGCACCAGAAGTTCCTGGACGCCTCCTCCTTGCTCATGCCCTCGCGCATCATGCGGTCGCGGAGCAGGTCGGCGATGCCGACGCCCGCCGTGCCGGCGCCGAAGATCACGACGCGCTGCTCGCGCAGCTTGTGGCCCACCGTCTTGACGCCGGCCAGGACGGCGGCCATCACGACGGCCGCGGTGCCCTGGATGTCGTCGTTGAACGAGCAGCACCTGTCGCGGTACTTCTCGAGGACACGATGGGCGTTGTCGGCGCCGAAGTCCTCCCAGTGCAGCAGCGCATGGGGGTACTTCCGGGTGACGGTCTCGACGAACGTGTCCATGAACCGGTCGTACGCCTCGCCCCGGACGCGGCTGTGCCGGGCGCCCAGGTAGAACTCGTCGTAGAGCAGTTCCATGTTGTCGGTGCCGACGTCGATGACGACCGGGATCACGCGGCGGGGGTCGATCCCGGCGGCCGCCGTGTAGACGGCCAGCTTGCCCAGCGTGATCTGGACGCCGCCGATGCCCTGGTCGCCGATGCCCAGGATGCCCTCGGAGTCGGTGACCACGATGAGGTCGCAGTCTTCGGGCGCGACGTCGAAGTTGTCGAAGTCGATCTCGATCTGGTCGGGGTAGTCGACGCAGGTGAAGACGGCCCGCAGCTTGTTGAAGCCCTGGCTGAACCGCTGGATCACCTCACCGATGGTCGGGGTGTAGATGATCGGCATCATCTCTTCGATGTGCTCGCTCAGGAGGCGGTAGAACAGCACCTCGTTGCGGTCGCGGAGCGCCGCGAGGTAGGCGTACTTCGCCAGGTTGTCGGACTGGGCGCAGTAGCGCTCGTAGCACCTGCGCACCTGGGCCTCGATGGTGGCGACGCCGGGCGGGAGGAGGCCCGTGAGCTTCAGTGCGTGCCGTTCGGGCCAGGTGAAAGCGGTGCCCCGGTTGAGTTCCGGGACGTTGAGGACTTCCTGGCCCCGCGCCTCGATGCGCACCTGGGGCCCGGTCGGTCCTGGAATGAACTCGTATTGGGGTTTGGCCATGGCATGAAAAGTACGGCAACCGAAACGGCCGCGCGGACGATCCGTCAAACTCGGCGAAAGTTCGGCCTACTCTCGCGACAGTAGCAAGAACTTACGGCGATCTATACCCGGGGAAGGCCCCCCAGGCGGACAGCGCCGCCGCCTGGGCGCGCGCGACGTCCTCGGCGCCGGGGGCGGTTCTCGCCACCACCCGGCCACGACGGGCGAGCCAGGTGAGCAGCCCGCCGGCGATGACCAGCACGCCGACGTTGATCAGAACCGAGGCGTCCGCCGAGCCCGCGCTTCGGTCGAACATGCCGCTGAAGTCGGTCCAGGGCATGAACGCCTCGCTGAGCACGTTGTTGACGACGTGGATCGCGACGGACGCCTCCAGCCCGCCCGTGCGCCACGTCAGCCAGGAGGCGATCGCACCGAAGGTGAAGTAGAAGACGTTGAGCCACGGGTCTGCGGCGCCGTGCAGAACCATGAATGTCAGGGAGGATACGATCGTCGCGACCACCCAGCCGACGGTCTCCACTTTGAAGTAGGACGCCACCAGCCGCTGCTCCAGCCCGCGCATCAGGTACTCCTCGCCAGCCGACTGCAGGGGCGTGGTGAGCAGGATGCCGATCACCAGCAACACGGTGTACGGCCGGACGTGGATGTCGGGCGGCAGGCCGGTCAGCGCGTACTCGATGCCCAGAATTACCAGCCAGATCGGAGCGACGGCAGCGACACATCTGCCGAACCAGCGCCAGCGGAACCCGCCCTGAACCGAGGAGAGCCACTTGGGCCGCTGGCCGAAGAACGCCCACTGCATCAGCATCGCCAGCGGGATCGCGAGAGCCAGGCCGACGTTGTTGCCGAGGAAGCCCCACGGGCCGAGTACCAGTTCGCCCGTGTTGGCGATCTCGCTGAAGTCGGTGCCGTCCAGCACCATGCCGATGAGCGGCGGCACCGTCAGGAGCACCGTCGCGATCAGTGCCGTGACCAGCGCCGCCACGATCGGCTTCCACCAGCGCCACGCGGGCGTCCGGAAGAAGAAGGGATGGCTGCGCTCCTCGACCGGCAGCGCTGTCACCAGCGCCGGGTCGACCAGGACCGGAGGGTACGGCTGTTGGCCGTATTGCGCCGGTGGGTACGGCTGCGGCGCATAAGGCTGGCCGGGATAGGGCTGCTGCCCGTACTGCGCCGGACCGTACGTCGGCCCGCCGGCGTACGGCTGCGGCGGGGTCGCCTGGCCCGGGTAGGGCGCCTGAGCGGAATACGGCTGTTGCGTGGGCTGGGGTTCGGCGTCCGGCTGCTGCGGCTCCTGCGGGTACTGCTGGTCAGACATGGGCGGGGAACCACAGGCCCAGCTCGCGGGCGGCGGACTCCAGCGAGTCCGACGCATGCACGGCGTTCTCGCGGTTCGACAGGCACAGGTCGCCGCGGATCGATCCCGGGGCGGCGGCCACGCCATCCGTGGCCCCGTTGATCGAACGCACCGCGTCGATCGCCCGGTCGCCGCTCAGCACGAGCGCGACCAGCGGGCCAGACGTCACGAAGGCGCGCAGGGGCGGGTACCAGGGCTTCTCCACGTGCTCGGCGTAGTGGCGATCGGCGAAGGCGGCGTCGATCGTGCGCATCTCGAGCGCGTCGATCGAGAGACCCTTGGCCTCGTAGCGGCGGAGGATCTCGCCGACCAGGCCGCGACGGACGGCGTCCGGCTTGATGAGCACCAGGGTCTTCTGGGGATCGGTCATGGCCGAAGACTACCGGGAGGCGTCCAGGCGCTTTCCGAGGACGAACGTGACGATCCACAGCAGCACGAAGACCCCGCCGACGGCGAACATGTAGGGCGTCCCGAACCCCAGCGCGAGGGCCGCCAGCTGGGTCAGCCAGCCGAGGTAGAAGCCCGGTCCGCGCCGCACGGTGGCGGCCGAGACCAGCGCCAGCACGACGGCCGCTCCGCCGATCCCGGACGCCGTCGCCGTCGGTACGCCGGAGACCGCGATCATGCCGGGGATGGCCAGGGCGAACACGACGGCCTCGAAGAGCAGCAGCACCGCCAGGGCATTCGTCATGGGGTTGCCGGAGCGCAGCCTCACGGGCGCTCCTCCGCTGGGTCGGCGTCCAAGCTGTCGCGGACGAGGAGCGCCCGAGCCTCGCCGGCCGCGATGACCGACCCCGCGATCAGGACGCCCGCGCCGGCCCCCGCGTCGTCGGCGAGGGCGATCGCAGTGTCGATGGCGTCGGCCATGGTGGCGGCGGTGTGGACGCGCCCGGCTCCGAAGATCTCCTCGGCGCGGGCCGCGAGCTCGACCGGCGGCAGGCCGCGCGAGGTGGACGCCACACCGGTGCAGACGATGGACGCCATCCGCTCGGCGAAGATCTCCAGGACGCCGTCGACGTCCTTGTCGGACATCATCGCGGTGACGCCGATCAGGGGATCGAAGTCGAAGGCCTCGGTGACGCCGTCGATCGTGGCCCGCGCGCCGTGCGGGTTGTGGCAGGTGTCGAGGACGACGGTGGGCGCGCGGTGGATGACCTCGAGGCGAGCCGGGGCGACGACCGCCCCGAGCCCCTCGGCGATAACGTCGGGCGCCAGCGGCTGACCGCCCAGGAACGCCTCGACGGCGGCCACTGCGAGGGCTGCGTTGTGGGCCATGTGCTCGCCGAACAGGGGCAGCAGGATGTCGTCGACGGGTCCGCCTCCGGCCTCGATGCGGATCACCTGGCCGCCCACCGCCAGGCGGCGGTCGAGCAGGACGAAGCCGTCGCCCTCGGCGACCAGCCGGGCACCCACCTCGTGGCAGCGCTCGGCGATCACCTCGGCCACGTCGGGGCGCTGGTGGGCGACGACCGCGGTGGCGCCTTCCTTGATGATGCCGGCCTTCTCGCGGGCGATCTCGACCGGCGTCCGGCCCAGGATGTGGGTGTGGTCGAGGTCGACCGGGCAGAGGACGGCGACCTGCGCGTCGGCGACGCTGGTGGCGTCCCAGGTGCCGCCGAGGCCGACCTCGACGACGGCGACGTCCACGGGGGCGGCGGCGAAGGCCGCGTAGGCCAGGCCCGTCATGACTTCGAAGAACGTCATGGGAATGCCGTCGATGGCCTCGGCGTCCACCATCTCCACGTAGGGCCGGCACTCGTCGACGAGCTCGTCGAAGGCGTCCGGATCGATCGGGACGCCGTCGATCGCGATGCGCTCGGTGAGGTCGGCCAGGTGCGGGGAGCTGATGCGTCCGGTGCGCAGGCCGAGCGCGCGCAGCAACGACTCGATCATCAGGGCCGTGCTGCCCTTGCCGTTGGTGCCGGTGATCTGGATGACCGGGTAGGCGTCCTGGGGCGAGCCGAGCAGGTCGCAGAGCGCCTCGATGCGCGCGAGGCTGGGGCCGATCCTGTTCTCGGGCCACCGGGACTGCAGTTCGGCGGCGATCTCCGCGTGGGTCTTGGTCATGGTGCGGCCAGCCTAG
>DAIRTI010000123.1:0-9043 GCA_036803965.1 Propioniciclava sp.
GGCGAGGGCGGCCGGGGCGTCCAGGTCGTCGCGGAGCGCCGCACGCATGGCGGCGATCGCGTCGGAGGCGGGCAGTCCGGCGTCCTGCTGGGAGGCGAGGCCCCAGAGCGCGAGGCGCTCGCGTCCGGCCGCGAGGTCGGCGTCCGTCCACTCCCAGTCGTCGCGGTAGTGGCGGGCGAGCAGGGCGAGCCGGATGGCCATCGGGTCCTCGCCGGCGGCCCGCAATTGGGACACCAGCACGAGGTTGCCCTTCGACTTGCTCATCTTCTCGCCGTCGTAGCCGACCATGCCGGCGTGCACGAACGCGCGCGCGAAGGGGCGTCCGGTCGCCGCCGTGCCCTCGGCCGCGCACATCTCGTGGTGGGGAAAGATGAGGTCGGAGCCGCCGCCCTGGACGTCGAAGTTCTCGCCGAGGTGCTCCAGCGCGATCGCGGTGCATTCGATGTGCCAGCCGGGACGCCCACGGCCCAGCTCGGATGGCCAACTCGGCTCGCCGTCGCGGGCCAGGCGCCAGACGAGACAATCGAGCGGGTGGCGCTTGCCCGGACGGTCGGGGTCGCCGCCGCGCTCGCCGAAGATCGCCAGTGCCGCCTCGACGTCGAGGTGCGACTCGGTCAGGAAGCCCTTCGCCTGGGTGCACGAGAAGTAGAGGTCGGGGTATTCGGGGTCGTCGACGGGGTAGACGAGGCCAGCCTCGGTGAGGCGGCCGATGAGGTCGACCACCAGAGGGATCGACTCGACAGCACCGATGTAGTGGTCGGGTGGGATGACGTTGAGGGCCTCCATGTCAGCGCGGAACAGTTCGGTCTGGCCGGCGGCCAGCTCCTCCCAGTCGACGCCGGTGGCGTCCGCGCGCTCGAGCAACGGGTCGTCGACGTCGGTGACGTTCTGCGTGTAGACCACGTCGAGCCCGCTGTCGCGGAAGGCGCGGTTGAGCAGGTCGAACGCGACGTAGGTGTTCGCATGGCCGAGGTGCGTGGCGTCGTAGGGGGTGATGCCGCACACGTACATGCGGGCCGCGCCGGCGTCCGGACCGACCCTGACCAGCCCGCCGGACGCGGTGTCGTGGACGCACGGGCGTCCGGGCGACGGCGGCAGGACCGGGATCTCGGGGCGTTGCCAGGCGAGCATGTGGACGCTCCTCTCGTGTGGGCCCGTTCAGCGTAGCTGGCGCGGCTCGGCGGACTCTCCAGAGGCCACCGGTAGGCTGGCGCGGGCCCTGCGTCAGACGAGAGGGGAGCTCATGCTCCAGTGGTGGCAGTCGATCATCCTCGGCATCGTGGAGGGGATCACGGAGTTCCTGCCCATCTCGAGCACGGGCCACCTGAACGTGGTCGAGAAGCTGATGGGCCTGAACATCGACGACCCGGGCGTCACCGCCTACACCGCTGTCATTCAGGTGGGTGCCATGGCCGCGGCGATCGTCTACTTCTGGCGCGACATCGTCCGGATCGCGTCCGGGTGGTTCGGTGGCCTGCGGAGCCGCGATCGACGGGGGCCGGACTACCGCATGGGCTGGGCAGTCATTGTCGGCGTGGCGGTCACCGCGGTGCTCGCCCTGGTGTTCAAGAACCAGATCGAGGGCCCCCTGCGCAACCTGTGGGTCATCGTGTCCGCGTTCATCGGCTGGGGCCTCGTCATGCTGGCCGCCGACCGGCTCGGCAAGCAGCGCCGCGGCGAGGACTCGATCACCGTCGTCGACGGGCTGCTGCTCGGCCTGGTTCAGGCGATCTCGCTGATCCCGGGCGTCTCGCGCTCCGGGGCGACGATCTCAGGCGGCCTCTTCATGGGCCTC
Organism: Propioniciclava sp.; assembly: GCA_036803965.1. GTDB lineage: Bacteria > Actinomycetota > Actinomycetes > Propionibacteriales > Propionibacteriaceae > Propioniciclava. Next base: position 1,796 of record DAIRTI010000123.1, read on the forward strand.
GACCGGGTCACGGCGACGAGGATGAGCTTCTTCCTCGGCATCCCCACGCTGGTGGCGGCGGGCGGTTTCGAAGCCGTCACGCAGGCGAAGTACATCAGCGCGGGCGTCGGCTGGGGGGCGACGGTCGTCGGCATCGTCGTCTCGTTCGTCGTGGCGTACGCCTCGATCGCCTGGCTGCTCAAGTTCGTGGCCACCAACGACTTCACCGCCTTCGTGATCTACCGCATCGTCGTGGGCCTGCTCATCGCGGCCCTGCTGTGGCAGGGCGCTCTCGCGGCGGTCTAGTCGGTGAGGCGGCGGTCGGTCGGGACGTCGGGTCTGGGCGTCGGACGCCTCGGGCTCGGCACCATGACCTGGGGCCGCGACACCCTGATGGAGGACGCCCGGGGTCTGGTTCGTGCGTTCGTGGACGCCGGTGGCGACCTCGTGGACACCGCCGCCGCGTACGCGCAGGGCGAGGCCGAGCGCATGCTCGGCAAGCTGATGCGGACGACCGTGCGGCGGTCGGATCTGGTGCTGGCGACCAAGGCGGGCTTCGCGATCCGCGACGGGCAGCGGGTCGTCGACACCTCGCGCGGGGCGCTGCTGGCCGACCTGCATGGGTCGCTGCGGCGGCTGGGCACCGACCACATCGACCTGTGGCAGTTGCACGCCTGGGGACAGGCGCCCCTGGAGGAGTCGCTGGCGGCGATCGACCACGCCGTGGCGACGGGGGCGGTGCGGTACGCCGGGGTGTCGAACTTCGTCGGCTGGCAGACGGCGGCCGCGGTGACCTGGCAGGCGGCCTTCCCCGGCCGGACGCCGATCGTCAGCGCCCAGGTGGAGTACTCGCTGCTGGCCCGACGCGCCGAGGTCGAGGTGCTGCCCTGCCTGCGCCACTTCGGGCTGGGGTTCTTCCCCTTTTCACCGCTGGGTCGCGGGGTGCTGACCGGGAAGTACCGGTCGTCGGTGCCGCGGGGGTCGCGGGCGTCCACGGAGCACTTCGGGTGGTACGTGCAGCCGTATCTGGAGCCACGCTCGCGCTCGGTCGTGGAGGCGGTCGCCAAGGCCGCCGACGGGCTGGGATATGCGCCCGCCGAGGTGGCGGCGCTGTGGGTCCGGGACGCCCCGGGCGTCACCGCTCCCCTGCTCGGTGCGCGGACCGCGGAGCAGCTGGCGGTCTATCTGGGCCTCGACGACGTCGAGTTGCCGGTCGAGATCGCCATGGCGCTGGACGACGTGTCCGGCGGGCCGAACCAGGGGCGTCCGGACGCCGCCGGCGACGGCTGAGCCGATTCGTCTTGGCCCGGGGGCCTTGCTATAGTTGCGGGGCTGCCGGGAGACCGGTGGAACACCTTGTCCGGGTGGCGGAATAGGTAGACGCGCTAGCTTGAGGTGCTAGTGCCCTTTATCGGGCGTGGAGGTTCAAGTCCTCTCTCGGACACCAGCGAAGAACCCCTCTGACAAGCCAAAACACCAAGTCAGAGGCGGTCTGCGCCCAGGCCAGTACCACGCAGGTCGAGGCAAGGTTAGGCTCGTTACCGCTCCCGAATACCACGCTCGTACCACGGGACGCGGAAGGGGAATCTCGTGGGCAAGAGGCAGTGGGGCATCATCGAGAAGCTCCCGAGCAGCCGTTACCGCGCCCGCTACCTCGGCCCGGACGACCGGCGACACACCGCACCCAACACCTTCGTCGCGAAGATCGACGCCGAAGCGTGGCTCGCGGCAGAAGACCGGCTGCTGGCCCGTGGCGAGTGGACCCCGCCGCGCGAGCGAGCCAAGAAGGCCGCCCAAGAGGCCCAACGGCGCACCGAACCGCTCACCTTGGCCACCTACGCCGAACGCGTGCTCACCGCCCGAAGCCGGCGAAACGTACGCCCGCTGCGGCCGTCCACCCTCGACAACTACCGCAAACTCCTACGCCTGACGATCTTGCCCACCCTCGGGCGCCGACCGCTGACCGACATCAACCCCGACGACGTCTCGGCCTGGCACGCGGGCCTGCCCGACAACCCGACCCAGAACGGCAACGCCTACAACCTGCTGAACTCGATCCTCGCCGACGCCGAGGATGAAGGCCTGATCGAGCGCAACCCCTGCCGGCTCAAGCACGCCGGCAAACCCACCCCGAGGCGACAGGGCGAGGCCCTCACCATGGCCGAGCTGGTCGCCTACCTCGACGCCGCCCCGGAGCGCCACCGCATGCCGCTGCTGCTGGCCGGGTGGTGCGGCCTGCGATCGGGTGAGGTGCGCGCTCTGCGCCGACGTGACCTCGACCTCGATGTGGGGGTCGTCCACGTGCGCCAGACCGTCAACCGAATCTACGCCGATGCCCACAGCCGCCAGTGGGTCTTCGGCCCACCCAAGACGCGAGCCGGCGTCCGGACCGTTGCCATCCCGCCGCACCTGATCGAGCTCGTCAAGGCCTGGGCCACGAGTCTCCCCGAGCGAGGACCGGATGCCCTGCTCTTCCCCGCCGGCGACGGATCCTCCCCCCTCAACGACTCCGTCCTTCGGGACGCCCACAAGACCGCCGCCGCCGTCATCGAGCGTCCGACCCTGACCGTCCACGACCTACGCCGCACCGCCGCAACCATGGCGGCCCAAAGTGGGTCGACCACCGCCGAACTCATGCGCCTGCTCGGGCACACGACCGTCAACGTGGCCATGATCTACCAGGTCCCCACCGAGGAACGTGACCGCGAACGCGCTCGCCGACTCTCCGACGCTGCCCGAACCCAAGGACTCGCGTGACCAACCGCGATCACGAAACTCGTGACGGTGATCGCGAACGCGAAGTGTCCTGTTGCGCCCGGAACGCCTCGTCGGGGGACGAGCTTCACGCCGAGGATCTGACTCTTCGCGGCAATAGCGAGCGTGCGCCACGGGTCCAGCCGGAAGGCTACGCAGTGCGGCAGAACAGTGCGTTTGACGGCCCTCGACTCCGTCGTATGACTGCCGGGCAGGTGCCGACTTCCGATGCCGTTCGCGGGCTGGTTCAGCGGCTTCTCGATCTGGGCGACTTCACTGGCCGCGAGCAGCTGCTCGCCCAGGTGGCCGGCGTCGAATACATCGAGGGCCCAGTGACGATGATGGACCTCCGCGTCGTCGGCCAGTGTGCATCCGCCATAGGCGTGCCGAGTCCGGTGCCATCGACTCCGACGGTCGTGGACGAGCGCGGGGAGGCGATCGGCGAGTTGCTCCTTTGGCTCGATGCGCAGGGGTACATCAACTGCCTTGAGTACGCCTGGTTCACCGACGAGATGCCGACCATCCTGCCGTCACCAGATCGCGTCAGGGCACGCTGACTGCTGTGTTCCAGCATGGCTTCTCCAAAAGATTGCGCGCGCCGGGTGCTGATGACCGGATGCATCTTGTGCGCGACAGTTGAGCCGTTGTCGCGGGAGGGTGGGGCGGTTGGCTGGCTAGCCAATGTGCCCCTGCCGGGGCGCCCGTTCGGAGCTGCAAAATGGACGCCTCGCGTCGCACCTGCCCCTCCAGCCCCATCTGCATCCAACTGCGGACTAGGTCTGCGAGGGGTGTGTGCGGCGGTGATGCTCGCCGCGCCGTGCGCGCAGCGCGCGGGTGGACAGCTGACTGACCCGAACAACAACCCGGAGTGCGTTTCGGCCGCACGGGGGTCTGTCAGGCGCAGGACTGTCGCGGGGGGCGTGTCGCCCTGGCCGTACGGTTGAGTCCGCGGGCGAGGAGGATGAGCCAGATCGCGGTAGGGATCAGGGAGAGCATGGCGAGGACGAGACCGATCGTGCCGGCGTTGGCGGGGACGAGCATGGCGAGTCCGGTGATCAGGCCGACCAGGCCGGTGGCCCGGCCGAGAATCCGCCCTCGCCACATCGGCCAGGAGAACAGCAGGGTGCTGGCGGCGCCGAGCAGGTAGCTGAGCCCGAAGGTACCGCCGTTGTAGAGGGTGAGCAGGGACTGGCCGGCGGCGAGGAGGGCGGCCTGCTGGGCGGGGTCGGATGTGGCGGCGTACTGGGATGCGAGTTGCCACATCGAGAACGTCGCCTCGCGGGAGACCAGGAACAGTCCGATGCTGAACAGGCCGAGCACGAGCGCGAGCAGCGCGCTGGTGGCGGCTCGGCGTCGCACGATCAGGTACAGCGAGAGGTAGAGCGGGATCAGGGCGAGGTAGTCGAGGGTGAGCAGGAGGTCCAGGTCGAGCAGGCCGAGCAGCGGGTTGTGCTGGAAGAGCGTGAAGTAGTCCTGTACCGATGCCGGGGGTGGGCTGATCAGGAACACGGCGGCCTGGAGCGGGATGAGGCAGGCGACGGCGATCGCGCCCACGCGGCCGAACTGCAGCATCGGGCGCCACTGTGCGAGCTCGGCCGGGTCGAGTCGGTGAGGCCGGGTTACGAGGTGCGGGGCGGTGGTCACAGTGCCACTCCTGCGGCCCAGTCGTGGATAGCGGCCCAGTCGCGGGAGTCGCCGTCCGCGGTGCCGCCGAAGGTCCTGAACATCCATCGAGCGAGCGGGCCGGTGTCGGCCCGGGTGGGGCCGGTTCCGAGGAAGTAGCCCTCCCCGGTCGGGGTGAGGACCGCCCGGACCGGGTCGAGGTAGGCCAGCCTCTTGCGGGTCTGCTTGGCGTCCGGGCCGCCGTTCATGCCATGGACGCAGAACACCGCGACCGGCACCGTCCGCAGAGCCTTGGCGTGGGCGCGCATCCAGTCGGTCGCGGCGGGCAGCCACGCGCCCGCGTTCACGGCGCTGCCGATCACGCAGGCGTTATAGCCTGCCGGCGAGTCCACCTGGCCCAACGGCCGCACGTCCACGCCGTAACCTCGCTCCCCGAGGGCGGATCCGATCGCCTCCGCCACCCCGGTCGTGGAGCCGGTCCCGGTGGCATAGCCCACCAACACACGCTTCGACACCGCACCCAACCTTTCGATCGTCCCGAGCGTCGAGCGACGCACCGTACCTAACGTTGTTAGGCTCCTTCTTAGTGTGTACCCTAACGTCATTAGGGTCAAGAGTCCGGAGGTAAGTCGATGCCCACGTCGAAACACAGGACACAGCCGCTCACCACCGACGAGTTGTTCGACCGCGCCCTCGCGATCGCCGACAGCGAGGGCCTCGAAGCCCTCACCATGCGCCGCCTCGCAGCCGAGGTGGGCGTCGAGGCGGCCTCGCTCTATCACCACCTGCCCAACAAGGACGCCCTCCTTGACGGGGTGGTGATCCGGATGCGCTCCGAGATCCGCATCCCCAGCCCTGTGCCCACCGACTGGAAGGAACTGATGCTGCAGATCTTCGCCGAGTATCGCCGCGTGATCGCCGCCCACCCCAACCTCACCCCACTCGCAGGACGCCGCGTCGAAACCGACCCCGCAGACGGCGGCGGACTCGTCTTCCTCACCACCCTCGGCTTCACCAACGACGACGCCGTCGAACTATGGCAGTCCCTGATCGCCTTCGTCGTCGGGTTCTCCGTGTTCAGCTCCGCCTACATCGAAAGCGACACCAGCGACCTGCCATCCAGCCTCGCCACCCGAATGACCGACTGGCGCGACGAGACCTGCATCCGCACCCTCCGAGCCATCATCGACACCTACGACGCACACAAGGAGCACCGAGACCCGGAGCCACCGACACCGAGCTGACGCACTGCGCCCGGCAGGTTCGCCCGTGCCGTCGCGGAGTAGTGCGTTCTTTGGGTGGGTGATTGCTGCGGGTGTCGAGGTGTTCGGGCGTGCTGGTTACAGGGGCCATCCGTAGGTGAGCGCCAGCACCCATGCCCAGCCGGCGGCGAGGAACCAGGTCCGGGGTCGTCGGCCGACCCTCAACGCGATCCCGGTCAGGGTGGCGATCGCTACCGCGCAGCCGAGGGCGAGCGCCGGGCGGTCGTAGAGGGTTACGAGCAGTGCGGCTGTGGGAACCCCGACGGGTGCGGCGATGAGCGCGGCCTTCACCAAGTCAGGCATCCGGGAACGCACCGCAAGCGGGTCGATCCGGCTCCGGGGAGGGGTCGCACGGAACCCGAAGGCATGGATGCGTGCTTTCTAGGGCTGGCCTCTAGCTATCGTTTCCGCTCCGTCGCTACATTTCGATCGTCATGGGCGGAGGGGGCGTGATGGCGAGCATCCGTGGGGCAGTTTCGGCCGGCGGCGGCGGGCTCAGGGTTCATGGTGAGCGACGACCTAATTCTCACGGCGGCGCACGTGGTCGAGGGGGCTTCGAGCCTTTCCATTGAGTTCCCCGGGACCGCCGAGCACAGCGTGGAACTGGTGCACTCCGAGCCCGGGCAGGACACCGCACTGCTTCGGCTGACCCCTCGGGTGGGAGTTGACCCGCTCGTGCTGTCGGAGTCTGGGGTCGAGGTGGGCGACCAGGTAGGCGTGGTCGGTTATCCACTGGGCATGGCTGAGATTCATGTGAACCGTGGAGCGATCAGCTCCATCGAGGATGACATCGTGCTCAACGAGTAATGAGATCGAGAACGTGCTGGCCCTCGACGCCGCGGTGAATCCCGGCAACAGCGGAGGCCCGGTGATCGACGCGGGCGGGGATGTCGTCGGTCTGGTTTGGCACGGCACTCGTCGACGGGCAGGTCGCGGAGGGTCTCCACCACGCCATCCCAGTCGATCGGCTCCGATCCCTACTGACAACTTGGGCTGACGAGCCCTCACGTGGCCTCGAGCCATGCGACCTGGAGGGCGAGGAACCGCCCGCCGACGACTACACGCTTGACCTGATTCTGGACGTTGAAGACGAGCTTGCCGAGACTCTCGGCGCAATCCTGTGGGTCCATGGCGAGTCGATCAACCAAGGCGTCTACGAACAGGCCTGGGAGCTCTTGACGCCGGCGATGCGGTCCCGGATGCGCGACCTCCGCACCTGGTCGGAGGGGGTAGCCAGCAGCTTCTGGGTGACCCTTGAGATCCTCTCGGTTGAGCAGACTGGCGACGAGGCGATAGCGGTCACGGAGCTGCGTACCGAACAGGCAGCAGATCGGGGCCCGAAACCTGGTCAGACATGTTCCATCTGGCCGATGACCTATGAGTTCGCCCTCGTGGACGGAAACTGGCGAATCGATCGGGCAAGGCTGCGGGCCGAGCCGACCGAGTGCGGCTAGCACAGCCTCCGCGAAGGAGCTATCCGACGGCCGGCGCTGATAGGGCTCCTCATCCGCTGTAGCCGCGTGTCGCACAGCTGCACACCGCGCGGCGCGCGGCAATTCAGGATGTTCCGTCGTTCTCAGCCCTGATCCACCGGGGTTTGTTGGGGTGGGTGCGTGGCGTGGAACGGGGT
>DAIRTI010000124.1:0-9017 GCA_036803965.1 Propioniciclava sp.
ACTACGCCGGAGCCATCCCGCTCGACCTGCTCAAGAAGGAGCAGGACCGGATCACAGCGTCGTTGGAGACCATCGAGCATCGGATCAACGCTCACCACGGCCACTACGCCGACGCGCGGGCGAACCTCGATGACTCGCTGAAACTGCTGTCGAACGCCGCCGACATCTACGAGCACGCCGACGACGCGAACCGCAGGCTGTGCAACCAGGCACTGTTCAGGGCGATCTACATAGACGAGGACAACGACGTCTGCGTCGGCTACCGGAACCCGTACGACGGGCTGAGCGTCCCCGGCCTCCATGCCGACGCCCTGAGCTGGGCCGCCGAGGCGAAGAAGATGGGCCAGGCGCGAACCGCGACCAAGGGCGGACCCTTGGTCGCAAGTTCACACCTGACCCGTTTGGGGTGAGTAACGGGACTCGAACCCGCGACATCCTGGACCACAACCAGACGCTCTACCAACTGAGCTATACCCACCATGCGGCGTCCACGAGGGACGACAGCGAGGATCAGACTATCGCAGCCACGGCGTCCGAGTGAAATCCCCGCCGACGCGCCGACAGCCGTCCGGCGAAGCCGACAGCAGCGGGACTCACCCCTCGCTGTCGGCGACGGCGGCGTCCAGCTCTGACTCCTTCTCGGGGCTCAGAGCACCGGAGTGCCGGGCGGCGATGGCGACGAGATCGGACGCCGCGGGTCCAGGGCGGGGGACGAAGATCGCGTCCCGGTAGTAGCGAAGCTCCTCGATCGACTCGCGGATGTCGGCCAGCGCGCGATGGCCGCCCGTCTTGACCGGCGAGTTGAAGAACACGCGCGGGTACCAGCGGCGGGCGAGCTCCTTGATCGAGGAGACGTCGACGTTGCGGTAGTGCAGGAACTGCTCCAGTTCGGGCATGTCGCGGGCGAGGAACATGCGGTCGGTGCCGATCGTGTTGCCGGCGAGCGGCACCTGCCGCGGACCGTTGACGTGCTGGCGGACGTAGTCGAGCACGACCCGCTGCGCCTCCTCCATCGTGACGCCGCCCGCGAACTCGTCGATCAGGCCCGACTTGGTGTGCATCTCGCGGACGAAGTCGCCCATGGCGGCGAGCGCGTCATCCGAGGGCCGGATCACGATGTCCACTCCCTCGCCGAGCACGTTGAGCTCGCCGTCGGTGACCAGGGCCGCCACCTCGACCAGTGCGTCCGTGTCCAGGTTGAGCCCGGTCATCTCGCAGTCGATCCACACCAGCTTGTCGTTCACCCGGCCTACTGTAGAGCGGCGCCGTCCACTGGACTTGACCGGCTCAAGCACTAGGGTGGATGCCACTCGAATGACCGCTTCGGAGGGATCATGGCCGAACCGCACGCCCTCACCGACCTGCTCGAGGACGCGGGGGGCCAGCGCGAGAACCTGCGCGAGTTCATCGACAAGCTCGTCAACGAGGGCTACACCGTCGGCGACCCGACCGACTCCGACGACCCCGAGCTGATCGACCCGGGGGGCCGCGCCGTCGAGACCTGGCGGCAGGACTACCCCTACGACGACCTGATGCCCCGCGACGAGTACGAGGACGAGAAGTACCAGCTGCAGATCGAGCTGCTGAAGCTGCAGTACTGGGGGCAGGATCACGGGGTGCGGCACATCCTGCTCTTCGAGGGCCGGGACGCCGCCGGCAAGGGCGGCACGATCAAGCGGTTCACCGAGCACCTCAACCCCCGCGCCGCCCGCGTCGTCGCGCTCAACAAGCCCACCGAGACCGAAGCCGGTCAGTGGTACTACCAGCGCTACATCGAGCACTTCCCGACGGCTGGCGAGATGGTCATGTTCGACCGCTCCTGGTACAACCGCGCAGGTGTCGAGCGCGTGATGGGCTTCTGCACGCCCGAGCAGTACGAGCTGTTCATGGAGCAGACCCCGCAGTTCGAGAAGATGATCATCGACTCGGGCACGCACCTGACCAAGTTCTGGTTCTCGGTCACGCAGCGCGAGCAGCGCACCCGGTTCGCGATCCGGCAGATCGACCCGGTGCGGCGCTGGAAGCTCTCGCCGATGGATCTCGAGTCCCTCGACCGCTGGGAGGACTACACGGCGGCCAAGGAGGCGATGCTCAAGCGCACCGACACCGATCGCGCCCCGTGGATCACCATCCGCAGCAACGACAAGAAGCGTGCCCGGATCAACGCGATGCGCGCCTTCCTGAACCAGTTCGACTACGAGGGCAAGGACCATTCGGTCGTCTACGAGCCGGATCCGCTGATCGTCCGCCGGGGCCGGGACGCCGTCGACGACTGACGCCGATTTTTGGTCCTCACCACTCGGTTAACCAGCCCGGCCCTACGCTGCGCCTAGCCGAGTAGAGGGAGCCCGCCGTGGCAGAACTGATCAGCGAACTACAGGACGCCTTCGACGTCGTCGTGCGTCGCAACCCCGGTGAGATCGAATTCCACCAGGCAGTGCACGAGGTGCTCGAAAGCCTCGGGCCGGTCGTGAAGAAGCGTCCCGAGTACCTCGACATGGGCATCATCACGCGTTTGTGCGAGCCCAACCGGCAGATCATCTTCAAGGTCAACTGGATGGACGACCGCAACCGCGTCCACACCAACCGCGGCTTCCGCGTCCAATTCAACTCGGCGCTCGGGCCTTACAAGGGCGGCCTGCGCTTCCATCCCAGCGTCTACCTGGGCATCGTGAAGTTCCTGGGCTTCGAGCAGATCTTCAAGAACGCGCTGACCGGTATGCCCATCGGCGGCGGCAAGGGCGGGTCCGACTTCGACCCCAAGGGCCGCTCGGAGACCGAGATCATGCGCTTCTGCCAGTCTTTCATGACCGAGTTGCACCAGCACATCGGGGCGGACGTCGATGTCCCCGCCGGTGACATCGGTGTCGGCGGCCGCGAGATCGGCTACCTGTTCGGCCAGTACAAGAAGCTTTCCGGGCGTTACGAGTCCGGCGTGATCACCGGCAAGGGTGTTCCGTGGGGTGGCTCGCGGGCGCGCACCGAGGCGACCGGCTATGGCACGGTCTTCTTCGCCTCGGAGATGCTGAAGCAGTCCGGGGACAGCATGGACGGCAAGACCGTCGTCGTGTCCGGCTCCGGCAACGTCGCCACCTACGCGGTCGAGAAGGCCGCCATGCTGGGCGCCCGGGTGCTCGCGGTCTCCGACTCCGACGGCTACATCGTCGACGAGGCCGGCATCGATCTGCCGTTGCTGCAGGACCTGAAGGAGGTCCGTCGCGCCCGCATCAGCGAGTACGTGGACGCCCGCCCGCGGGCCCGCTACATCGAGGGCGGCTCGATCTGGGACGTCCCCTGCGACATCGCACTGCCCTGCGCCACCCAGAACGAACTGGACGCCGCAGGTGCGGAGTCGCTCGTGCGCAACGGCTGCATGCTGGTCGCCGAGGGCGCGAACATGCCCTCGACCCCTGAGGCCATCCGCGTGTTCAAGTCGGCCGGCATTCGGTTCGCGCCGGGCAAGGCGGCAAACGCTGGCGGTGTGGCGGTCTCGGCCCTGGAGATGCAGCAGAACGCCTCGCGGGACGCCTGGTCGTTCGAGTACACCGAGGAGCGGCTCCGCAAGGTCATGGCCAGCATCCACGAGCGCTGCGCCTGCACGGCCGAGGAATACGGCAAGCCCGGCGACTACGTCGTGGGCGCCAACATCGCGGGCTTCACCCGCGTTGCGGACGCCATGCTGGCCATGGGCGTCATCTGAGGCATCCCTGGGTCCCCGTCGGCCGGCTCACCCGTCGGCGACCGGGGAACGGGTGGGTGCTGGACGCGCCCAGTGCCACAGCCAGAACCCGCCCGTCCATCCGGCCGCCGCGACCGCGAAGCAAGCGGCGGCCAGGGGTGCGACGGCGGCGATCGCCGTGATCATGAGGGGTCCCGCGGCCTGCCCCAGGCCCGCCGTCAGGCGCCAGCCGGCCAGGAACCGCGACATGCCCACGCGCGGGGCGTTGTCGGAGCCGAGCGTCATCACGACGCCCGACGAGATGCCGTTGCCGATCCCGAGGCCGACGGCGACGAGCAGGATCGTCCCGAACGTATGGGTCAACGGCAGCAGCGCATAGCAGCTGCCCATGATCAGCATCGACGGCAGCGTGACCCAGCGGCGTCCGAACCGGTCCATCAGTGAGCCACCGAAGTAGAACAGCAGCATGTCCACCCCGGAGCTGACGCCATAGATCAGGCTGGTCTCCGACGGGTGGAGACCGGCGGCGTCCGACCACAGGGGCAGGATGCCGTCGCGCGACGCACGGACCAGCATCAGCGCCGCGGCACCGAGCCCGACGGTGAGGTAGGTCCGGGCGTGCGCGCGCAGGACCGACCATGTGGAGACGCCCGCCGACTCGCCGCGGGGCACCGCCTTGTCCGCGGGCAGGTCGGGCAGCCCCAGCGTGATCAGCGCGGCGGCCAGGCTCGTCGCGGTCGCCAGCAGGTAGGCGGCCCGCAGGCCCCAGCCGGCGACGACCGCGGCGCCGATCAGCGGGCCGATGAAGGAGCCGATCCGGTACACCCCGCCCAGGGTCGACAGCGCCCGCGCCAGGTACTGGGTCGGCACCGCCACCGTCAGGTAGCTCTGCCGCGCCAGCCCGAAGACGGCACTCGCGTTGCCGGCGCCGAACGCGGCCAGCATCAGGACGCCCACATTGGGCGCGAAGTGGGCGGTGAGTAGGCAGGCGGCGTCCAGGACGCACGCCCCGACGATGACGGGCTTCTCGCCGAACCGGTCGGCCAGTGCGCCGCCCGGCAGCGCCCCGACCAGGCTGCCGACGCCGAGCACAGCCACGACAAGGGCCGCCTCCGCGACAGACGCCCCCAGATCGCGGGCGGTCAGCGGCAGCAGGGGCAGAATCGCGCCGTAGCCGACCATCGAGACCGCGGTCGGCAGGTAGGCCGATACCGCCAACCGGCGCCACTGGGCAGGGGTGAGGCGGTCGTCGGTCACTTCGGCGACGGTACACCGGGTGCCGCCGGCGCCCGGACGCCGCCCGGAGGCCGACCACGCCCGGCTGGCTCTACAATCGACCCACCGGCCCCCGTAGCTCAGGGGATAGAGCAGCAGCCTTCTAATCTGTCGCGCGGAGGTTCGAATCCTCCCGGGGGCGCCCACTACGATTCCCAACCATGACCCAGGAGCAGTACACCGCCGAGCCGCCGGCGCCGGGATCCCCCGAAGACCTCGCGGCCAGGGCGGCCAAGAGCGACGGCGAGCTGTCCGACGATTTCTGCCTCTACCTGTGGCGAGATGCCTGGGGTCACGACTCAGTGCACATCCTCACCGTCGAGGGCATCGAAGGTGCCGACCCGCCGCCCCGGCTGATCCGCGTGCGGCATGCGCCGTCCCCAGGCATGACGATGTACCAGACGCTCACCGGCAGCCGCTTCACGGACGCCGACGGACGCACCACGAACAACATGCACGGCGAGCCCGTGCCGATCCACCTCGAGTACTCGCTGATCGTCCGCACCGATCAGGAGGCCGACGCGATGCCGGGCCTGCGCACGATCCTGCGGATGCTCTACGCCGGCGAGTCCGTCCCGGAGGGCACCACGGGCGGGCCCGTCTTCGGCAACGAGGCGCTCGGGACGACCGTGGCGGCGTCCCACGTGCTGATCATGCACAACCGCTGGGGCTTCGGTCAGCAGCCGATGCGCACGCGCGTCCTGGAGGTGCTCCAACTCCTGCCGATCACGCCCGAAGAGGAGCAGTACTGCGCCGACCACGGCTACAGCGGCATGATCGGGGCCCTGAACGGCAACCTGTTCAACCCCGGCGACCTGCAGCGCCGCCCGATCGTCCGCAAGAATGCGGCGGGCACGTGGGACGCCGTCCTCCCCGATCAGCGCCCCTGACGCCCGGCTTGGAGCGTCAGCATCCACCGGTACCCTGGAGCCCATGTCAGACCCGGTCGCACTGCATCAGCGCAGGCGCAACGGGCTGCCGACCGCACGAACGGCGTCCGGGCCGCTGGGCAAGCGAATCCTGCTGAACCGCTGGACATGGGTGTTCGTCGTCTCGGCGCTGGTCTTCGCGGGCTGCCTGATGTTCCAATACCAGCTGGTCACCGCACCGGTGAAGACCGACGACGGCGAGGTCGCCGGGCTGAACTGGTCCGCGGTCAGGGACGCCGCGAAGATGGCCACGCCCACCCTGCTGTTCTGGCTCGTCGTCTACCTCCTCTACGACCGGTTCCGGCCGCAACGTCCGCTGTTCTGGTGGCTGGCGCTGGGCTGGGGTGGCGCCGTGGCCACCGCGATCTCGATCGTCATCAACTCGTGGGCGGCCCGGGAGATGCAGATCACCGGAGGGGGCGACCCGTCGCAGGGGGCCAGGTCGGCGATCTTCGTGGCCCCGTTCGTCGAGGAGGCGACGAAGGCCTCCGTGCTGTTCCTCATCGCCGTCGCCTATCGCTATCGCCTGGTGAGCAAGATCTCCGGCATCGCTCTCGCGGGGCTGTCGGCGGCCGGCTTCGCGTTCACCGAGAACGTCATCTACTACGCGCGCGCGATCGTGTACGCCTCGACGACGATCTCCACGGGCGATCCGGAGGCGGCCGTCAACAGCCTGGTCATGCTGCGTGGGGTCTGGCTCGCGTTCGGACACCCGCTCTTCACCACGATGACCGGCATCGGGGTGCTGGTCGCGGTGCGCACGCACAGCAAGGTCGTCCGGGTGCTCGCGCCGCTGGTCGGCTACCTGTGCGCCGCGCTGCTGCACATGATGTTCAACACGGCGGCCAGCTTCATCTCCTCCGAGACCTACCAGGTGCTGATCTACTTCGTTGTCATCGTGCCGCTGGTGCTCTCGGTCGCGTTCTGGGTCGTGCGGCAGATCGGCGTCGAGAGCCGGCGGCAGCGGGAGCGGCTCGGCGACTTCGTCCGCATGGGCTGGCTCTCGGACGCCGACGCCTACGCCCTCTCCCGCGAGCGGCTGCGCATCCGGGCCGCGGCGGTCGCCGCGACGCACGGCTGGCGCACCCTCGCCGCCACGCTGCGCCTGCAGCGCTCGGTCACCGAGCTGGCCTACCTGCGCGACGCGCAGGTGCGCGGCACCGTGGACGCCGCGGGCAACGGTCGCGCGCGCGAGCTGCTCGCGACGATCGGCACGCTGCGCGGCGACGCCGTCGTCGACCCACGTGGACGCCGCCTCAACCTCCCGGACGCCCGCGCGCTGCTCGACCGGCTGCCGGGCCGGAGGGCCGTGGCAGGCGCGCCGACCACCCCGGAACTGCAGCCCGTGGCGCCTCCCACTACGGTCGCCGCCCCAGTAGGATCGTCGCCGACGTACTCTCCCGTCGACCCACGGTGGGGGCCGCCGAATCCCTAGGAGTCCTGCCCGATGAGCACCGCCAGCCTCGTGGACTCGCTCGATCGGCTGCGCCAGTCCCTCGCCGGGGTCCGGCTCCCGATCACGCTGCCGGGCAGCACGGAGGCCACGAAGGCCGCCCGCGAGATGGTCGCGCAGCTCGACGACTACATCCTGCCGAGGCTCGCGACCCTGGACGCCCCGCTGCTGGCCGTCATCGGGGGCTCGACGGGCGCCGGCAAGTCGACGCTGGTGAACACGCTGATCGGACGCGTCGTCTCGCGCCCCGGCGTGATCCGGCCCACGACGCGCAGCCCGGTCCTCGTGCACAACCCGGCCGATCTCGACTTCTTCTCCTCAGACCGCGTGCTCCCGGGTCTGGCCCGCACGTTCGACCAGGCCAACGACACCGCCACGCTGCAGCTCGTCGCCGAGCCGTCGCTGCCGCCGGGCCTCGCCCTCCTGGACGCCCCCGACGTCGACTCGGTCGTCAGCGAGAACCGCGCGCTGGCGTCCCAGCTGCTGGCCGCGGCCGACCTGTGGCTGTTCGTGACGACGGCGGCGCGCTACGCCGACGCCGTGCCGTGGGAGTACCTCCAGGCCGCGGCCGAGCGCTCCGCCGCGGTGGCGGTGGTGCTGCAGCGCGTGCCGCCGGCAGCGATGCACGAGGTGCCCGCGCACCTGGGCCGGCTGATGCTCGAGCGGGGGCTCGGCAACTCGCCGCTGTTCGCCGTCCCCGAGACGACGGTGGACGCCGACGGCCTGCTGCCGGATGCCGCCGTCGTCCCGATCCGCGACTGGCTGGCCACCCTGGCCGCCGACAAGCAGACCCGGCAGGCGGTCGTCCTGCAGACCCTGGACGGCGCGATCGGTTCGCTGACCGTCCGGACGCCCGCGATCGTGACGGCCCTGCAGGGGCAGGCCGACGCCTACGATCAGCTGTGGTCGGATGCGCAGAAGTCGTACGCCGAGGCGTCCCGGACGATCGCCGTGCAGACCGCCGACGGCACGATGCTGCGCGGCGAGGTGCTGTCGCGCTGGCAGGACTTCGTCGGCACCGGCGAGTTCATGCGCGGCGTGGAGCAGAAGATCGGCTGGCTGCGCGACCGGCTGCTCGGTGCGCTGCGCGGCGAGCCCCAGCGGGCCGAGGACGCGAAGGTGGCCGTCCAGTCGGGCCTCGAGATGCTCATGCGCGAGGAGGGCGACGCCGCCGCCGAGCGCGTCGAGAACGCCTGGATGGCCAATCCCGCCGGACGTCAGGTCCTGCAGCGCACGCGCGCCGACCTGTCGCGGGCGTCGGTGGAGTACCCGACCGTGGTCGCGAAAGTCATTCGCGACTGGCAGGGCGATGTCCTGGAACTCGTGTCGATCGAGGGCGCCGACAAGAAGACGGGCGCCCGCATCATGGCGTTCGGCGTCAACGGCGTCGGGCTGGCGCTGATGATGATCGTCTTCTTCAACACCGGCGGCATCACCGGCGCCGAGGTCGGCATCGCCGGCGGCACGGTGGTCCTCGCGCAGCGCTTCCTGGAGGCGATCTTCGGTGAGGACGGCGTCCGGCGCATGGCCAAGACCGCCAAGGACGCCCTGGACGCCCGCGTCGACGCCCTGATGACCCGCGAGTTGGAGCGTTACCGCGAGGCCCTGGACGCCGTCGGCGTCGACCCCGCGCGCGGCGAGCACCTGCAGGCGGCCCTGGACGCCCTGCGCGGCGAGCGGG
>DAIRTI010000125.1:0-8984 GCA_036803965.1 Propioniciclava sp.
GCGGGTTGTCCCAGGAGCGGAACACGGCCTTGATGGCGCCGAAAAGCTGCTCGACGGGGTCGGACGGGAAGTCGGAGCCGATCTTCTCCTTGTACTGCGCCTTGAACTCGCCGGCGAGTTCCTTCAGGTCGTCCGCGGTCAGCTCGGTGTCGAGCTTGACCCCGCGGGACTCCTTCATCTCATCGATGAGCTTCTCGAAGTAGGCCTTGCCGACCTCCATGACGACGTCGGAGTACATCTGGATGAACCGGCGGTAGGAGTCGTACGCGAAGCGCGGGTTGTCGGTCTTCTTGGCGAACGCCTCGACGACCTCCTCGTTGAGGCCCAGGTTGAGGATCGTGTCCATCATTCCCGGCATGGACGCCCGCGAGCCCGAGCGCACCGACACCAGCAGCGGGTTCTCCAGATCGCCGAACTTCTTGCCGGTCATCTGCTCGAGCTTGGCCACGTAGGTCAGGATCTCGGCGCGGATGCCGTCGTTGATCGTCTCGCCGTCGGCGTAGTACTGCGTGCACGCCTCGGTCGTGATCGTGAAGCCCTCGGGAACCGGCATGCCCAGCCCGGTCATCTCGGCGAGGTTGGCGCCCTTGCCGCCCAGGAGGTTACGCATCGAGGCGTCGCCCTCGCTGAACTCGTAGACGTACTTGGTCTGATCAGTCATCGGTGATGATCTCCTTGTAGTGCTCCAGGCGCGATGCACGCCTCCCAGCAGATCCGGGCCGCATGGCGCGCTTGCGCCGCCCGGCGTGACCCGTGACTAACCGTAGTGCCTCTCCGGACGCCGCAAGCCCGCGTTTCGACGTGGAAGCATGGCCGCCATGATCTCCGATCCGGTCGCCCGGCTGATGCTCGACGAGGCCGGTCCGCTGCCCGGAAGCGTCCTCGTGCTGGACGATCGCGAGGGCGTCCTGACCGGCGCTGTTCGCGAGTCCGGGTGCAGCGTCCGCACGTTCTGCGACGACATCAGGGACGCCGAGAGCGTCCCGCCGGACGTGCGGCTCGGGTCTCCGGCCGAGCACGAGGGGGACGCCGAACTGGTCCTCCTGAGACTGCCGTCCTCGCTGGCCGCGCTGGAGGAGCGGTGCTCGTGGATCGCCCGTCCCGGCGGCGGGCCAGTTCGCCTGATCGCCGGGGGCCGGGTCAAGCACATGACGCCGGCGCAGAACGAGGTGCTCGGACGGTACTTCGGGCGGGTCCGCGCGAGCCTCGGACGCGACAAGTGCCGCGTGCTCGAGGCGTCCGAGCCCACCGGCGCCGAGGCGTCCTGGCCGCGGTCGAAGTGGGTACCGGAGGCCGGCCTCAGCCTCTGGGCGCACGGCGGGGTCTTCGGCGGCACAAGGTTGGACGCCGGCACGGCCCTCCTGCTGCGCTCTCTGGACGGACGGCTCGGAGGCAACCTGGACGGCGAACCCAGACGCTCCCTCGACCTCGACGGCGGGCTGGAGGGGGGCCCCAAACGCGCCCTCGACTTCGGGTGCGGCTCAGGGATCCTCGCCTGCTGGCTCGCTCGGCGTGGGTGGGAGGTCACCGCGTCCGACGTGTCGTGGACGGCCGTCAACTCAACCCGACTGACCGCCGCGGCCAACAACGTGGCGGTGACGACCCTCTGGAGCGACGGCCTGCGCGGCTTCGCCCCCGGCTCGTTCGACCTGATCGTGACGAACCCGCCGTTCCACCGGGGGGCCGCCAAGGACTCAACCCCCACGCTCGACGCGATCGCCGACGCGGGGTCGGTGCTGGCCGAGGGCGGCGAGTTCTGGTGCGTCTTCAACAGCCACCTGCCCTACCTGCCAGCGCTGCGGCGCGAGATCGGCGCGACCCGCATCGTCGCCCGCGACCGTCACTACACGGTGGCGCGAAGCGTGAAACAGGGGCCGCCGGCCCGGGGCCGCCACTCGATCGGCGGGGGTCTCCGGGCCCAGATGTAACTTCTTGGAGTCTGAGGGCCGTTCAGACGAGGTTATCGGACCAGAATCCCTGCTCAGACTCCAGATAGTTACATATTCGGATTAGGCCCATCCCCCAGCGGCGTCGATCTGCTCTTCGTCGGGAGAGCGGTGACACGCGATTCCTATCTTGTGGCCGTGAATCGCCTGATCGCACACCGCCTGGCCGCCAGCGGCGGCATCGTCGTCTCCGAACCCGGGCTCAGAACGCCCCTGCACCGAGCAGTCCGCGCGGGCGACCTCGAACGCTTGCTTCCGGGTGTCTATTGCCCGCCTCACCTGAGCGGAGATCTCTCCACCCGAGTGAGGGCCTTGCTGGAGCATGATGCCCGAGCCGTGGTCCTGGGACGGAGCGCGGCCGCGCTCACGTGGTGGCCGGAGCTCAGCGTCTCCGAGGTGGAGGCGTGGCGCGAGGGGCACCCACGCACCGTGCCGGGATACCGGTGGACGCAACGGAGCCTTCCGTCGGACCGCATCGCCATGTATCACGGGATGCGCGTGACCGACCCCGCGCTCACGGTGCTCGATCTCATCCCCTCGATGGGCGGCTGCGTGATCGACGAAGCGTTCCGCCGGCGAGTCGTGACACTGGATGAGCTGTGGTCGGCACTTCGTGAGACACCTGCCCGGCCGGGTAACCCACTACGGGCCGAGTTGCTGCACGACTCACGTGACGAGCCGTGGTCGGAAGCCGAGCGAGTGTTGCACACGCTCGTCCGTCGCCTGGCCCTGCCGTTTCCCTACCGAACGAACTTCGAGGTCACCACCCCGGCCCTGACAGCCTTCCTCGACCTGGCGCTCCCGCAGTTGAAGCTCGCCTTCGAGGTGGACGGGTTCGAGTTCCACGGGCCCCGAAAGGCGTTCGATCACGATCGCACCAGGGACCTCGAGCTCTCCGCAGCGGACTGGGAGGTTCACCGCATCTCGGCGACCTTGCTGCAGGACGAACCCGATCGGGTGGCGCGCCTGATCAAGGCGATCGTCCGACGCCGTGCAGCGTCCCTCGGGCTTCAGCCGGGTCATGCTCGACGAGGTGACCGCTGGGCGGCGTGACGTGCCCCAGCCAAGCTTCTGAGGCGCCCGCTAGGGTGTCCCGATGAGCAGGAGCGGCCTGAAAGCAGGCTGGGTGCCGAAGCAATACGGTGCCTGGCCGATGCTCATCGTGCCGCTGGTCGTGGGCCTCCTCATCCGCCACCACGACGGCGCCGGACCCGCCCCCTACGCCCTCCCGCTCGGCGCATGCTGGCTGCTCGGCTACCTCGCCTTCAACGCCGTCGCCGGCTGGATGAAGGCCGCCCCATCACGGCGTCCCGAGTTCGTCGCTCCGATCGTGACGTACGTTGCGGCGTCCGCTGTCTTCGGCGTGATCACCGTCGCCATGGCCGGCTGGCCCATCCTCGGCTGGGTGCCGTTCTTCGCGGTGCTGCTGGTCCCGGCCCTGCTGCTCATCCACCGGCGCCGCGAGCGCGCGACCGTCACCGGCGCCCTGACCCTCGCGGCCGCGTCGCTGATGACGCTCGTGGCCCGCTTCGACTCCCCCGCCGAACTGTCCTGGACGCCGATGGTGCAGCACGCGCTCACGGTCACCGCGCTGGTGTTCGCCTACTTCTTCGGCACGGTCCTGTACGTGAAGACGAACATCCGGGAGCGCAGGAACCCGGCGTTCTACACGGCCTCGGTCGCCTGGCACGCGGCCTGGACCCTCCTCGCCGCCCTCGGGTCGGCCGTCACCTGGCTCTCCCCCGCCTGGACCCTGCTCTTCGCGGCCCTCACGGCCCGGGCGGCGGTGGTGCCGAGGCTGCGTCCGCCGTGGACGCCGAAGCGGATCGGGTTCATCGAGGTCGGCGTCTGCGTCGTCATCGGGTTGATCGCCGCGCTCGCGTAGTCTCGTCGCCATGCGCTTCACCGAACCCGGCTTCGACCTGGGCTCTTGCGAGTTGGGTGTCGCCACGGCGGCGACCCAGATCGAGGGCGGCAACGCCGACACGATCTGGCACCGGTGGGCCGCCGGGGGCGGGGCGCGCGACAAGACGGGTCCCGACCTCGCCGCCGACCACTGGAACCGGGTCGAACAGGACGCCGACCTGATGGCGTCCCTCGGCATCAAGCACTACCGGCTGGGCCTGGAGTGGGCGCGCATCGAGCCCGAGGACGGCCGCTTCGACGCCGACGCCCTCGGCCACTACCGGCGCGAGCTGCGGGTGCTGCGCGACCGGGGCATCCGGCCGCTGGTGACCCTGCACCACTTCAACGACCCGGGCTGGTTCTCCGAGGGCGGAGGTTTTCTGTCAGCGGACGCCCACGAGGTGTTCGTCCGCTACGCCCGCCGCGCGGTCGAGGAGCTCGGCGAGCTCGCCGACGAGTGGATCACCATCAACGAGCCCAACGTCTTCGGCTACCAGGGCTACCAGCTCGGCACCTGGCCCCCCGGACGCCACTCGACCCGCGACACGATGGCCGTCTTCAACGGCCTGGCCAGGGCGCACATCGAGGGCTACAAGGCGATCCACGAACTGCAGCCGCACGCCAAGGTGGGCGTCGCCAACCACCTCCGGATCTTCGATCCCGCTCACCACCGCAACCCGCTCGACCGGGCCGCCGCGGCGTCCACCGAATACCTGTTCCAGGGGGCGCTGACGCGCGCGCTGTGCCGGGGACGCTTCCTGGCGCCGCTGGTGCAGCCGAAGGGCATCCGGCCGGGCACCTACTACGACTTCCTCGGCATCAACTACTACACGCGCGAGCTGGTGTCGGGGCCGAACCTGCGCACGGCGTCCAAGGTGCCCGTCAACGACCTCGGCTGGGAGATCAACCCCGGCGGGCTGGTACGCCTGGCGCGGCAGTTCAACCGCCTCTACCCCGGCCCGATCTACATCACTGAGAACGGCACGGCGGACGCCGCGGACGCCTTCCGGTCCCGGTATCTGTACGACCACCTGAGGGCGGTGGCGTCCTCGGGGCTGCCGATCGAGCGCTACTACCACTGGACCTTCACCGACAACTGGGAGTGGGCCGAGGGGCAGACCGCCAAGTTCGGCCTGGTTGCGCTCGACTACGAGACTCAGAACCGGACGGTCCGCGAATCCGGACGCTTCTACGCCGACATCATCGCCAACGGCGGCGTGACCAAGGACGCCTACTACCGCTGGGTCGCGCCGGTCCGCTACCGCACCAACGCCTGACCCGGCCCAGCACCGCAGACCAGAGCCGGGCCGGCGGCGTCCGCC
The DNA here is from genome assembly GCA_036803965.1 of Propioniciclava sp. Taxonomy (GTDB): domain Bacteria; phylum Actinomycetota; class Actinomycetes; order Propionibacteriales; family Propionibacteriaceae; genus Propioniciclava. The sequence goes on from DAIRTI010000125.1 coordinate 5,174, forward strand.
GTAGTACGTTGCAGGCGTGGAGAGCGTCGTCCGCAACCGGTGGTGCTTCGCCGTGGGCACCGTGGGCCGCGACATGGTGTACGCGCTGCAGAGCATGTTCCTGGTGGTCTACCTGACCGAGGCGATGCACGTCTCGAACTGGGTGCTCGGGGCGGTGACGATCCTCATCCTCGTGGTGCGCATCCTGGACGCCTTCAACGACCTGCTGATCGGCGCGATCGTCGACAACACCCGCACGCGCTGGGGCCCCTACAAGCCCTGGATCGCGGTGGGCGTGGTGATCTCGGCCGGCGCGATCGTGCTGCTGTTCAGCGACTTCCACCTGGCCGACGCGGCGTTCGTCGCGGTGTTCTGCCTCAGCTACGTGCTGTGGAGCCTGTCCTTCTCGCTGAACGACATCCCGTACTGGAGCCTGGTTCCGGCCCTCAGCGTCGACCAGAAGGAACGCGAGCGCATGAGCTCGCTGGCGAAGATCTTCGCCACGATCGGGCTGTTCACCGTGGTGGTCGGGGTGATCCCGATCACGACGGCGCTGGGCGGCGGCGTCCGGGCCTGGACGATCTTCGCGGCCGCCATCGGCGCCATCATGATTCTGGGCCAGCTGGTGACGCTGATCGGCGTCCGGCAGGAGCACCTCTACCTCGAGAAGCAGCACCTGCGGCCGCGGCAGATCTTCGCGGCGGTGGTCCGCAACGACCAGCTGCTCTGGACCGCCTTCGCCATGGTGCTCTTCCAGACCGGCTACGTGACCACCACCAGCTTCGGGGTCTACTTCTTCAAGTACGCCTACGGCGACGAGGGCATGTACTCGCCGTTCGCGGCCGTGCTCGGGGTCGGGATGATCCTCGGCTACGTCCTGTTCCCCGTGGCGCGCCGCCGCTTCAGCCGCCGTCAGCTGTACACCGCCTGCATGGTGGTGATCGTCGCCGCCTACGTCGGGTTCTTCTTCTCGCCGATGAACATCGTCGCGCTGTGCCTGTGCGGGCTGATGCTGTTCGTGGCCGACAGCTTCATCGTGATCCTGATGATCGGCTTCATCACCGACTGCGTCGAGTACGGCCAGTGGAAGCTCGGCGCGCGCAGCAACGCGGTCACCTTCGCGGTGCAGCCGTTCATCAACCAGGTCGGTGGGGCGCTGGCGCAGGCGATCCTCGGGGTGACGCTGATCGTCACCGGCATCAACGGCGCCCGCACGGTCGCGGACGTCACCCCCTCCGGCATCTGGGGCATGAAGCTCATGATGATGGTCTTCCCCGCCGTGCTGGTCGTGATCAGCTACCTCATCTACCGCCGGATGTTCGTCATCGACGAGGCCATGCACGCCCGCATGGTCGAGGACCTGCGGCAGCGCGGCGAGCTGGAGGAGGTCCAGTAGGGACGCCGCCGGCGCGAGTCGTCCTCGTGTTGCGTCGCCGAGGGGACGCCGCGGGCGCGAGTGCGGCCGTCAGCAGCCGGGGTCGAGTTGGGCCTGGACCCACCCGCCGCTCTGGTGGACGAACTCGCTCAGCCAGCCGGTGACCGAGTTGTCGCTGGGGTAGTCCCAGACGAGCACGGACGCCGCGACGCACCTCCGCATGAGCAGCCCGGCCCGGGACGCGTGCGCGGTGCTGGTGAGGATCGCGACCTTCGTCCACCCATGTTCGCGCACCTGCTCGGCCAGCAGCTCGGCCTCGCCGCGGGTGGTGTACGGGTCCGGGACGACGCACTCGATGCGGTACGTCGCCGTGACGCGTCCGCAGTGGTCGGTGAAGTACGGCGTGCCGGTGGCCTCGTCGATCGACGTGGTGGCGAGCATGACCGGCGCGAGGCCGGCGTCCATGAGGGCGAGGGCCTCGTCGAGGCGCGTCTCGACCGGACCGAGCACGTAGAGGGCGTCCACCCGCTCGTGCGCGTCGATGTCGGGATGTGCGACGTAGCGGACGCACAGGGCCAGCCACGTCGCCGCCAAGGCGAGGACGCTGGCGAGAGCGATGAGCAGCGTCCGTCGCGTGCGAGGACGAGCCACGGTCAGCCGGGCACGACGACGGATGCGGCCCTTGCCGCGTCGAGTTCGGCAGCGATGTCGTTGACAAAGTCGGCGATCTCCTGCGAGCCGGCCACGGGCCCACCGGCCAGCATGCCGTCGGTGCCGAGCAGCACGGCGGTCGGTGTGTAGGCGGCGCGCAGCATGCGGGCGGCGTCGCCGTTCGGGTCCTGCATCGCGTAGGGGGCCCAGTCGGGACGGCTCTCCGCGAGTTCCTCCAGCGGAAGGGTCACGACCAGTCGGAGCTGGACCTCAGGAAGGCGCTCCTGCCACTCGGGGAGACGATCAGCGACTCCCTTGCACGACCCGCAGCCGGGGTTGACGAAGAACAACAGCTGGGCGCGCGCGGCAGACAGGTCGACGATGCTGTACGCCAGCCCGTTGCTGTCGACGAGATGAGCGAACGGGGTCAGCGTGCGGACGTAGTCTCCCGGCTCACCCACGTCGGCGCCGGGGCCCGAAGGCGCCTGCGTGGCGACCGGAGACTCACCCGGCGCACCCTCGATCAGCACCGCCGTCACCGCGGCGCCTGCGACCGCGAGCAGCCACCACCAGGTCGCCGCAGGAGCGTCGAGCAGCACAGACAGGGGCGAGCCCGCGGAGACCGAGTGCACGACAGCCAGCAGGGCGGCCGCTAGCAGCACCGCGTTGCGGACCACGGTGCGGCCGGTGATCGGCGTCCTCGCCTTCTCGCCGAAGCAGGCACAACCGGTCGGCTCGGGCCGGAGAGCCGCGCGGACGATCAGCACCAGATAGACCATGCACAGCAGCGCGGCAGCCGATGCGGCGACCACCGCCAACGGCCCCGGCGCCACAACAAGTGCGGCTGCCAAAACGATTTCCGCCCACGGGTGCAGGCGTCGCAGCCAGCCGAGATTGAGCTGTTCGGGAACTCCCATGTCGGCCCAACCACGGGCCGTCGCAGCGTCGTCATCACGCCATTTACCCAAGCCACTGGCGGTGAAGACGACCGCGAGGAGCAGGGGCCAAACCACGAACGATGCCGGTGCCATGGGCCGCAGTGTACCGAGAGGGGCATTGGCGGGTCATCACATCTGCGGTAGGGTGCCGAACAGACAGCCATTTCCGTGGAGGGGGAACCGGATGTCTCAATTGAATAATTCTGGGGTGGGGCAGGAAATGACCAGCCGGCCCACCCTCTCTAGAAGAACCGTCGTTGCTGGGGCCGCCTGGGCCGTGCCGACCTTGACCGTGGCCGCAGCCGCCCCGCGGGTGGCAGCATCGGAGCCGCCGTGCCTGCCGTCGGGCGGCGTCGCCAGCACGACCGTGGTCTGGGACGTCAACGCACAGTTCACCGGTTGCACGACGCACGCCGATCATCCGGATTACGTGCTGAGGTTCAACACCAACGCGCTGGACTGCCCCACGTGCTCGATCGGCGGTGTGAGCCGGACGGTCAACGCGTTCAGGATCACGGTGACGCTCAACCACGCGTGGGGTTACTGGGAGGCCTGGACTTCAGGTGAGAGCCTGACGAGGACTTACTATCTGCGCACGACACCGGTGAACAACTGCGTCGACCCTCGCTCCACGCCCAAGTGCACGGTCGCCAGCTACACGACTGTCGGCATTCCGTCCAACAGCGCTTGGTCTGATGCGAACGCGAAGTGCAGCAATACGTTCATCGTCGTTCCCAATTCGGGGGACAGTTTCTACGACTGTCACACCACGAACGCCGTGGACGACGGCATCCACCTGAATCCCTGCTGGTGGGACTCCCACACCACGATCGACATCGGGTACAGCTATCAGGCCGCCTATGAGTCG
>DAIRTI010000126.1:0-8882 GCA_036803965.1 Propioniciclava sp.
GCCGAAGAACGGCAGCGCGATGATGTACACCTCGGGATGCCCGAAGAACCAGAACAGGTGCTGCCACAGCAGCGGCCCGCCGGTCGCGGCGTCGAACAGGTGGGTGCCGAGCCTCCGGTCGGCCATCAACCCCAGCAGACCCGCGGCGAGCACCGGGAACGCGATGAGGATCATCATCGAGGTGATCAGGATGTTCCAGGTGAAGATCGGCATCCGGAACATGGTCATGCCGGGTGCGCGCATCGTCACGATCGTCGTGATGAAGTTCACGGCGCCGAGGATCGACGACAGGCCCAGCAGGTACAGGCCCATCAGCCACAGGTCGCCCCCGACGCCGGGGCTGTTGATGGCGTTCGACAGGGGGGCGTAGGCGAACCAGCCGAAGGACGCCGCACCCTCGGGGCTGAGGAACCCCGAGACGGCGATCAGCGAGCCGAAGAAGTACACCCAGTACGAGAAGGCGTTCATGCGCGGGAACGCGACGTCGGGGGCGCCGATCTGCAGCGGCATCAGTGCGTTGGCGAACGCCGCGAACATCGGGGTCGCGAACATCAGCAGCATCAGCGTGCCGTGCATCGTGAAGAACTGGTTGAACGTCTCGTACGACAGGTACTGCAGGCCCGGGAACGCGAGCTCGGCGCGGATGGCCAGCGCCAGCAGGCCCGCGAAGCCGAAGTACGCCAGGGCCGTCCACACGTACATCTGGCCGAGCACCTTGTGGTCGGTGGTGGTGAGCAGCTTCACGACGAGCGCGCCCATCCGGTGCTCGCTGCGCACCTGCGTCTGGACGCCGCCGGCGGTGGTCGCCCTCAGCGCGGTGGAACTCACGATCAGCCCTCCTTCTCCGAGCCGTACAGCGGACCCGTCGACGGGAACGACGGCGCCTTGATCTCACCGGTCTGCCCGAGGGCGACCAGCTCCTTCAGCTTGGCCGTGTACTCATCGGCGCTCACGATGTGCACGTTGAACAGCATCGCCGAATGGTAGGTGCCGCACAGCTCGGCGCACTTCCCCAGGTAGGTACCCAACCGGGTCGGCGTGACGTCGAAGCTGTTCGGGTGACCGGGAATGACGTCGAGCTTGAAGTAGAACTCGGGGACCCAGAACGAGTGGTTGACGTCGGCGGAGTTCAGGTTGAACCGGACCGGCTCGTTGACCGGAAGGTAGAGGTCGGGGATCTTCTCCAGCGTGCCGACCTCGTGCACGGTCGCGCCGACCTGGCTGTTCTCGGACTCCATGTAGTTGAACGTCCACGACCACTTCTGGCCCACCACGTTGATCGTGTGGACCGGACCCGTGGCCTTCTCGGCGACGGCGTCCTGGGTCTGGACCGTGAAGAAGAACAGGACGCCGATGATCAGCAGCGGGACGATCGTGTACAGGATCTCCAGCGGCAGGTTGTAGCGGTTCTGGCGCGGGGTGTGCGCGTCGTGGGTGCGGCGGTACCGGAAGATGACCCAGCCGATCAGGCCCCACACGAAGACGCCGATGACCATGGACGCGATCCAGGCACCGTTCCACAGGTTGCCGATGTGCGGGGCGCGGTCGCTCGCCGCGACCGGCAGCCCCCAGCGGCTCCACTGCTCGGCCGTGTCGGCGGAACATCCGGCGAGCGCGAGGACGCTGCCCGCGACCCCCAGCGCCACGGCCGCTGCCCTGACCGGCCTCCGACGCGCCCTGAGCGGTCTCCGTTCTGGTGTGTCCACGTCGCGCCTTTCGATCGTCCTCGCCACCGCGGCTCTGAACCGCGGGCGACAGGGGGATTCACGCCTGGAACTGCTCCCGCCACACTAACAAAACAGGTCCCACAAAGCGCCTGTCCGTTCCGCCCTTTTGAACGACGATTCGGTGAACTTCGCCCGTAGTGGCCAGGCAGTCGGGAGCCGGTGCGGCCGCTAGTGGAAGCTGTCGCCGCAGGCGCAGGAGCCCGCCGCGTTCGGGTTGTCGATCGTGAAGCCCTGCTGCTCGATCGTGTCCATGAAATCGATCGTCGCGCCGGCCAGGTAGGGGGCGCTCATCCGGTCGGTGACGACCTTCACGCCGAAGCACTCGGCGGCGACATCACCGTCGAGGGCCGTGTCGTCGAGGGTGAGCTGGTAGCGCAGGCCCGAACAGCCGCCGGCGGCGACGCCGATGCGCAGGTGCAGGTTCTCTTCCGGCTCGGACGCGGCCAGGGCCTGAACCTTCCGCGCGGCCGCCTCAGTCAGGGTGATGCCGTGGGTCTGCTGCTCGACGCTCATATCAAGTTCCTCCGTGGGTGTCATGGTCGGTTGTGGGGGTCAACCCCGCCGGCGCTCGTGCTATTCCGGCGTCATAGTACGTCGGGACGCCGATGGTCGCGACAGGGTGTCGCCGAGCTTGGACGCCGTCAGCCCTGCTGGCTCGGGCCCTCCGGTGCGGCCTGCTCGGACGCCGGCAGGCCCGGAGCCGTCTGGTCGGACGCCGTCGGCGGCAGATTGCGCGGCTGCTGCCACTGTCCCGCCGCCGGGAGCTGGGCGGCCGGCGTGCCCGCGCCGTTGGGCGCGCCCGGTTCGAGCTGGGCCATCGACCGCTTCAGGGCGGCGAGCTCGTCGTCGACCTGGGCATGGGAGGCGAGGGCGTCCAGCTCGCGGGTGATGTCGTCGCCCCCGGTCGCCAGCGGGTCGTTCAGCGCCCCGGACGCGAGGAGCTCGTCGACCGCTCCGGCGCGCGCCTGCAACTGCAGGGTCTTGTCCTCGGCGCGCTGGACGGCCTGGCCGATGTCGCCCATCTCCTTGGACAGGCCGGCGTAGGCGTCCCCGATCCTGGCCTGGGCCTCGGCCGCCGAGTAGGTGGCCTTGATCGTCTCCTTCTTCGTGCGCAGGGCGTCCACGCGGGCCTGGAGCTGCTGGTTCGCGCGGATCAGCTTCTCCTCCTCGCCCTGGAGCTGCGCGTGCTGGGCCTGCAGGTCGGCGAGCTGCTGCTGCAGCCCCGACTTGCGCGTCAAGGCCTCGCGGGCCAGGTCCTCGCGGTTCATGGTCAGCGCCTGGCGGGCCGCGTCGTCGTACTTCGCGATCTGTGCGTTGAGCTGGTCCAGCTGGAGTTCGACGCGCTTGCGGCTGGTCGCCACCTCGGCGACCCCCTTGCGCACCTGCTGCAGCAGCTCCAGTTGCTTCTGGTAGGAATAGTCGAGGGTCTGCCGGGGATCCTCGAGCCGGTCCAGGGCGGAGTCCGCCTTCGCGCCGAAGATCGTCTTGAGGCGATCGAAAAAGCCGGCCATGTGGGGTCCTTCCGCAGCTGCCGTCGTGGCGAACAGAATAGACGCCCAGCGTGCGCCCCTCACGCGTCCCGGCTCCCCAGGAGGTACTCCGATGGCGTCAGTGCGCCGATTCGTCCCGGCAGGTTCGCTCGCGTGAGCAGGGAGCTGCTGCTGATCGGCATCGGCGCCGGCGATCCGGACTGGGTGACGTTGGAGGCCGTCGCCGCGATCCGGCGGCTCGACGTGCTGTTCGTCGTCGTCAAGTCCGACGACCTGGACGACCTGGTCGAGGCACGCCGGGAGGTCGTCCGGCGGCACCGCTCGGAGCCGCTTCGCACGGTCGAACTGCGCGACCCACCGCGTCCCTGGCGCACCGCTCCCGACTACGCCGCCGCCGTCGCGCGCTGGCGTGAGCAGCGCCTCGAGCAGTGGGACGCCGCCGTCGCGTCCGCGCTGTCCGAGGGCGAGGTCGGCGGCTTCCTGGTGTGGGGCGACCCCAGCCTGTACGAGAGCACGCTCGCGATCGCCGACGAACTGGTGCGGGCGTCCGAGGTGCCGATCGAGTTGCGGGTGCTGCCGGGCATCAGCAGCGTCCTCGCGCTGACGGCGCGGCACCGCATCCCGCTGAACCGGCAGGGCAGGGCGGTCCAGATCACCCCGGCGCGGCTGCTGGCCGAAGGGCTGCCGGCGGGCGTGGACGACGCCGTCGTCATGCTGGACGGACACGACACCTTCGCCGCGATCGATCCCGAGGGACTCGACATCTACTGGGGCGCCTACCTCGGGACGCCGGACGAGTTGCTGGTCGCGGGGCCGCTCGCCGAGGTGCGCGACAGGATCGTCGCGCTGCGTGCCGAGGCGGCCTCCCGCAAGGGGTGGATGTTCGACACCTATCTGCTGCGCCGGCGGCGTCCGGGCGGGGTATCCGGCGAATCGCCCGGCGGAGGGCCGCTCACGTAGAATGAGCGAAGCTCTCCTAGCCTCGAAGGATCACCGTGGGCCTGTTCGACTTCTTCAAGAAATCCACCCCGGCGACCCCTGAGGCTCCGGTCGAGCAGGCGGATTCTGGGCAGCCCGTCCGTAAGGACCGTCCGACGCCGACCCGGCGCGAGGCCGAGGCCGCCCGCATGGCCCGCCTGCACCCCGAGCTCGATCCCAAGAAGGCCAAGCAATTGAACCGGCAGGCGTCCGAGCAGCAGCGACGCCTGCAGGTCTCCGAGGTCGACAAGCTCCCCGAGCGGCAGCTGATGCGCGATGTGGTCGACTCGCGCTTCAACGTCGGCGAGTACGCCCTGCCCGTGATGCTGCTGATCCTGCTGATCGCGTTCGTGCCGGCGCTGCAGGCGTTCGCGGACCTCTCGCTCTACCTGATGTGGGCCGTGGTCGCGCTGATCGCCGCCGACATCTTCCTCATGTGGCGCAAGTACAAGCGGCTCGCCGCCGAGCGCATCCCCGACCGGCCGCGCCGCGGCCTGCTGTTCTACGGCTGGAACCGGCAGATGTCGTTCCGCCGGTGGCGGATGCCCGCGCCCCGCGTCCAGCGCGGGCAGGACATCTGAGTTGGCCTATCACTGGGAGGGCGACGACTTCCGGTCGCAGGACTTCCCCACCCGGGCTGACGCCGAGGCCTGGCTCACCGAGTCGTACGAGGATCTCGTCGACGACGGCGTCGAGGCCGTCACGCTCTACAGCGACGCCGACCCGGTCTACGGCCCGATGAGCCTGCTGGCCTGATCCCGGGCTGGCGACGCGTCGGGCGCGAGTCACTACTATCGGGGGCTGACACCGCCGCCCGAGGAGAGCCCATGAACCTGCCGCCCCTGACCCTCGTGCCCGGACCGGGCGCCGGAACCGACGTCACGATCCTGGGCCTCGCCGAGTCGGCAGGGGGGCCGGTGGTGGTGGGTGCCCCCGACAGCCTCGCGGCCGAGTTCGCCCGGGGGTTCGGCGGCACCATCGAGGCCCTCGCCGCCCAGATCGGCGCGACGCCCAAGCCGGGCTCGACGGCCGTCCTGCCCGGGCCATCCGGGCCGATCGTCCTGACCGGCCTCGGGGACGCCGACGTCACCCCCGACCGCGTCCGACGGGCCGCCGCCAACGGCGTCCGGCGTGCGCTGGAGGCGTCCGGCGAACGCTCGGTCGCCCTGCTGGTCAGTCTGGACGCCCACGATCCCGAGGTGCTCGCGGCCGCCGCCGAGGGGGCGCTGCTCGGGGCGTACCGCTACGACAAGCCGACCAAGGAGGCCAAGCCGGCCGCGGAGGCGTCCCGGATCGAGCTCGTCGGCCCGCGCGAGGTCGCGGACGCCGTCGAGACGGCCCGCGTGACCGCCGAGGCCGTGTGTCTGGCCCGCGACTGGGTGAACACGCCGGGCAACGTTCTGTACCCCGAGTCGTTCGCCGAGGCGGCCCGCGCCGCGCTGAAGGGGACGCGCACCGAGGTCGAGGTGCTCGACGAGAAGACCCTGGCCAAGGGCGGGTTCGGCGGCATCCTGGCCGTCGGCGGCGGCTCGGCCCGCCCGCCCCGGCTCGTCCGGGTGACCTGGACGCCGCGGGGCGCCAAGACCCACCTCGCCCTCGTCGGCAAGGGCATCACGTTCGACTCTGGCGGCCTGAACCTCAAGCCGGGCGACTCGATGCTGACGATGAAGATGGACATGAGCGGCGCGGCGGCGGTCCTGGCGGCCGTCCGGGCGATCGCGACGCTCGGCCTCAAGGTCAAGGTGACGGCGTACGCCGCTCTCGCCGAGAACATGCCGTCGGGCACGGCGTTCCGGCCGTCCGACGTGCTGACCATGCACTCGGGCAAGACCGTCGAGAACGCCAACAGCGACGCCGAGGGACGCCTCGTGCTCGCCGACGCCCTCTCGCTGGCCGGGCAGGCCTCGCCCGACCTCATCGTCGACATCGCCACCCTCACCGGCGCCTGCCAGATCGCGCTGGGCGACCGGACGGCCGGGCTGATGGCCTCCGACTCCGACGCCGCCGACACCGTCCTGGACGCCGCGGAGGCGGCCGGGGAGAACGTCTGGCACCTGCCGATCCCCGAGGAGATCGGCGACAACCTGAAATCCGACGTCGCGGACCTGAAGTCGTCGGGTCCCCGCCCGGGCGGCGCGCTGACGGCGGCCGCCTTCCTGCGTGAGTTCGTCCCGACCGGGACGCCGTGGGCGCACCTCGACATCGCCGGCCCGGCGTGGGCCGAGAAGCCGTACGACCACGTGGCCAAGGGTGGGACGGGCGTCGGCGTCCGGACGCTGGTGTCGCTGGCGCGATCCCTGGCCCGCTGACGCCATGGAGACCGCGACGACGGACGTGGTGGTGGTCGGTGGCGGCGCGGCGGGCCTGTACGCCGCGGCCCGCCTGAAGGAGGCCGGCCGGGCCGTGGTCGTGGTCGAGGCGACCGACAAGCTGGGCGGCTCGACCTCGGCCGACACCGGCCAGTTCTGGCTGCCCGCCACCAAGCTGGGCGGCCGGTCCGGCAGCGCCGATTCGGCCGAGGACGCCCTCGCCTACCTGGACGCCGTCCTGGGGGCCCCGACGCCGTCGTCGAGCGCCGAGCGCCGAGCAGCGTTCGTCCAGACCGCCGAGGCCGTGGCGTCCTGGATGGAGGAGCACCGCGTCGGCCTCGCCCCCGTCAAGGGACGCCCCGACTTCCACGAGGACGCCCCGGGCGCCCGCCGCGGCGGCCGGGTGGTTGCTGCGCAGGCGTTCGACCGGCACCTGCTCGGCCCCCTCGCCGAGTTGCTCCGCGAGACCGACTACGACCTCGAGATCGCGCCGCGCTCGGTGCGCGGGGTCGTGGCGGCGGCGTCCGCGATGGCGCGGCGTGTGCTCAACCCGACCAAGGACGTCGTCACCGGCGGCGCGGCGCTGGCCGGACGCCTGCTGCTGAGGGCCGGCACCTCCGGCGTGAAACTGTGGACGTCCGCCACCCTGGAGGAACTCGTCTGCACCGACGGCCGCGTCGTGGGCGTCCGCGTGCGCCGCGACGACCAGCAGATCGAGCTGCGGGCGTCCGAGGGCGTGATCCTGGCGTGCGGCGGGTTCGAGGGCAACGACGAGTGGCGCCGCGAGTACCTGCCGCTGCCCACCGACGCCGCGTGGACGTCCGGGCTGGCCAGCAACACGGGGGCGGGCATCCGGGCCGCCGCCGCGTGGGGCGCCCCGCTCGCCGAGATGGACCGTGCCTGGTGGACGATCGTCGCCCGCTTCGGCGAGCGCACCTACCGGGTGACGTCCGAGCGCTCGCTCCCCCACGGCATCGTGGTCGACCGGGCCGGCGACCGGTTCTTCGACGAGGCCGGCGTGGTGCCGGAGGCCGCCCGGGCGCTGTACGAGCGCAACCGGCGGGTGCGGGCGATCCCGTCCTTCCTGATCGTCGACAACCGGCACCGGCAGCGCTACAGGATGGGTCCGTGGCTGCCCGGCTCCGCCCCGGCCCCCGACACCGAGGCGATCGTGCGGGCGCAGTCGCTGGCCGAACTGGCCTCCGAGCTGCGCATCGACCAGGCCGGCCTGCTCGGCACGGTCGTCCGGTTCAACGGGCTCGCCGCGAAGGGCCGCGACGGCGACTTCGGACGCGGCGACACCCCGGCCGATCGCGCGAACGGCGACCCGCTCAACCGCAAGAACCCCTGCCTCGGCACCCTGGAGCGCTCGCCGTACTGGGCGGTCCCCGTGTACCCCGGCGACGCCGGCACCAAGGGCGGCGTCCTGGTGGACGCCGACGCCCACGTCCTCGGCGCGGACTCGGCGCCGATCCCAGGGCTCTTCGCCGTCGCCGGCACCGCGGCGTCCCTCTTCAAGGACACCGCACCGGGTGCCGGGGCCGCGCTGGCGTCCGCCCTGGTGGACGCCCATCGCGCGGCCGACCGCCTCATCGCGGACGCCGTGGCGGCGTCCCCGGCCGAAGGGACGGAACCCGGGTGACCGTGGACGGAGCATCGGGCTAGGCTGGCGAACACTTCCTGGCCGTCACCGCAGAAGGAGCCCGAGCAGCCATGTCGACACCCGTTCCCCTCCCCGCCCTCGGCGAAAGTGTCACCGAAGGCACCGTGTCCCGCTGGCTGAAGCAGGTGGGCGACCGGGTCGCCGCCGACGAGCCGCTCGTGGAGGTGTCCACCGACAAGGTCGACACCGAGGTGCCCTCGCCGGTCGCCGGCGTCGTCCTGGAGATCCTCGTGGCCGAGGATGAGACCGCCGAGGTCGGCGCGGTGCTGGCCGTGATCGGCGACGAGTCCGAGGCGCCCGCAGGCGGGGACGCCCCCGCGCAGCCCGATACGGTCGCCGAGCCCACCGCGCCATCGGTCGAGCAGCCCCCGGCCGCCGAGCCGTCGGCACCCGCGGTCGCCTCCGCGCCCGCCGCCTCCGCGCCCGCTCAGGGCACCGAGGTGACGCTGCCCGCGCTCGGCGAGTCGGTCACCGAGGGCACGATCTCGCGCTGGCTCAAGCAGGTCGGCGAGCAGGTCGCCGCCGACGAGCCGCTCGTCGAGGTCTCCACCGACAAGGTCGACACCGAGGTTCCCTCGCCCGTTGCCGGCACACTGCTCGAGATCCGCGTCGCCGAGGACGAGACCACCGCCGTCGGCAGCGTCCTCGCCATCATCGGGGACGCCTCCGCCGCTCCGGCTCCCGCGGCGCCTCCCGCTCCCGCACAGCCCGCAGC
>DAIRTI010000127.1:0-8735 GCA_036803965.1 Propioniciclava sp.
CGGCCTCGGCCGCCCCCGGGACGACCGCCTCGGACGCCGCCGGCTCGGTCACGGCCGGCTCGGCCACCCGCTCGGCCGGAGTCTCGCTCCCCTCGGCGAACGGCACGTGGACGGTGAAGTAGTCGATCAGCGCCTGCTGCTCGGTATCGCTGATGTGCCCGCTGTCGGCGATCGCGGGGGCGTTGGCGATCACGTCCTTGGAGTAGGCCAGGATCAGCCGGTCACCCTCGAGCCGGGCGCCGGCCAAGGGCGCGAACAGCGTCTTGGTGCCGAAGAGGCCCGCGGTGATCGTGACCCACGCCGGCTCGTTGGTCAGGTCGTCGACGTAGACGTCGCCCACCTTGCCGACCTTGTCGCCGTCCTTGCTGTACGTGGACGCCGCGCGCACGTTGGAGATGTCGTTGATCGAGACCACTGCAGGTCCTTCCTCGGGGTTGCCAAAGCGCCGCTCGGCGCGTTCGTCATGGTCATACCCTGCTACGCGCCACCGACAAAAGGACGCGCGAGACGGACGCCGAGCACGATTTGGTCACGAACCCGGCGTCCGCTGCTGTGAGACCGCTACAGGACGGCCGCGATGGCCTTGCTCACGTACTCCACGTTGCGGGAGTTGAGGGCGGCGACGCAGATGCGTCCGGCGTCCGTGCCGTAGACGTGGTGCTCGTTGCGGAGCTTCACCATCTGCTCCTTGGTCAGCCCCGAGTAGCTGAACATACCGACCTGCTCGGCGATGAAGCCGAAGTCCGTGACGCCCTCGGCCTCGAGCCCCTTCACGAGCGCGGCCCGCATCTCCTTGATCCGGTCGCGCATCTGGGCCAGTTCGCCGACCCACTGGGCCTTGAGTTCGGGATCGGCCAGCACGGCCTCGACCAGAGCGGCACCGTGGGTGGGCGGGTTGGAGTAGTTCGTCCGGACCACGATTTTCAGCTGCGACAGCACGCGCTTGGCCTCGTCGGCGTCCGTGCAGACGATCGAGAGCGCACCCACGCGCTCGCCGTACAGCGAGAACGACTTGCTGAACGACGTCGAGCAGAAGAACGACAGGCCGGCGTCCACGAACGAGCGCACGACCGCGCCGTCCTCCTCCAGGCTGCGCGAGAAGCCCTGGTAGGCCATATCGAGGAACGGGGTCAGCCCGCCCGCCTTGACGACCTCGATGACCTGCGCCCACTGCTCGGGGTTCAGGTCGTAGCCGGTCGGGTTGTGGCAGCAGGCGTGCAGCAGGACGACCGTCCCCGGCGCGGCCGCGCGCAGGTCGGCCAGCATGCCCTCGAAGTCGATGCCTCGCTTCGCGGCGTCGTAGTAGCGGTACTCCCCCACCGTGAACCCGGAGCGGGTGAACAGCGCGCGGTGGTTCTCCCAGCTCGGGCTGGAGATCAGCACGGACGCCTCGGGCGCCACGTAGTGCAGGAAGTCGGCGCCGATCTTGAGGGCACCGGTGCCGCCCAGGGCCTGGACGGTGATCGTCCGTCCCGAGGTGACCGCCTCGCTGCCCTCGCCGAACACGAGCGCCTTGACGTCGTCGTTGTAGAGCTTCATGCCGTCGATCGGCAGGTAGCCCTTCGCCTTCGGCTCGGCCGCCAGCTTCTCCTCCGCCGCCCGGACGGCCCCCAGCAGCGGCAGCTTGCCCGTCTCGTCCTGGTAGACGCCGACGCCCAGGTTCACCTTGCGCGTGTCCGTGTCGGCGTTGAACTGCTCGGTCAGGCCGAGGATCGGGTCTGCGGGAGCGGCGGCGACAGCGGAGAACAGCGACATGGGACAGCACCTTCGTTTCGATCGCGGACGCCGTCGGCGTCCGTTGCGATGTGGTCAAGACGGGCAGAGGGCCCGCTCGACGGGTCATCCTAGACTGCCGGGCTACGGCCTCACGACGATTTTGCCGACATGCTGTCCGGACGCCAGCGCGGCGAGTCCCTCGTGGACCCGCTCTAGCGGCAGCACCCGGTCGAGCATCCCGTCCGGCAGGGGGTGCCGGCCGATGAGGTCGAGCAACCCGTGCAGCTCACCGAGGGTGCACATGGTCGAGCCGATGATCCGCAGCTGCAGGTAGAAGATGCGGTTCAGCTCGGCGTCCGGCGAGGCGCCCGAGGTCGCCCCGCAGGTCACGACGCAGCCGCCGGGCTTGAGCGAGCGCAGCGAGTGCTTCCAGGTCGCCTCGCCGACGGTGTCGACGACGACGTCCACGCGCTCGGGGAGGCGTCCGCCCGACTCGAAAGCCTCCTGGGCGCCCAGGGCGACGGCGTAGGCGCGCTTCTCGGGCGTCCGGGCCGTCGCGTAGACGCGGGCCCCGAGCGCGCGGGCGATCCAGATCGCGGCCGACGACACGCCCCCGGCCGCCCCCTGCACGAGCACCGCGTCCCCAGGCCGCAGCCCGGCGCGGGTCGTCAGCATGCGGTAGGCCGTGCCCCAGGCGACCGGCAGGCAGGCGGCCTGCTCGAACGACAGCCCGTCGGGCAGGGGAACCACGTTCCGCGCGGGCACGCCGACATACTCGGCCAAGGTGCCGTTGTGCACCTCAGACAGGATCTCCCGGCGCGGGTCGAGCGTCTCGTCGCCGCCCCCGGCGCCCGGGTCGCCGATGACCCCGTGGATCAGCACGCGGCGTCCGTCGTCGGTCTCCCCCGCCCCCTCGCACCCCAGGATCATCGGGATGCGCTCGGCCGGATGCCCCACGCCGCGAAGCGTCCACAGGTCGTGCGGGTTCAGCCCCGCCACCCGCACCCGGATCCGCTCCCACCCCGGCTCGATCGTCGGCTCGGGCTCGTCCCGCACCACCAGACAGCCCAGCGGATCCTCCGCCGACTGCGCGATCGCGACCGCCGCTCGCATGGGAACCTCCTCACCCGGCGCCGCATCTCCCCAGCGCGCCGCCCAACTCACTCACGGCCACGCTAGTCCGGACGCCCCCGGCTGGCCGCTGTCGGTCCCGCCTGGTAGGCATGGAGGCATGTCCGCAGCCCCCAGCGTCCAGACCGAGCCCGTCGTCGAAGTGCGCGACTTCCGCATGACCTTCGGCGCCAACACGGTGATCGACGACCTCAGCTTCACCGTGCGCCGCGGCGAGACGTTCGGGCTGCTCGGCTCGAACGGATCGGGCAAGACCACGACGATCCGGGCGCTGCTGGGCATCTACACGCCGACGGCGGGGCGCCTGCTCGTCCAGGGACGCCCCTACGACCCCGCCCTGCACGGACGCCTCGCCTACCTGCCCGAGGAGCGCGGCCTCTACAAGAAGGAGAGAGTCATCGACGTGATGACCTACTTCGGCCAGCTCAAGGGCATGTCGCGCGCGGACGCGGCCGCCTGGTCGAGCGCCTACCTGCAGCGGGTCGACCTCGGCGGCCACGTGCGCACGCGCCTCGACAAGCTCTCGGGCGGCCAGCAGCAGAAGGTGCAACTCGGCGTCACGGTGATGGCCGACCCCGACATCCTGATCCTCGACGAGCCGACGAAGGGCTTCGACCCGGTCAACCGCCGGCTGCTGCTCGGCATCGTCGAGGAGCGCAAGCGCGCCGGCGCCACCGTCGTCATGGTCACCCACCAGATGGAGGAGGTCGAGCGCCTCTGCGACCGCGTCCTGCTGCTCAAGGACGGCCGCGCCGAGGCGTACGGCACCGTCGGCGAGGTGCAGGACCGCTACGGCGGCCCCATGATCCGCCTCACCTACGCCGGCACCCTGCCGTCCTCGCCCGACTACACGATCGCCACCCTCGAGCGGAACTACGCCGAGCTCTCGCTCACCCCCGCGGCCGACCCGCAGCGCATCCTGCGGAGTCTCCTGGACGCCGGCGTCACCGTCCGTTCGTTCGAGTCCGGCCGCACGAGCATGGAAGCCGTCTTCCTGCGCGTCTACGGCGCGGACGCCGCCAAGGAGGCCTGAGATGAGCAACCCCGCTGCCACCCACGGCTGGGCCCACAACCTCGGCACCGTGATCGCGTTCGAGTTCACGCGGACGCTCAGGCGCCGCTCCTTCTGGATCACCACCCTCGCGGTCCCCGCGCTGATCGTGGCGCTCAGCAGCCTGATCGTGTTCAGCAACAACCAGGCCGCCGAGGGCACCGGCGGACGCGACCAGTCCGTGACGTTCACCTACGCGGACGCCTCGAGCCTCGTCGACCCAGCCGTCGCCAAGGCGGCAGGCGGCACCCCGGCCTCGGACGCCGCCGCCGCGCGCGAGGACGTCGTCCAGGGCCGCTCCGACCTGTTCATCTCCTTCCCCGCCGACCCGGCCAGCCAGCCGATCGAGGTGGCCGGACGCGACGAGGGCCTCACCGGCACCCCCGACTACGGCGCGATCGCGCGCAAAGTGCTGTCCGACTCGGTGCGGGCCAAAGTCGCGGACGCCCGCGTGACGGCCGTGCTCAGCGGGGCCACGTCGGTGAACCAGGTGACGTACGCCGACGGCCAGGTCGCGCCCGGCTTCGCCGCGGCCATCCTGCCGGGGCTGTTCATCGTCGTGTTCTACATGGCGATCATGCTGCTGGGAAACCAGATGCTGAACATCACGGTGGAAGAGAAGGAGAACCGGGTCACCGAGATGATCTTGACGACCATCCACCCCACGACGCTGATCGTCGGGAAGCTGATCGCGCTGGTGGGGGTCGGCCTGGTGCAGGCGGCGGTCCTCATCGGGCCGACCCTGCTCATCTCCCCCGGCATCCTCGCCGCGGTGTCGCCGTCGGCGTCCGTGTCGGTGAACGTCCCGGGGATCGCGCTCGCGGCCGTCCTGTTCCTGGGCGGGTTCCTGATGTTCAGCGGGCTCCTGGTGTCGGTCGGCGCCATCATGCCGACCGCCAAAGAGGCCGGCTCGGCCTTCGGCGCCGTCGTCATCACGATCTTCCTGCCGCTCTACGCGATCGGCATCCTGCTGGCCGACCCCCATGGGGTGGTGTCCCAGGCGCTGACGTTCTTCCCGCTCACGGCCCCCATCACCGCGATGGCCCGTAATGCCACCGGCACCCTGCTGCCCCGGGAGGCGGCGCTCTCGATCGTCGTCATCTACGCCACCGCCGTCGCGCTGCTGGCTCTGGGCATCCGGCTGTTCAGGACCGGCTCGATCAGCTACGACGCCCGCCTGGACGTCCGCAAGGTTCTTTCCTCCCGACACGGGCAGGGGTGAAGGATGACCGCACCAACGGCGTCCGGACGATAGGATTGCCCGGATATCAGCATCAACGGCAGAGGGAAAGTGCCATGGTGTCCACCGCACGATCGGCCACGCAGCAGGCGGCCATCGACCAGGTCGAGAAGTACAGCGCACACAACTACTGCCCCCTACCGGTGGTGATCGCCACGGCCGACGGGGCGCGCGTGCTCGACATCGACGGCAACTCCTACATCGACTGCCTCGCGGCCTACTCGGCGGTCAACTTCGGGCACCAGAACGCCGAGCTGCTGAAGGCGGCCGAGCACCAGTTGCACACGCTGACGCTGACCTCGCGGGCGTTCTACTCGGCGCCGTTCGGCCCGTTCGTGCAGGCGCTGGCCGAGCTGTGCGGCAAGGACATGGTGCTGCCCATGAACTCCGGCGCCGAGGCCGTCGAGACCGCGATCAAGACCGCCCGTAAGTGGGCCTACGTGGCGAAGGGCATCCCCGAGGGGCTGGCCGAGATCATCGTCATGGAGGGCAACTTCCACGGCCGGACGACCACGATCGTCTCGTTCAGCAACGATTCGGACGCCCGCGAGCACTTCGCGCCGTTCACGCCGGGCTTCGTCTCCGTCCCGTTCGGGGACGCCGATGCGCTCGAGGCCGCGATCGGCCCCAACACGGCGGCGGTGATCTTCGAGCCGATCCAGGGCGAGGCCGGCGTTCAGATCCCGCCGGAGGGGTTCCTGCGGGCCGTGCGGGAGATCACCGCGCGCAGGGGCGTCCTGATGATGGCGGACGAGATCCAGTCGGGCCTCGGACGCGCCGGCGAGACGTTCGCCTGCGACCGCGAGGGCGTCGTGCCCGACGTCTACATCCTCGGCAAGGCGCTCGGCGGCGGCATCATGCCGCTGTCGGCCGTCGTGGCCAACGCGGACATTCTCGGGCTCTTCCTGCCGGGCCAGCACGGGTCGACGTTCGGCGGCAACCCGCTGGCCTGCGCGATCGGGTCGAAGGTCATCGAGATCCTCGCGACCGGCGAGATGCAGGCGGCGGCCCGCGTCCAGGGCGCGAAGCTGGCGGCGGCCTTCCGGCCGCTGATCGAGCGGGGCTATCTGACCGAGATGCGCCAGGTCGGCCTGTGGCTCGGCCTCGACGTCGCCCCCGCTCTCGGCACGGCTCGCGACATCTGCTACCGCCTGCTCGACAAGGGCATTCTCGCCAAGGACACCCACGTCAAGACCATCCGGTTCGCTCCCCCGCTGGTCATCACGGACTCCGAGGTAGCCGAGGTCATCGAGCACACCCTCGCGGCGTTCGAGGCGGCTGCGTCCGGGCACTGACAGCGGACGCTTGGGTCAGCCCGAGCGTCCGCATCATTGATGCACTGCCGATCGCATCTGTGATGCTATCCTTATGGGATGAGGACAACAGTACGACTCGACCCCGAGGTTGCGGCGGCGGCGGAGCGCCTGCGCCGGGAGCGCCACATCGGCCTGGGCGAAGCCGTCAACGAACTGGCCCGGGCAGGCCTCTCGGCAAAGCACGAGGCCACACGGTTCCGCCAGCGGACAGTGAGTGTCGGGCTGAAGGTCGACGTGACCGACATCGCCGGCACGCTCGAGTTGCTTGATCAATACGACGCCGAGGACGCCCGTTGATCGTCGATGCCAACGTCCTTCTCTACGCCGTCGACGACCGGTCCCACTTCCACACCGCGGCGCGGACGTGGTTGGAGGAGGCGATGAACGGCGTCGAGCGCGTCGGGATGCCGTGGGTCTCGCTGCTGGCGTTCCAGCGCATCATCACCCACCCCCGGGTCACGGCGAACCCCCTGACGCCGGCGGATGCGTGGAGCTACATCAGCGACTGGCTCGATGCAGACCAGGCCTGGATACCGACACCGGGAAGCCGCCACCGCGACATCCTCGGAGGGCTCCTCATCGACGGAGATCTGCGCGGGAATCTCGTTACCGACGCCCACCTCGCGGCACTGGCCATCGAGCACGGCACCAGCATCTGCTCCTTCGACAGCGATTTCGCACGCTTCGACGGCCTCCATTGGATCAACCCAGGGCAGCTGCACTGACCACGCACGCAAAGCTGCCCCTGAGCCGAAGCCCAGGGGCAGCTGACGTGACGTGCGTGGCGAGCGCGCCGGCGTCCGACTCAGTTCTGCTCGATGGCCGACACGTCGAACTCGAGCACGACCTTGTCGCTCACCAGGACGCCCCCGGTCTCGAGTGCGGCGTTCCAGGTGAGGCCGAACTCCTTGCGGCTGACCTCGACCCGGCCCTCGAAGCCGACCCGCACGTTGCCGAAGGGGTCCTTGGCCTGGCCGGTGTACTCGAACGGGATCGACACCGGACGCGTCACCGACTTGATCGTCAGGTCACCGGTCACGACGACGGTCGAATCGTCGACCACCTCGAAGCCGGTGCCCACGAAGGTCAGCTGGGGGTACTGGGCGACGTCGAAGAAATCGGGCGACCTCAGGTGCGCGTCGCGGTCGGGGGCGTTCGTGGTGACGCTGGAGACGTCGACGACGACCCGGAGCGTCGAGGCGTCCGGATTCGCGCCGTCGACGACGGCCTCACCGGTGAACGAGCCGAACGTGCCGCGCACCTTGGTGACCATGGCGTGCCGGGCGACGAAGGCGAGAGAGCTGTGCGAAGGGTCGAGCACGTAGGTGCCCTTGAGCGCCCTCACGGTGGACGTTGATTCCTGGACCGGCATGATTGCCTCCTACATCTGGTTGAACCATCAACAACTACAACAGTACCCGCCATTCGTTGAACTGTCAATCATCTAACTCTTGGTCAAGTATCTCGACCTGGAGGCAAGGTATCTGTCAAGATGAGACACCTGGTCCTTAAACGCACCGGGCACACCACGGGTAGTGTGACTCGGGTACCAAGGCTCTTCAACGAGGAGGATTGCTATGACAACCCCCGCAACCATCACGCACGGCGAGAAGTCACTCGAGCTGCCGTTCGTCGAGGCCACGCAGGGCAACAACGGCTTTGACATCGCCAAGCTGATGGCCACGACGGGCGACACGACGTTCGACATCGGCTTCGCCAACACCGCGGTCTGCAAGTCCGCGATCACCTTCATCGACGGCGACGCGGGCATCCTGCGCTACCGCGGCTACCCCATCGAGCAGCTGGCCGAGCACTCGAACTTCCTCGAGACGTCCTACCTGGTGTTGTACGGCGAACTGCCGACCCAGGCCCAGCTGTCCCAGTTCACCGAAGACATCAGCCACCACATGGTGATCGACGAGCGCATCCGTGAGATGTTCCGCATCTTCCCGCGCCGCTCGCACCCGATGCCGGTGTTGTCGGTCGGCGTCACCGCACTCGGCCTCTTCTCCCAGGACACGATCGGCTTCGACGAGGAGCGTCTCGACCTCGCCACCATCAAGCTCATGGGCAAGGTACCGACGCTGGCGGCGTACGGCTACAAGAACTCGATCGGCATGCCGACCCTGTTCCCCGACTACTCGCTGTCCTACGTCGAGAACTTCCTCCGGATGTCGTTCGGCGCTGTCACGCAGCCCTACGAGTTCGACGACGAGATCACCAAGGCGCTCGACGTCCTGCTGATCCTGCACGCCGACCACGAGCAGAACTGCTCGACGTC
>DAIRTI010000128.1:0-1982 GCA_036803965.1 Propioniciclava sp.
TCTACACCGGCGCGATCATGATGCTGTTCCTGTTCGTGCTGATGCTGGTCGGCGTCGACACCCCTGATTCGGTCATCGAGACCCTGCGCGGGCAGCGTCCGCTGGCGATCATCGCCACCGTCGCCCTGGCCGCGCTGCTGATCTTCGGCATCGGCGGGTCGGTGCGCGGCCAGCCGGTGGTCGGGCTCGAGGCGGCCAACGCCGCCAACGGCGGCAACGTCCAGGGCATCGCGGACCTGCTGTTCGGCCGCTACGTGTTCATCTTCGAGCTCACCTCGGCCCTGCTGATCACGGCCGCGCTCGCGGCGATGATCCTGGCGCACAAGACCCGGATCGGCCAGAAGGTCGGCCAGCAGCAGCAGGCCTCCGACCGCATGAGGGACTACGCGGTCACCGGCGCCCACCCAGGCCCCCTGCCCAGCTCGGGCGTCTTCGCGACCGACAACTCGATCGCCGCTCCGGCGCTGCTGCCGGACGGCTCGGTCGCCGAGACCTCGATCAGCCCGACGCTGGTCGTGCGCGGGGCCATGCTCGACCCCGACGACCTGCGCAAGGGCACAGCCGCCCGGTTCGCCGCCATCGAGAGCACCAAGGATTCGGAGGAGGACGAATGACCAATCCCGAGAACGTCCTGATGCTGTCGGCGATTCTGTTCGCCATCGGCGGCATGGGGGTCATGCTGCGCCGCAACGCGCTGGTCGCGTTCATGTGCGTGGAATTGATGCTGAACTCCGCCAACCTGGCGCTCGTGACGGCGGCGATGATGCACGGCGGGCTGGACGGCCAGGTCGCCAGCTTCTTCGTCATGGTCGTGGCCGCCGCCGAGGTCGTCGTCGGGCTCGCGATCATCATGACCATCTACCGCACCCGCCGGACGACGTCGGTCGACGACGCCAACCTGCTGAAGCTCTGAGGAGTCAACCGTGTACCTGCTGGAGACCCTCGCCCATCTCACCCCGGCGTCCGGGATGTTCACCAACGCCTGGTGGATGATCGCCGCGCCGCTCGTCGTCGCTGGCTTCCTGCTGCTCGCCGGACGCGTCGCGGACGCCTGGGGCCATCTGCTCGCCGTCGCCGCGGTGCTGTTCTCGTTCGCCGTGGCGGTCTGCCTGTTCGCCCAGCAGCTGATGCTGCCCGAGGACGGCCGCGCCTTCGAGTCGCAGCTGTTCACCTGGTTCAGCGTCGGCGGCTGGACGTTCGACGTCGGCCTGCAGATCGACCAGTTGTCGATCCTGTTCGCCCTGCTGATCACCGGCGTGGGCAGCCTGATCCACATCTACTCGATCGGCTACATGGCCCACGACGACCGCAGGCGGCGCTTCTTCGCGTACCTGAACCTGTTCGTGGCCGCGATGCTCACGCTGGTCCTGGCGAACAACTATCTGATCCTGTTCATCGGCTGGGAGGGCGTCGGTCTGGCGTCCTACCTGCTGATCAGCTTCTGGCAGCACAAGAAGACGGCAGCGGACGCCGGCGTCAAGGCCTTCGTCATGAACCGCGTGGGCGACTTCGGCATGCTGCTGGCGATCTTCTCGATGCTGGCGATGTTCGGCTCGTCGAAGTTCACCGCGGTCAACGAGGGCGCGCCCGAGCTGCAGCCGCTGTGGGCCACGCTGATCGGGCTGTTCCTGCTGCTGGGGGCCTGCGGCAAGTCCGCGCAGGTGCCGCTGCAGGCCTGGCTCCTGGACGCCATGGAGGGCCCCACGCCGGTGTCGGCCCTGATCCACGCCGCGACGATGGTGACCGCGGGCGTCTACCTGGTCGTGCGCAGCCACGTCCTGTACGAGCACAGCATGATCGCCCAGTCGGCGGTCGTCGCGGTCGGCACGGTGACGCTGCTGGCGGGCGCCTGGATCGGCACCAGCCAGGACGACATCAAGAAGGTCCTGGCCGGCTCGACGATGAGCCAGATCGGCTACATGATGATGGCCGCCGGCCTCGGCCCGGTCGGCTACGCGTTCGCGATCTTCCACCTGCTCACC
>DAIRTI010000128.1:2013-8546 GCA_036803965.1 Propioniciclava sp.
GCGGGCTCGGTGATGCACGGCATGGACGACGACGTGAACATGCGCCACTACGGCAACCTGGCCAAGTACATGAAGTACACCTACTGGACGTTCCTGATGGGCTACCTGGCGATCATCGGCGTCCCGGGCTTCGCCGGCTGGTTCTCCAAGGACTCGATCATCGACGCCGCCTTCCACACGAACCCGTTCGTGGGCATTTGCGCGATGGTCGGCGCCGGCATCACCGCCTTCTACATGACGCGGCTGATGTTCATGACGTTCTGGTCCGAGGCGCGCTGGCAGCCCGGCGTCCACCCGCACGAGTCTCCGAAGACGATGACGATCCCGCTGATCCTGCTGGCGATCCTGTCGGTGTTCGGCGGCCTGGCCATGTTCTCCTGGATCCAGACGTGGCTGGAGCCGGCGGCGGGCAACGAGCCCGAGGCCTTCAACCCGATCTCGCTGCCGAGCATCCTCACGCTGGTGCTCGTCGCCGCGGGCGTCGCGATCGCCTACCTGGTGTTCGGACGCCAGCCGATCCCCGAGGTCGCGCCGGCGTCCAAGAACCCGTTCACCGTGACCGGACGCAACGTCCTGTTCGGCGACCAGGTCAACGACGCGGTCGTGGTCGGCCCGACGTACGCGGTGTCGCGCGCGATGGACACGATCGACCGCAGCGCGCTCGACGGCGGCGTGGACGGCCTCGCCCGCGCCTTCGGCGGGCTGTCGACGCAGGTGCGCAAGCTGCAGACCGGCTACGCGCGGTCGTACGCGCTCACGATGATGACGGGTGTCGTGCTGGCAGCCGTGGTCCTGATCCTCAGCCGGCTGGCCTGAGGGAGGAGTTGAGATGACATTCCCCTGGCTCACCATCCTGGGACTGCTGCCGATCGCCGGCGGGATCGCCCTCTTCCTGCCCATGAAGGGCGCCAGCCGCTGGTTCGGCATGTTTTTCGCACTGCTCACCCTGGTCGTGGGCCTCGCGGTCGCCGGCGTCTACGCCGCCAACCCCGACTCGCTCACCGTCCAGGCGAGCTGGATCTCCGCGATCGGCGCCTACTGGGCGCTGGGCGCCGACGGCATGGGGCTGGCCATGGTGCTGCTCACCGTCGTCCTGACGCCGCTGGTGCTGCTGGCCGAGTGGAAGCTGCCGTTCGCCGGAGCGAAGTGGACGCCGCAGGCGTACGCCGCGCTCGTGCTGATCCTCGAGGGCCTGTCGATCTTCGTGTTCACCGCGAACGACGTCCTGCTGTTCTACCTGTTCTTCGAGGCCACGCTCATCCCGATGTACTTCCTGATCGTCGGCTACGGCGGGCCGCGGCGAGACTACGCGGCGCTGAAGTTCCTGCTGTTCAGCCTGGCCGGCGGCCTGATCATGCTGGCCTCGGTCATCGGCCTGTACGCGGTGTCGGCGTCCCAGGGCTCGCCCACCTACCTGCTCGCCGACCTGGTCAAGCTGAACTTCGACAGCGACATCGGCCGCTGGCTCATGGTCGGCTTCCTGATCGCGTTCGTGATCAAGGCGCCGATGGTGCCCGTCCACACCTGGCTGCCGGACGCCGCCGAGCAGTCCACGCCCGGCTCGGCGACGATGCTGGTCGGCGTCCTGGACAAGATCGGCACGTTCGGCATGATCAAGTTCTGCCTCGGGCTGTTCCCGGAGGCGTCCCGCTGGGTCGCGCCCGTGATGATCGTGCTGGCGCTGGTCTCGATCCTGTGGGGCGCGCTCGCCGCCATCGGCTCGAAGAACCTGATGCGCCTGGTCGCCTACACCTCGGTCAGCCACTTCGGCTTCATGGTGCTGGGCATCTACGCGATGACGACCCCCGGCATCTCCGGGACGGTCTTCTACATGCTCAACCACGGCTTCTCGACCGCGGCACTGTTCCTGGTGGTCGGCTACCTGATCAAGCGCGCCGGCACCGCGGACATCGAGGCCTTCGGTGGCACGCAGAAGCTGGTGCCGGTGCTCTCGGGCGTGTTCCTGCTGGCCTGGCTGTCGGCGCTCGGCCTGCCCGGCCTGTCGACCTTCGTCTCGGAGTTCATGGTGCTGGCCGGCACCTACGGGCGGAACCCCTGGTACGCCGGCATCGCGGCCATCGGCGTGATCCTGTCGGCCGTGTACGCCCTGCGGGCCTACCGCAGCGTGATGACCGGGCCGGTGACGGAATCGTCGGCGTCCCACTTCACCGGTCGCGACCTGACCGCCGCCGAGAAGCTCGTGATGGTGCCGATCCTCGGCGTCCTGCTGTTCCTCGGCTTCTATCCGCAGCCGGCCGTGCACCTGGTCGAACCGACGGCGACAGCGGCCATGCAACGGGTGGCCGTCGCCGATCCGGCGCCCGTGGTGGAGGGAGTCAAGTGATGACGACGATGCTGACCACGCCGGTCATCGAGTTCCGGGCCCTGGCTCCGATCCTCATCCTGTTCGTGGCGGCCTGCCTGGGCGTCCTCGTGGACGCCCTCATGCTGGGCCGGACCCGCCGTTGGCGCGACGAGGTCCAGATGGGCCTCGTCATCGGCAGCACCGTCGCGGCGTTCGTCTACGTCGTCCTGAACGCCCGGAAGGGCCTCTCGGGCAGCCAGGCCATGGGCTCGCTCATGCTGGACGGCCCCGCTTACGTCGCCTGGGGTGCGCTGCTGGTCTTCGGACTGATGGCGGTCATGCTGTTCCGCGAGGTGAAGGTCGGCGGCGGCGTCACGGCGTTCGCGAGTTCGGCGTCCACCGTGCCGGGCACCAAGAGCGAGGCGGACGCCGACCACTACCGCCTGCAGCAGACCGAGGTCTTCCCGCTGGCGCTGTTCTCGCTCACCGGCATGATGGTGTTCGCCGCGGCCAACGACCTGCTGACGCTGTTCGTGGGCCTCGAGGTCTTCTCGCTGCCGCTGTACCTGATGTGCGGCATGGCGCGCCGGCGCCGCCTGCTGTCGCAGGAGTCGTCGCTGAAGTACTTCCTGCTCGGCGCGCTGTCCTCGGCGATCTTCCTGTTCGGCATCGCGCTGACGTACGCCTACGCCGGCTCGTTCACGTTCTCCGACATCGCGAAGGCCGTGAACACCTCGGCCTACGGCACCAGCCTGCTCTATACGGGCATGGTCCTGCTCGCGGTCGGCCTGCTGTTCAAGGTCGGCGTCGTGCCGTTCCACAACTGGACGCCCGACGTCTACGTCGGCGCCCCGACCCCCGTCACCGGCTTCATGGCGATCTGCACGAAGCTGGCGGCCGTCCTGGCCACCCTGCGCGTGTTCTACGTCGCCCTCGGCGGCGAGCGCTGGACCTGGCAGCCGCTGTTCGCCGTGCTGGCGGTCGTGACGATGGTGCTCGGCGCCGTCGCCGGCCTCACGCAGCGCGACGTGAAGCGCATGCTGGCCTACAGCTCGATCGCCCACGCCGGCTTCCTGCTGACCGCGGTCGTGGGTGCCTGGCAGACCGACGTCGGCAAGACGCCGACCTCGGTGGCCTCGATCCTGTTCTACCTGATCGCCTACGGCTTTGCGACGATCGGCGCGTTCGCCCTGGTGACGATGGTCCGCAACGAGGCGGGCGAGGACAACTCGTTCGCCGCATGGTCGGGCCTGGCGCAGAAGAACCCGTGGGTGGCCGGCCTGATGTCGCTGTTCCTGCTGAGCTTCGCGGGCATCCCGCTGACGGCGGGCTTCATCGGCAAGTGGACGGTGTTCGAGTCGGCCTGGCGCGGCGGCTTCGGCTGGCTGGTCGTGGTGGCGGTCGCGGCATCGCTGGTGGCGGCGTACTTCTACCTGCGGCTCATGGTCGTCATGTTCAGCGGGACGCCGGCGCAGGGCTCGTTCGTGGCCGAGGCCAGCGGCTGGACGTGGGTCCCGGTCGCGATCGGCGCCGCGGCCACCCTCGTCCTCGGCATCCTGCCCGACACGGTGCTGTCCGTCGCTTCGTCGCTGGGAACGTTCCTCCGGTAGGCTGCGGGCGGTCCGCGGCCGGGAAGGACGGCGCTTGTCAACTCTGCAGCACGAGGTCGACCCCGACTTCTCGGCGTTCGTCACCGAGCGCCTCGATGCCATCGAGGCGCGACTGCTGGACGCCGCCCGGGCCGACACCGGCTTCGTCACCGAGGCGGCCACCCACATCATCGCGGCGGGGGGCAAGCGGTTCCGTCCGCTGTTGGTCGTGCTGGCGTCCGCGCTGTTGCCCGACGCCGACCCCGACCGCATCGACCGGGCCGCGGTGGTCATGGAGTTGACCCACGTCGCGAGCCTCTACCACGACGACGTCATGGACGAGGCCCAGGTGCGCCGCAGCGTCGACTCGGCCAACGCCCGGTGGGACAACACGCTCGCCATCCTCGTCGGCGACTTCCTGTTCAGCCGGGCGTCCTCGACAGTGGCCACGCTGGGCACCGAGTACGTCGCGCTGCAGGCCGAGACGTTCGCCCGGCTCGTCCAGGGGCAGATCGCCGAGACGCGCGGCCCGCTGCCGGACGCCGACCGGCTCGCCCACTACCTCGACGTCGTCGCCGACAAGACCGGCTCGCTGATCGCCGCGTCTGCGCGGTTCGGCGGCATGGTCTGCGGGGCTTCGCCCGAGGTCCTGGACGCCCTGTCCCGCTTCGGCGAACAGATCGGCGTCGTGTTCCAGCTCTCCGACGACATCATCGACATCGCCTCCGACACCTCCGGCAAGCGGCCGGGCACCGACCTGCGCGAGGGCGTCCTGACGCTGCCGACGCTGCTGGTCGCCGCGTCGGCCGAGCCCGAGGACGCGCACCTGCGCGACCTGATCTCGCGTCCGCTGACCGACGAGGACGAGGTCGCCGAGGCGCTGCGCCTGCTGCGGTCGCACGCGGCTCTCCGCGAGGCGCGCGAGCAGATCGCCCGGCGGGCCGAGGCCGCCCGCTCGGAACTGGCGCCGCTGCCCGAGGGACACGCGAAGGACGCCCTCTCCGAACTGTGCGACCAGGTCGTCACGCGTTCGATGTGAGACCGGGCATGGGGGGACCGCCGAGGAGGCTGCGATGATCCGGTGCCGGCTGTGCGGCAGCGAGGTCTCCGGCGCCTACTGCACGGTCTGCGGGACGCCCGCGGACGAGTCCGCCGGGCCGGAGTACGCCGGTCAAGAGTCCGCCGGTCCGGGATTCGCGGGCCCCGGGGGGTCCCAGACGTCGCCGATGCCATCGTCCACCCCGGCGCTCGCGCCGCCGGGGCAGCCGTACACGCCGCCCCAGCCGCGGCGCGGACCGGGGCTGCCGATTCTGGCCGCGGTCCTGGCGCTGGCGGTGCTGCTGGTCGGCTTCCTCGTCGTGCAGCGGCAGCTCGCGGGCACGGCGGTGGCCCCGACGCCGACCGTCGCCACGCCCGCGGTGCCCTCGACGCGCACGACGACGTCGCCGCCCGTCACCGTGCCGCCGATCCCGACGGTCGCCGTGAGTGCCACGCCCACCCCGAGCGGCCCCTCGACGACGCCCCCGGTCGTGACCGTCCCGGTCGTGACGGCGTCCCCCGACGAGATGCTGCAGCTGACGGCGGCGGCGTCCAGGCCACAGCTGGACGCGGCGGTCGCCGGGCACGCCTGGGTGGCGCAACTGGCGTCCAAGTACGTGGGCATCACCGATCCGTTGCAGACGACCGCGACGGGCAGCCACACGTTCGGCGCCGCGGACATCCTGGCCGAGCACCTCGCGCTCGCCGGGCGCGCGAAGGATGCGACGGTGATCCTCGCCGATAGCCGCACCTACGGCGCCAAGAGCAACATGGAGGGCCAGGCATACTGGCGCACCATGGCGCTCAGCCCGGCGTTCACCGACGCCCTCGTCGTCACCGACTGGTGCACGCGCACGTTCCCGGAGCTGTCCGGAGACGCGCTGCACAACCAGTGCATGCCGGTCCAGCTCTGAACCTGGAGGGGCCGGGACGGGCCGGGGGCGGCCGATAGGCTGACCCGATGAGGTACGTCTCCACCCGCGGCTACGGCCACGACGCCCCGCTCGCGTTCTGCGACATCATCCTGGAGGGGCTGGCGCCGGACGGCGGGCTCTTCCTGCCCGAGCGCTACCCGCACGTGGACGCCGCGACGCTGGCGTCCTGGCGGCGCCTGCTAGCCGCCGACGGCTACGCGGCGCTGGCCGCCGAGGTGCTGGCCCTCTACGTCGACGACATCCCCTTCGCCGACCTGCGCGCGCTGTGCGACCGGGCCTACTCGGCGTCCGCCTTCGGCTCGACCGACGTGGTCGACGTCGCAGACCTGGGCGGGGGGCTGGTGCTAGGACGCATCTCCAACGGCCCCACCGCCGCATTCAAGGACATGGC
The DNA here is from genome assembly GCA_036803965.1 of Propioniciclava sp. Taxonomy (GTDB): domain Bacteria; phylum Actinomycetota; class Actinomycetes; order Propionibacteriales; family Propionibacteriaceae; genus Propioniciclava. The sequence goes on from DAIRTI010000128.1 coordinate 8,272, forward strand.
CATGCAGCTGCTCGGCCAGCTGTTCGAGTACGAGCTCGAGCGGCGCGACGAGCACCTCAACATCCTCGGCGCCACCTCGGGCGACACCGGCTCGTCGGCGGAGTACGCGATGCTCGGCAAGCCCAGCGTGACGGTCTTCATGCTCACCCCGCGCGGACGCATGACGCCCTTCCAGCAGGCGCAGATGTTCACCCTCGACGGCCCGCGCATCGTCAACGTCGCCGTCGACGGCGTCTTCGACGACTGTCAGGACCTGGTCAAGACCGTGGCGTCCG
>DAIRTI010000129.1:0-8535 GCA_036803965.1 Propioniciclava sp.
TCCAGCGGCGGCATGTTCAACAACTACGCGATCGTCCAGGGCGGCGACCACATCGTCCCGGTCGACGTGTACGTGCCCGGCTGCCCGCCGCGTCCGGACATGCTGATCGACGGCATGTTCAAGCTGCGCAAGATCGTCGCGGCCGACCCGATGGGTGGCCACCGCGCCAGGCTGCTGGAGGAGGCCGAGCGCGCCGCGCTGGTCGCCCCCTCGACGAGCGAGATGAAGGGGCTCATGCGATGAGCGAGCCGAAGAACCCGGCCGTCCCGGCCGAGTCGACCCCCTCGAAGCCCGGCCCGTCGCAGGCCTCGGACGCCGCCGCGCAGGTCCCGCCAGCGACGCCGATCGCGCCCGAGCCGGTGCCGGCCGCACCGACGGCGTCCCAGGTCACCGAGGCGGACGCCGAAGCCGCCGGCGGCCAGCCCTCACCGCCCGCGCAACCCCCGGTGCCCACCCGCTCCGGCATGTGGAGCGACGGCGTCCCCGACGTCTCCGGCTACGGCGGCCTGATCACCCCGATCGAGCAGCCCACCGGCGAGCCGATCCCGGGCGGCTCATGGATGGAGGCGGCCGGACGCCGCGCCGACGAACTCGTTCCCGGCGCCGTCAGCAAGGCCGTCTGGGATCGCGGCGAGCTCACCTGGTACGTCCCGCGCGAGCGGCTCAGCGCGTTCGTGCGCGCGCTCCGCGACGACGCCCAGCTGCGCTTCGAGCTGTGCGCGTCGGTCTCCGGCGTCCACTACCCCTCGGACGCCGGCGCCGAGCTGCACGTCGTCTACCACCTGCAGTCGATGACGCACAACCGTCGCCTCCGTGTCGAGACCACCTGCCCGGACGCCGACCCGCACGTCCCGTCCGTGGTGCCGACCTACCCCGCGGCCGACTGGCACGAGCGGGAGACGTGGGACATGTTCGGCGTGATCTTCGACGGCCACCCGGCGCTGACCCGCATCCTGATGCCCGACGACTGGGTCGGCCACCCGCAGCGCAAGGACTACCCCCTCGGGGGCATCCCGGTCGAATACAAGGGCGCGACCGTCCCGCCCCCGGACCAGCGGAGGAACTACCGATGAGCGCCGAACCCCAGGACCTCTACGCGGCGCCCGGCGAGAAGCCGGCCGACCGCGTCTACACCTCGATCGGCGGCGACTGGGACGAGATCGCCCGCGAGCAGGCCGAGCGCGCCGACGAGACGCTCGTCATCAACATGGGCCCGCAGCACCCGTCGACCCACGGCGTCCTGCGGCTCGTGCTGGAGTGCGACGGCGAGACCGTGAAGTCGATCCGCCCGGCGATCGGCTACCTGCACACCGGCATCGAGAAGAACATGGAGTACCGCACCTGGACCCAGGGCTCCACGTTCGTGACCCGCATGGACTACGTGGCCCCGCTCTTCAACGAGGCCGCCTACTGCCTGTCGGTCGAGCGGCTGCTGGGCATCGAGGACAAGATTCCGCAGCGGGCGACCGAGATCCGCGTGCTGATGATGGAGCTGTGCCGCATCGCGTCCCACCTGGTCGCCATCGGCACCGGCGGCATGGAGATCGGCGCGCTGACCGTCATGACGATCGGCTTCCGCGAGCGCGAGGTGATCCTCGACTTCTTCGAGGCCGTCACCGGACTGCGCATGAACCACGCGTACATCCGCCCCGGCGGCGTGGCCGGCGACCTGCCCGAGAACGGGCTGGCGCAGCTGCGCGACGTCATCTCCTGGCTGGAGGGGCACCTGCCCGAGTACGCGGCGTTCTGCAACGAGAACCCGATCTTCAAGGGCCGCATGATGGGCATCGGCTACCAGGACCTGAGCGCCTGCATGGCCCTCGGCGTGACCGGCCCGATCCTGCGCTCCACCGGCTACGACTGGGACCTGCGCCGCAAGCAGCCCTACTGCGGCTACGAGACCTACGACTTCGACGTCCCGACCTGGGATTCGTCGGACTCCTACGGCCGGTTCCGCGTCCGCCTCCAGGAGATGTGGGAGTCGCTGAAGATCGTCAAGCAGTGCGCCGAGCGGCTCGAGGCCAGCGCCGGGCAGCCCGTCATGTACTACGACGGCAAGGTCGGCTGGCCCGCCCAGCTGGCCGTCGGGCCCGACGGCCAGGGCAACAGCAACGAGCACATCAAGCACATCATGGGCGAGTCGATGGAGGCCCTGATCCATCACTTCAAGACGGTGACCGAGGGGTTCCGGGTGCCCGCGGGCCAGGCCTACGTGCCGATCGAGTCCCCGAAGGGCGAGCTGGGCTGCCACGTCGTCAGCGACGGCGGGACGAGGCCCTACCGCGCGCACACGCGCGACCCAGGGTTCAACCATCTGCAGTCCGTTCCGATCATGTGCGAGGGCGGAATGATCTCCGACGTCGTGGTGGCAGTGGGGTCCATCGACCCCGTCATGGGAGGTGTCGACCGGTGAGCGGTCACGAATTCGAGAGCTGGTTCCCCGACTCCGGAGGCGTCGACTACGACGACCGGTCGTCCAACATCGGGGAGGAGACGATCGCCGAACTGCGCCAGCTGGCGTCCGTCTACCCGCAGGCGCGCTCGGCGCTGCTGCCGATGCTGCACCTGGTGCAGAGCGTCGACGGCCGCATCTCCCCGCGGGGCATCGAGGTGTGCGCCGAGGTGCTGGACATCACGACGGCCCAGGTGGCCGGCGTGGCGACGTTCTACACGATGTACCACCGGCGACCGGCCGGGAAGCACCACGTCGGCGTCTGTACGACCGCCCTGTGCGCGGTCATGGGCGGCGACCAGCTGCTGGAGTCGGTGAGCGAGAAGCTCGGCATCGGCGAGGGCGAGACGACACCCGACGGCATGTTCTCCCTGGAGCGCGTCGAGTGCAACGCGGCCTGCGACTTCGCGCCGATCATGATGGTCAACTGGGAGTTCATGGACAACATGACCCCCGCCAAGGCGAACGACATCCTGGACGCCCTCGCCGCCGGCAAGGAGGTCCAGGCCAGCCGCGGCGCCACGATCACCTCGTGGAAGGAGGCCGAGCGGGTGCTGGCCGGCTTCCCGGACGGCCGGGCCGACGAGGGCCCGGGCGCCGGCGAGGCGTCCCTGGTCGGCCTGCGGCTCGCCGAGGCGAACGACTGGTCCGCCCCGGCCGCCACGGCGTCCGATCCCGGTGGGGAGGCGCAGAAGTGACAGACACGCTGACTCCGGTCCTCACCGCCAACTGGGGCGACGAGAGGCCCTGGAAGCTGAGCAACTACGAGCGGCGCGGCGGCTACAAGGCCATGCGCAAGGCGCTCGGCATGACCGCCGACGAGGTCATGAACGCCGTCAAGGACTCGGGCCTGCGCGGCCGCGGCGGCGCCGGCTTCCCGACCGGCATGAAGTGGAGCTTCGTCCCGCAGAGCAACCCGAACCCGAAGTACCTCGTGGTGAACGGTGACGAGTCCGAGCCGGGCACCTGCAAGGACATCCCGCTGATGATGGCCAGCCCGCACACGCTGGTCGAGGGCGTCATCATCGCCAGCTACGCGATCCGCGCCCACTACGCGTTCATCTACATCCGCGGCGAGGTGCTGCACGTGCACCGCCGGGTGCAGCAGGCGGTCCGCGAGGCCTACGAGGCGGGCTACCTGGGCCAGAACATCCTGGGCACCGGCTACGACCTCGAGGTCATCGTGCACGCCGGGGCGGGCGCCTACATCTGCGGCGAAGAGACCGCGCTGCTCGACTCGCTCGAGGGACGCCGTGGCCAGCCTCGCCTGCGTCCTCCGTTCCCCGCCGTGGCCGGCCTGTACGCCTCGCCGACGGTGGTCAACAACGTCGAGTCGATCGCCTCCGTGCCGAGCATCATCGCCAACGGGGCCGGCTGGTTCTCCTCGATGGGCACCGAGAAGAGCAAGGGCTTCGGCATCTACTCGCTGTCGGGGCACGTCGCGAAGCCGGGCCAGTACGAGGCGCCGCTGGGCATCACGATGCGCGAGCTGCTCGAGCTGGCCGGCGGCATCCGCAAGGGGCACCGACTGAAGTTCTTCACCCCGGGCGGGAGCTCGACCCAGATCCTCACCGAGGCCCACCTGGACCTGCCGCTCGACTTCGACTCCGTCGCGGCGGCCGGCTCGCTGCTGGGCACCCGCGCGCTGCAGACGTTCGACGAGACGACCTCGGTGGTCCGGACGACGCTGCGCTGGGTCGAGTTCTACAAGCACGAGTCCTGCGGCAAGTGCACCCCGTGCCGCGAGGGCAACTGGTGGATGGTCCAGATGCTGAAGCGATTCGAGGCCGGCACGGCGGACGCCGACGACCTCGAGAAGCTGCTGGACGTGGCGTCCAACATCGGCGGCCGGTCGTTCTGCGCCCTGGCCGACGGCGCCGTCGCCTGCGTGACGAGCGCCGTCAAGGAGTTCCGCTCGGAATTCGAGCAGGGCTGCCACACCCCGGCCTGGGAGCTGTTCCCCTACGAGCGGTCGGCGCTGTGGGCGCCCGAGGACGAAGGAGGCCGGGCATGAGCGTCGAGCCCAAGGGCGAGGCCGCCGTCGAGAAGTCGGACCTGGTCTCGGTCTTCATCGACGGCACCGAGGTGAAGGTGCCCAAGGGCACGATGGCCATCCGCGCGGCGGAGCTGATCGGCGTCGCCATCCCGCGCTTCTGCGACCACCCGCTGCTCGACCCGATGGGCGCCTGCCGCCAGTGCCTGGTCGAGGTCCCGGACGCTGGCAACGGCCGCGGCTTCCCCAAGCCGCAGGCGTCCTGCACGCTCGAGGTCGCCCCGGGCATGAAGATCAGCACCCAGGTCACCTCCGACGTCGCCAAGAAGGCGCAGGAGGGGATGATCGAGTTTCTGCTCATCAACCACCCGCTCGACTGCCCGATCTGCGACAAGGGCGGCGAGTGCCCCCTGCAGAACCAGGCGGTGGCCAACGGCCGCTCGGAGTCCCGCTACGGCGGGGTCAAGCGGACGTTCCCCAAGCCGGTCTCGATCAGCGCGCAGATCCTGCTCGACCGCGAGCGGTGCGTCCTGTGCGCCCGCTGCACGCGGTTCTCGGAGCAGATCGCCGGCGACCCGTTCATCGCGCTCGTCGAGCGCGGCGCCCTGCAGCAGGTGGGCTTCTACGAGGACCACCCGTACGACTCCTACTTCTCGGGCAACGTCGTCCAGATCTGCCCGGTCGGTGCCCTGACCAGCGTCGACTACCGCTTCCAGAGCCGGCCGTTCGATCTCGTCAGCACGCTGACGACGTGCGAGCACTGCGCGTCCGGCTGCCAGCTGCGCTCCGATCACCGGCACTTCCAGGTGAAGCGCCGCCTGGCCGGCAACCTGCCCGAGGTCAACGAGGAGTGGAGCTGCGACCGCGGGCGGTTCGCGTTCTACTACGGCCGCTGCGACGACCGGATCACGACACCGCTCGTCCGCGAGAACGACGTTCTGCGCCCGGCGTCCTGGCCCGAGGCCATCGACGCCGCCGTGACCGGGCTGCGCGCGGCGGGCAGCTCCGTCGGCGTCCTGCCCGGCGGACGCCTCACGCTCGAGAACGCCTACGGCTACGCCAAGTTCGCCCGCGCTGTGCTCGGCACGAACAACATCGACCACCGCTCCCGGGCCGCCTCGGCCGAGGAGCTGGCATTCCTGGGGTCGGCGGTCGCCGGCCGCGGGCTCGACGAGAGCGTCACCTACGCCGACCTCGAGGCCGCCAAGCAGGTCGTCTGCGTCTGCTTCGAGCCCGAGGACGAGAGCCCGATCGTCTTCCTGCGCCTGCGCAAGGCGGTCCGGAAGAAGGGCCTCAAGGTCACGACGATCGCCCCCTACGCCTCGGCCGGCAGCCGCAAGCTGTCCGCCGAGCTCGTCGCCAGCGTGCCCGGCGCCGAGGCGTCCGCGCTCGACGGCATCGACCTGGACGCCGACACGATCGTCCTCGTGGGGGAGCGTGCCGCGACGGTCCCCGGCCTGCTCACCGCTCTGACGGTCGCCGCCGAGCGCTCCGGCGCCCGATGCGCCTGGATCCCGCGGCGCGCCGGCGAGGTCGGCGCCGTCGACGCCGGCTGCCTGCCGACCCTGCTGCCGGGCGGGCGTCCGGTCTCGGACGCCGCCGCGCGCGTCGACGTCGGCACGGCCTGGGGCGTCGACTCGCTGCCGACGACGCCGGGCTTGGACGCCGCCGGCATGTTCCGGGCGCTGGCGTCCGGGAGCCTGGAGGCGCTCGTGGTCGGCGGCCTGCAGCCGACCGACTTCGCGGACGCCGCCGCGGTCCGCGCGGCCCTGGAGGCCGCGCCGTTCGTGATCAGCCTCGAAAGCCGGGTCAGCGACGTCACCGAGCGCGCCGACGTGGTCTTCCCCGTGGTGCTGATCGAGGAGCAGGCCGGCACGTTCGTGAACTGGGAGCACCGGCGTGGACGCGTCAACCGCGTGATCCGCGACGACCGGGTCGCGATGACCGACCTGCGCGTGCTGGCGGCCTTGGCCGACGGGCTGGGCGCCGACCTCGGCGTCCGGCTGGCGAGCAAGGCGCTGGCCGAGCTCGACGAGCTCGGCCCGTGGGAGGGCGTCCGGCTGGCGTCCCCCGCCGTGGCGGCGCAACCGCCGGCGGCCGCGCCCCTGGTGCTGGCCAGTTGGCGGCAGCTGGTCGACGGCTCGGCGTCGAACGCCGGCGCCAGCCAGTTGCTGGCCTCGGCCCGCCCGGCGGTCGTGCGGCTCAGCGCCGCCACCGCCGAGAGTGCCGGGGTGCAGACCGGCGACTCGGTCACCCTCAGCACCGGCAGCCGCGCGGTCGGCCTGCCGGCCGTCGTCGAGCCCGGCATGGCCGACGGCGTGGCGTGGCTGCCCGGCAACTTCTTCACCGGCTCGATCGGCGAGCTGGGCGTCCTGCCCGGCGACGCCGTCACCCTCACCCGAGGAGGTGCCCAGTGAACCCGCTCGATGTGAACATCTTCTTCAACGACCCTTGGTGGATCGTCCTGATCAAGTGCGTCGGCGTGGTCGTCCTGCTGCTGACCTGGACCATCGTGAACGTCTGGTACGAGCGGCGGCTGGTCGGCAAGATGCAGCACCGCCTCGGCCCGATCATGAACGGCCCGTTCGGCCTCGGCCAGGCGCTCGGCGACGGCCTGAAGCTCCTGTTCAAGGAGGACTTCGCGCCGGGCATGGTCGACAAGGTCCTGTACACGATCGCCCCGCTCATCGTCGGCGTCTGCGCCTTCACCGCGTGGTCGGTCATGCCGCTGGGCGGCGAGGTGAACATGTTCGGCGTCCAGACGCGCCTGCAGGTGACCGACCTGCCGGTCGGCACGCTGGTCATCCTCGCGATGTCGTCGGTGGCGGTCTACGGGTTCGTCCTGGCCGGCTGGTCCTCCAACTCGCCGTACTCGCTGCTGGGCGCCCTGCGGTCGTCCGCGCAGATGATCTCCTACGAGATCTCGATGGGCCTCTCGTTCGTGGCGGTGTTCCTGTACGCCGGCACGATGGCCACCTCCGACATCGTCGACACCCAGGCAGGCCCGCTGTTCGGGCAGCCGTTCCTCGGCGCGATCGGCCTGCAGAACTGGTACTGGCTGGTGCTGTTCCCGTCGTTCGTGATCTACGTGATCTCGATGGTCGGCGAGACCAACCGCGCCCCGTTCGACCTGCCCGAGTGCGAGTCCGAGCTGGTCTCGGGCCACCTCACCGAGTACACCGGCTTCCGCTACGCGGTCTTCTTCCTCGCCGAGTACATCAACATGGCGACGGTCTCGGCGGTGTGCACGACCCTGTTCCTCGGCGGCTACCACGCGTTCTGGCCGTTCTCGCTGATCCCAGGGCTCGATTCGGGCTACTGGGGCCTGCTCTGGTTCGTGATCAAGGTGCAGTTGCTGATCTCGGTCTTCGTGTGGCTGCGCGGCACGCTGCCCCGCCTGCGCTACGACCAGTTCATGGACCTGGGCTGGAAGTGGATGATCCCCTTCTCGCTCATCTGGCTCATGGGCATCGCGATCATCAAGGGCCTGCGCAACGCCAACCTGCTGTCGCCGTTCGCGCTGCTCGGCATCTTCGCGGTCCTGGTGCTTGCGATCGTCGCCTGGACCTTCCTGGGCGGCAAGCCCGAACCCGAGCCTGAGGCGATCGACACGTCCCAGCCGTTCGACGCGTTCGCGGGCGGCTACCCGGTGCCGCCGATGCCGGGGCAGCGGCTGCCCGAGCTGGCCGACGTGGTGACGAGTTCGTCGGAGCCGGCGACGGCATCGACCGAGGACGCCGCGCTGGTGGCGTCCGGAGGGGAGCAGTAAGTCATGGGCATCCTCGACGCGTGGGCCGGCTTCGGCGTCACCTTCAGGACGATCTTCCGCCCGACCTTCACCCAGGGCTACCCCGAGAAGGGCAAGGAGAAGGTCACCGCCCCCCGCTTCCACGGACGACACCAGCTCAACCGCTGGCCGGACGGCCTCGAGAAGTGCGTGGGCTGCGAACTCTGCGCCTGGGCGTGCCCGGCGGACGCCATCTACGTCGAAGGCGCGGACAACACCGAAGAGGAGCGCTACAGCCCCGGCGAGCGCTACGGCCGCGTCTACCAGATCAACTACCTGCGCTGCATCCTGTGCGGGCTGTGC
>DAIRTI010000130.1:0-8494 GCA_036803965.1 Propioniciclava sp.
TCAGAACGACGGGGTCGTCTTCCAGATCCGCTGCAGGTAGTCGCGCATCGACCGGTCGGAGCTGAAGTAGCCCGAGCGGGCCACGTTGAGCACCGCGGAGTGGGTCCACCCCTCGACGTCGGCGTAGGCCTTCTCGACCGCCTCCTGCTCGTCGAGGTAGGCCTGGTAGTCGGCCAGCGCCATGAACCGGTCGACCGTCACGAGGTTGGTCACGATCGAACCGAAGGTGTCCCGGTCGCCGCCGGAGAAGTGGCCGGAGCCGATCAGGTCGATCGCGCCGCGGAGCCGCTCGTCGGTCTCGTAGTACATGTGCGGCTGGTAGCCCTTGGCCTGCAGCTCGGTCACCTCCGGCTCGGTCATGCCGAACAGGAAGAAGTGCTCGTCGCCGACCAGCCGCCGGATCTCGATGTTCGCGCCATCGTCGGTGCCGATCGTGAGGGCGCCGTTCATCATGAACTTCATGTTCCCGGTGCCGGACGCCTCCATGCCCGCGAGCGAGATCTGCTCGGACAGGTCCGCGGCCGGGATCAGCTTCTCGGCCAGCGTCACGTTGTAGTTCGCGGGGAAGGCGACCTTGAGGACGCCCTTGACCCGGGCGTCCGCGTTCACCGTGGCCGCGACGGCGTTGATCAGGTGGATGATCTGCTTGGCCATCAGGTAGCCCGGGGCCGCCTTGGCGCCGAACACGAAGTTGCGCGGAGTGACGTCGGCAGGGTCGAGGCGTCCGGTGATGATCTCGTTGTACAGCGTGACGATGTGGAGCAGCTTCAGGGTCTGCCGCTTGTACTCGTGCAGCCGCTTGACCATGACGTCGAGCATGTGGTCCTCGCCGAGGACGATGCCGTCGCGCGCCTCCAGCACCTCGGCCAGCCGGCGCTTGTTGCGGGCCTTGACATCGCGGAACGCCGCGCGGAACTCGGGCTCCTCCGCATACGGCTCCAGCTCGCGCAGGCGCTCGGTGTCGGTCACCCAGTTGGTCCCGATGACGCTGGAGATCAGCTCCGACAGCGACCGGTTCGCGAGCCGGATGAACCGGCGCGGGGTGACCCCGTTGGTGACGTTGGTGAACTTGTCGGGCCAGAGCTGGCTGAAGTCGGGCAGCACGTTGTCGCGGAGCAGCTGGCTGTGCAGCTCGGCGACGCCGTTCACCTTGCAGGCTGTGATCGTGGCCAGGTACGCCATCCGGACGGCGCGCACGGGCAGTTCGGCCACGATCGACATCCGCCGGATGCGCATCTCGTCGCCGGGGAAGGCCTCGCGCACCTGCTCGAGGAATTCCTCGTTGATCCGGTAGATGATCTCCAGGTGCCGCGGCAGCAGGCGTCCGAGCATGTCGGTCGGCCAGACCTCCAGCGCCTCGGGCAGCAGGGTGTGGCAGGTGTAGGCGAAGCACTTGCGGGTGACCTCCCACGCCTCGTCCCACTCGAAGCCCTTGATGTCGATCAGGATCCGCATCAACTCCGGCACCGCGATCACGGGATGGGTGTCGTTGAGCTGGAAGATGACCCGCGAATCGAGGTCGTGCAGGTCGAAGCCGGGCTCCAGCACGTTCTCGATGTAGTCGTGCAGCGAGCAGGCCACGAAGAAGTACTGCTGCTGCAGCCGCAGCTCCTTGCCCTGCGGGGTCGAGTCCTCGGGGTAGAGCACCTTGGTGATGTTCTCGGCGAACGTCTGCGCCCGGACGGCCTGGGCGTAGTCGCCGCTGTTGAAGATCTGCAGGTCGAACGCCTTGGTCGCCTCGGCGCTCCACAGCCGCAGCGTGTTGACCCGGCCGTTCAGGTAGCCCGGGACCATGTAGCTGTACGGGACGCCGAGGACGTTCCAGTCCGGCACCCACCGAGTCCGTAGGACGCCGTTGGCGTCGGTGTAGTTCTCGGTCCGGCCGCCGAAGTCGACCTGGACGGCGTGCTCGGGGTGCGCGAACTCCCACGGACACCCCAGCGCCAGCCACGTGTCGGGCTGCTCGACCTGCCGGCCGTCGACGAACGTCTGCCGGAAGATGCCGTACTCGTAGCGGAGCCCGTAGCCGATGCAGGGAACGCTCATCGTCGCCAGCGAGTCGATGAAGCACGCGGCCAGCCGCCCGAGGCCGCCGTTGCCGAGGCCGGGCTCGACCTCCTGGGCGCGCAGCACGGCGAAGTCGAGGCCGCACTGCTTGAGGGCCTCCTCGGCGATGTCGATGAGCCCGGTGGCGAGCAGGTTGTTGCCCAGCTGGCGTCCAAGCAGGTACTCGGCCGAGAGGTAAGCCACGCTCTTGGCCTTGGTCTGCCGCTGCTGCCGCTGGGTCTCCAGCCAGCGGCCGCCGAGGTAGTTGCGCACGGTCTGCGCGAGCGCCAGGTACTGGTCGTTCACCGTCGAACGCGACAGGGCCACGCCCTGGTTCGAGTTGAGTTCGTGCAGGAACTCGCGGACGAACCCGTCGACGGTCGGTGCCGGAGTACCGACTGGCGCGTTGGCCACCGGGTGCGTCGGCGGGAACATCGGGCCTAGATGGCGGCCCGTGTGCTGGGTCTCGTCCGAGACCTGCAGGGCGGACGCAGTCGCGGAACTGGGCGCGTTGATGGACATGGGCGCCAAGAATAGTGGTCCTTTCCCACCACTCCTCAACACGCCACGGCGGTGAACCCACACACCCGGACTGCGAAACCCCCTGACAACAGGTGAATCAGGCCTTCCACGGTGCCCATCCGGGTGCAGTAGGTTGTCGCCATGGCGACGATTCCCCAGCCCAGGACTGAGCCCGGGACGGCCGCGGCGGCGGCCACCGGCGTCCCGCAGACGGCGGTCGACAGCGTTCCCACGGCGCGCCTCGTGCGCGGCTTCGGGCGGATCCCCGTGACCGACATCTCCCCCGTCGTGGAGGGCGGCGCCTACCCGGCCAAGGCGGTCGCCGGCGAGCTCATCCCGGTGCGCGCCACGATCTTCCGCGAGGGCCACGACGCGGTCAACGCTTCGGTGGTCCTGACCTCGCCCGGGGGCGTCGAGACTCGGGTCGAGATGACCCACCTGCCGCCGTCCGGGCTCGACAACTGGGAGGCGTGGGTGCGTCCGGACGCCGAGGGCGACTGGACGTTCCGGGTCGAGGGCTGGTCCGACCCGTGGGGCACCTGGCTGCACAACGCCGAGGCGAAGCTGCCGGCCGGGGTCGACATCGACCTCGTGTGCGCCGAGGGCCGCGACCTCCTGGAGCGCACGGCCCAGGCCGCGGACGCCGCCGACGACCCGATCTCGGCGTCCGTTCTGCGCGCGAACGCCCAGCTGCTGATCCCGCAGCGTCCGGCGTCCGACCTGCTCGACGTCGCGACCAACCGCGGCCTGAACGCCGCGATGCGCACGTTCGGCCCGCGCGACCTGGTCAGTCCCACCGCCGACTTCCCGCTGCAGGTCGACCGCCGCCGGGCGCTGTACGGCTCGTGGTACGAGTTCTTCCCCCGCAGCCAGGGCGCCTACCTCGACGAAGGCGGCCATTGGGTCTCCGGCACCTTCGACGGCTGCCACGCCCGCCTCGAAGAGGTCGCGGCGATGGGCTTCGACGTTGTCTACCTGCCGCCGGTGCATCCGATCGGGCAGGCGTTCAAGAAGGGCAAGAACAACACCCTGGACGCCGGCGACGACGACCCGGGCTCCCCCTGGGCCATCGGTGGCCCTGCGGGCGGCCACGACGCCCTCCATCCCGACCTCGGCGACTGGGACGCCTTCGACCGCCTCGTCGCCAGGGCGAACGAGCTCGGCATGGAGATCGCCCTCGACTTCGCCCTGCAGGCCTCGCCCGACCACCCGTGGGTCACCGAGCACCCGGAGTGGTTCACGACCCGCATCGACGGCACGATCGCCTATGCCGAGAACCCGCCGAAGAAGTACCAGGACATCTATCCGATCAACTTCGATAACGATCCCGAGGGCATCTACAACGAGGTGCTGAGGATCCTGCGGCTGTGGATGAGCCACGGCGTTCGGATCTTCCGCGTCGACAACCCGCACACCAAGCCGCTGAACTTCTGGGCCTGGGTGATGCGCGAGATCCGCGCCACCGACCCCGACGTGCTGTTCTTCGCCGAGGCGTTCACGCGTCCGGCGATGATGGGCTCGCTCGGCAAGGTGGGCTATCACATGAGCTACACCTACTTCACCTGGCGCAACACCAAGTTCGAGCTGACCGAGTACATGGTGGAGCTGTCCCGGCAGAGCGACTCCTACTTCCGGCCGAACTTCTTCGTCAACACCCCCGACATCAACCCGTTCGCCCTGCAGTCCGGCAACCCGGCGATGTTCTCGATCCGGGCCATCCTGGCCGCGACGATGTCGCCGAACTGGGGCGTCTACTCCGGCTACGAGCTGTTCGAGCACCTGCCCCTGGCACCCGGGCGCGAGGAGTACCTCGATTCGGAGAAGTACGAGTACCGGCCCCGTGACTACTCCGCCGAGCCGAACCTCAACCTCTTGCTCGGCGACCTGAACGCGATCCGCCGCAACCACCCGGCCCTCCAGCAGCTGCGCCGCATCGACTTCCACGACGCCCAGCACCCCAACGTCATCGCGTACAGCAAGCGCGACGGCTCCGACACCGTGCTGGTGATCGTCTCGCTCGACCCCGACAACACCGCCGAGTGCGAGCTCGTCGTCGACCTGGGCGCTCTGGGGCTGGCCCCGGACGCCCCGCTGAACGTGCGCGACGAGCTCAGTGGCGCCACGTTCACCTGGGGGCAGCGCAACTTCGTGCGCCTGACGCCGGCCCAGCCGGCCCACATCCTGCACGTGCTCTAGCCGGGCCGAGAAGAAGGCGGGTCAGCGATGGCCGATACGAAGTGGTTCAAGTCCGCGGTCTTCTACGAGGTGCTCGTCCGTTCGTTCGCGGACGCCGACGGCGACGGCACCGGCGACCTCGCCGGCGTGACCGGCAAGCTCGACTACCTCGCCGGCCTTGGCGTCGACTGCCTGTGGCTGCCGCCGTTCTTCCCGTCTCCGCTGCGCGACGGCGGCTACGACGTGGCCGACTACACCGGCGTCCTGCCCGAGCTCGGCACGCTCGACGACATGCGCGCTCTGCTCGACGCCGCGCACGCCCTCGGCATGCGGGTCATCACCGACTTCGTGATGAACCACACCTCGGACGCCCATCCCTGGTTCCAGGCCTCGCGCACCAACCCGGCCGGCCCCTACGGCGACTTCTACGTCTGGCGCGACGCACCCGATGCCTACCTCGACGCCCGCGTCATCTTCATCGACTCGCTGTCGTCGAACTGGAGCTACGACGAGGTGCGCGGGCAGTACTTCTGGCACCGCTTCTATCCGTTCCAGCCGGACCTCAACTTCGAGAATCCACGGGTGCTGGAGGAGATGCTCGCGGCCCTGCGGTTCTGGCTCGACCTGGGCGTCGACGGCTTCAGGCTGGACGCCGTCCCGTACCTGGTCGAGGAGGACGGCACCAACTGCGAGAACCTGCCCGGCACCCACGCGATCCTCAAACGCGTCCGGGCGATGGTGGACGCCGAGTACCCCGGACGCATCCTGCTCTGCGAGGCCAATCAGTGGCCCGCCGACGTGATCGAGTACTTCGGCGACGGCGACGAGTGCCAGATGGCGTTCCACTTCCCGGTCATGCCCCGGCTGTACATGGGCCTGCGGCAGGGCTCGCGGCAGTGCATCAGCCAGATCCTGGCCGACACCCCGCCGATCCCGGCCGACTGCCAGTGGGGCACGTTCCTGCGCAACCACGACGAGCTGACCCTCGAGATGGTCACCGAGGACGAGCGCCAGTACATGTGGCACGAGTACGCCCCGGTCGAGCGCATGAAGTGCAACCTCGGCATCCGCCGCCGCCTGGCCCCGCTCGTCGACGGCGACGCCCGGCGCGTCCGCCTCCTCCACGCGATGCTGCTCGCGCTGCCCGGCTCCCCGTGCCTGTACTACGGCGACGAGATCGGCATGGGCGACGACATCTGGCTGCCCGACCGCGACGGCGTCCGGACGCCCATGCAGTGGGATTCCTCCCCCGGCGCCGGCTTCTCCACCGCCGAGGTCGAGCGGTTCCCCTACCCGCTGATCGCCGAGCCCGCCTACGCACCGGCGGCCGTCAACGTCGCCGACCAGCAGGCCGACCCCGGCTCGCTGCTGAACTGGCTGCGCGCCACGCTGGCCGTCCGGGCACAGTGGCCCGCGCTCTCGCTCGGCGAGTTCGCCGACCTCGGCGGCCCCGACGCGCTGTTCAGCTTCGCCCGCGTCCACGCCGGACGCCGCCTCGTCGCCGTCAACAACCTGACCGACGCCCCGCAGTCCGCCGAACTGACCCTGGACGCCCCGGCGCTGCCGCGTGTGGTCCACGGCGCGACCCTCGAACTGGCCCGCGCCGACGGCGTCCTGAACGTCACCCTGCCGCCCTACGGCTTCGCCTGGATCGAGGCCTGATGACCCTGCAGCAGGCCTGGTGGCAGCATCTCGGCAGCGTCCGCTGGTTCGGCGGCAAGGGCGCGGCGGGCTCGATCACCGACCTCACCCCCCTGCCCTGGTACACCGAGCCGGACGCCGTCCCTGCCGTCCGCAGCGAGGTCGCGACGATCGACTACGCCGACGGACGCCGCGAGTTCTACCACCTGCTGGTCGCCCACTACCCCGCCGGCACCGCGCCGGTGACCCCGCTCGCCACGGTGGAGGACGCCGACGTCGTGGACGCCACCACCGACCCCACCGCGGTCGCCGCGTTCGTCGAGGCGTGCCGGACGCGCGCCGTGTCCGCCATGCGGTGGCGGCGTCCCCAGCCCGCCCCCTGGCCCACGGGGGTCTGGGGCGGGGAGCAGTCCAACACGACGGTCACGCTCGGCGGCGAGGCCCTGTTCAAGCTGTTCCGCCGCATCGAGCCGGGTCCGAACCTCGACGCGGAGATCCTGGACGCCCTGGACGGCTCCGGCTGCGCCGTCCCGGCCTTGCTCGGACGCCTCGCCGCCGCCTGGCCGGCCGGGACGCCCGAAGCCCAGACTGGCGCCACCGACCTCGGCATCGTCATCGAGCGGGTCCCCGGCGCCCAGGACGGCTGGCAGCTGGCGTCGGCGGCCTGCGCCGCGGAGACCGACTTCGCCGGCAGCGCCCGGGCGCTCGGCGAGGCGCTGGCGTCCGTGCATGCCGCCCTGCTGACGGCGTTCGGAGGAGCCGAGGCGTCCGGCGACGAACTCGCGGGCCTGATGACGCAACGGCTCGACGCGGCCACGGCCTCGGCGTCCGCCCTGGTGCCCTACCGAGACGCGCTGGCGTCCGCCTTCGGAGCCCTGCGGGGCAGGAAGGTGACCGTCCAGCGCATCCACGGCGACTTCCACCTCGGCCAGACCCTGCGCTCTTCCGTCGCCGGTCAGGGGGACACCGCCGGTGGCGGGCACCGCTGGTGGATCATCGACTTCGAGGGCGAGCCGGTGAAGTCAGCGGCGGAAAGGCGCGCGCCGGACTCGCCGTGGCGCGACGTGGCGGGCATGCTGCGCTCGTTCGACTACGCCCGCAGCGCCCACGCAGAACCCGACTCCGCGGCGGCCCGCCGCTGGGCGGCACAAGCGCGGACGGCGTTCGTGGAGGGCTACTGTGGGGCCACGGGGGACGCACCCGCGGACCTGCTCGCCGCCTACGAAACCGACAAGGCCGTCTACGAAGTGGTGTACGAGACGCGCAACCGTCCGGACTGGGTGAAGATCCCGCTCCGCGCGGTGGCCGACCGGGCGTCCGCGGCCGGTCAAGCACTGTGAAGATTCGACACGGAAGAAGGAAGCCATGGCACACGACCAGTTCGGCGGGCTCTCGGGATGGGACTTCGACGGGTTCCACACCGGCGGCGACACGGAGTGCTGGAAGCGCCTCGGGGCGCACGTGGTCACCGTGCACGACGACGAGCGCGGCGAGGTCACCGGCACCCGGTTCACCGTCTGGGCGCCGAACGCCCAGGCCGTGCGGGTCAACGCCGACTTCAACTGGTGGACCGGCGATGCCATGCAGCTGATCCCCGGCACCGGCGTGTGGGGGCTGTTCGTCGAGGGCGTCGGCGAGGGGACGCTGTACAAGTTCAACATCCTCGGCGCCGACGGCGTGTGGCGCGAGAAGGTCGACCCGCTGGCCACCTTCGCCGAGCAGGCGCCCGCGAACTCCTCGATCGTGTACGAGTCGAAGTTCATCTGGAGCGACGACGAGTGGATGACCAAGCGCGCCAAGACGCAGCCGCACGCGGCACCGATGTCGATCTACGAGGTGCACCTGGGCGGCTGGCGCAAGGGGAAGAGCTACCTCGACCTGGCCCACGAGCTCGTCGAGTACGTGCAGTGGCAGGGCTACACCCACGTGGAGCTGATGCCGGTCGCCGAGCACCCGTTCATCCCGTCGTGGGGCTACCAGGTCACCAACTACTTCGCCCCGCAGAGCCGACTGGGGCGTCCGGACGACCTGCGCAACCTCGTCGAGGCCTTCCACAAGGCCGGCATCGGCGTGATCCTCGACTGGGTGCCCGGCCACTTCCCCAAGGACG
>DAIRTI010000131.1:0-8487 GCA_036803965.1 Propioniciclava sp.
AGGGCCCTGGTGGACGGGTCCTGCGCGGCCAGCGCTGCGGCGTCCCCCTCGACGGCTGGGGCGATCTGCAGGGCCAGCTGCTTGCCGAGCTCGACCCCCCACTGGTCGAAGCTGTTGATGCCCCAGACGACCCCCTGGGTGAAGGTGATGTGCTCGTACAGCGCGATCAGCTGGCCGACCACCGACGGCGTCAGCGCCGGCGCCATGATCGAGGTCGTCGGACGGTTGCCCGGGAAGACCCGCGCCGGGACGATCGCCTCCGGCGTCCCCTCCGCCCGCACCTCTTCGGCGGTCTTGCCGAACGCGAGCGCCTTGGTCTGGGCGAAGAAGTTGGCCAGGAAGAGCTCGTGGACGTCGGTCGTGCCGTCCTTGATCGGGTGGGCCGGCGTCGCCACGGCGATGAAGTCGGCCGGGATGAGCTGGGTGCCCTGGTGGATCAGCTGGTAGAAGGCGTGCTGGCCGTTGGTGCCCGGCTCGCCCCAGAAGACCTCGCCGGTCGCGGTCGTCGCCGGGGCTCCGTCGATGCGGACGCCCTTGCCGTTGGACTCCATGGTGAGCTGCTGCAGGTAGGCGGCGAAGCGGTGCAGGTACTGCGCGTACGGCAGCACGGCGTGGCTGCGCGCGCCCAGGAAGTTGACGTACCAGACGTTCAGCAGGCCCATCAGGGCCGGGACGTTGCGCTCGAGTGGCTGGCTCGCGAAGTGCTCGTCGATCAGGTGGAAGCCGTGCAGGAAGTCGACGAAGTTCTCGCGTCCGATCGCCACGGCGACCGCGGTGCCCACGGCAGAGTCGACCGAATAGCGGCCGCCGACCCAGTCCCAGAAGCCGAACGCGTTGGCCGGGTCGATGCCGAACTCGGCGACCTTGTCGAGCGCGGTCGAGACGGCGACGAAGTGCTTGGCGATCGCGTCGGCCTGGGCGGCCTCCGAGCCGTCGATCGCGCCGGCCTTCGTGAGGGCGTCCAGGAGCCACCACCGGGCCATCTTGGCGTTGGTCAGCGTCTCCAGGGTCGTGAAGGTCTTGGACGCCACGATGAACAGCGTGGTCTCGGGGTCGGCGTCCAGGGTCTTCTCGTAGACGTCGCTGGGGTCGATGTTGGAGATGAAGCGGCACTCCAGGCCGGCCTGCTTGTACGGCTTGAGCGCCTCGTACACCATCACCGGGCCGAGGTCGGAGCCCCCGATGCCGATGTTGATCACGGTCGTGATCGGCTTGCCGGTGACGCCCTTCCACTCCCCCGAGCGCACCTGGTCGGCGAACGCGTAGACCTTGGCGAGCACCTCGTGCACCTGCTCGACGACGTCGACCCCGTCGACGACGAGCGCGTCGCCGGCCGGACGCCGCAGTGCGGTGTGCAGCACCGAGCGGTCCTCGGTGACGTTGATCCGGTCGCCGCGGTACATCGCGTCGCGCCGCTCGGCCAGGCCGACCTCGTCGGCGAGTTCGACCAGGGCGTCCAGGAGCTCGTCGGTGAGGAAGCTCTTGGACAGGTCCACGTGCAGGTCGCCCGCGGTGCGGGTGAACCTCTCGGCGCGTCCGGGATCGGCGGCGAACCAGCCGCGCAGGTCGGGGGTGAAGGTGTCGTGCAGCCCGGCCAGCTTCGCCCAGGCGGCGGTCTTCGTCACGTCAGCAGTCATGACGGCAGCCTAGCCAGGAACGACCCGGCATCGATGTGGCGAACTCGTCGTGGTGGCGACGAACGTGCCACATCGATCGCGAGGGGGGAGGTCTCCCGACGCCGATGCGCGGTGCGTCAGCCGAGCTCGCCGAACTCGCGGGCCCGGCGGCGCAGGCCGTCGAGGTCGTCGGCCTTTCCGTCGCCGAACAGCACCGCGGGCGCCAGCGCCACCGCGGACGCCCCCGCCTGCAGCCAGATGTCGCACTGGAACTTCTCCAACCGCCCGCCGGCCAGCAACTCCACCCCGGGGAACAGCTCGGCGAGCGTCCGGGCGTACGCCATCCCGAGCGCCTCCGCCGGCACCACCTGCACGGTCGGGCTCCCGAAGCCGAGCGCGAAGTGCACCTCGTTCGGCGTCAGTGCCCCGAGCGCCAGCGGCGTCCCGGACGCCGCCTCACCCAACTCCCAGTTGGCCACCGGCGACGTCACGAAGTGGACGCCCAGGGCGACGGCGTCCCGGACCTCCTGCGGCGTCCGGACGCCGTGGATGCCGATCCGCACCCGGCGTCCGTAGATGCGCAGGGCCTCGGCGGCGGTCGCGGCGTCCGGCAACGCGAAGGCCCACGCGTGGATGCCCTCCTGCACGAGGACCTCGCAGACCGCCATCCAGTCGCCGACCCCCGCCGCCGGGAACTCGACGACGACGCGCCGACCCCGTAGCGCCTCCACCACCGTGACCATGGCGGCCATCATGCCCGGTCCTCGGCGCGCGCGTCGTACAGGGCCAGGCTCCCGCCGACCAGGGCGGCCAGGACCGCACCCGCGACGGTCGCCAGGGCGCGCTCGAGACCCACCAGGCCGACCGTGCCCCAGGACCCCATCAGCACCACGGTCGGGGTGAGGAAGACGACCTGACGGACGTAGTCGCCCTTGAGGGCGTACGCCGCCATCAGCACCATGCAGAAGGCGACCGCGATCGCGACCCCCCAGATCGGCAGGACGGTCGCCAGCACCAGCGACAGCGCCACGCCGGCGATGGTGCCGGCGACGCGCTCCAGCGCCTTGCGACGGGTGACGTCCCCGAACGGACGCAGCACGACCGTCAGCGTCAGCGCGATCCAGTAGCCGTGCGGGACGTCGAACCGCAGGACGAGGAACACCACGACCCCGACCGTCACCGCCATCACCCCGGCGTGCCGCCAGCCGCGCTCGGTGTCGACCGGCGCTCCGGACGCCGCCCTCGGCAGGAACCGCGTCGCCACCGCGACCACGACCACGCTGCCGGCGAGCATCCACGCGAAGGTCGGACCGACCTCGTAAGTGCCGGGCACCGCGACGAGCACGGCGGCCACGGTCGGCACGCCCGCCATCAGCCCTTCCTGGATCTGGTTCGCCGGCGCCGCGAGCAGGCAGCACAGCGCGACGAAGAACGTCGCCGCGAGCGGCTGGCCGCGCAGTGCGACCGCGACCGCCCCCGCCATGGCCGCGCCGAGCGACAGGGCCAGCGTGAGCCGCCAGCGCATCGTCGCCGCCGGCCGCGAGGACGCCAGGTAGCCCATGCCGAGCCCGAGCGCCGCGCCCACACCCCCGGCGAGGAAGGCCCCGACCAGCGGCAGGAGCAGCAGCACTCCCATCAGGCCAGCCAGCCCCAGAACCGGGCGGGACAGCTCCCAGTCCCCCCATCGCCCGGCCATGGGCCGAACTCTAGCGGGCCGCGGTTTGGCAACCCGGATGGCAACAACCCGCTCGATTCGGACGCGCCGGGGTTTCGAGGTGAAATGGGTCGGTGAGCAACGCACCCCAAGCCGAGTGGCCGATCGACGAGCAGCTGGTGAGGCAGTTGCTGTCCGCCCAGTGTCCTGATCTGGCCGGGCTCGACCTCGCGCACTACATGCACGGCTGGGACAACGAGATGTACCGCCTCGGCGAGCACCTGCTGGTCCGGCTGCCACGCCGTGAGCGCTCGGCGCCGCTGATGGTGCACGAAATCGAGTGGGTCCCCCGCCTGGCCGACCACGTGACCACCTACATCCCGCACCCGGTGTTCGCCGGGAAGCCGTCGGACGCCTACCCCTGGGCCTGGTCGATCGTGCCGTTCGCCGACGGCGTCCGGGCCGCCGACGTGCCCGTCGAGCAGAGGACGCCCGCCGCCGGGGGGCTTGCCGACTTCTTCTTCTCGTTGCACACCCCCGCGCCGATCGGCGCTCCGGACAACCCCTTCCGCGGCCTGTCGCTCGACCAGCCGGCGTTCCACGAGAAGGTCGCCGAGCGCATCGCGGCCCTGCCCGATCCCGGACGCCGCGAGGCTTTGGCCGAGCGCTGGGCGGCCTGGAGCGGCGTCCCCGAGTGGGACGGTCCCGACCTGTGGGTGCACGGCGACACCCATCCTCTGAACCTGTTGCTGGACGAGTCGTCCCACGAGCTGGTCGGCGTCGTCGACTGGGGCGACATCACCAGCGGCGATCCGGCGTGCGACCTCGCGTCCGCCTGGCTGACGTTCGACGTCGAGGGACGCCGCCGGTTCATCGAGCGCGCCTCGGCCAACCCGGCCTACGACGCCTTCGTGTGGCAGCGAGCCAAGGCGTGGGCCCTCTACCTGGGGCTCGTGTTCGTGCACACCTCCGACGACGTCCCGCCGCTGCGTGGCGTGGGCGAGTTCGCGCTGGCCACGCTGGCGTCCGAGCCCGTCGAGCAGACGGCGCGGTAGTGCCAGCTGAACACGTGGCCGCCGAGGTGGTCGCGGTCGTCGTCGCCATGGTCGGGGGCGAGCCGTGCGTGCTCGAGGTGAACGACGCGCGCCGGCTGCCGTCCGGACCGCTGCGCGCCGGTCACCGGTCGCTGCAGGCCGCCGTCCGCGACTGGGCCGAGGAGCAGACCGGACGCCAGCTCGGCTTCCTCGAGCAGCTGTACACGTTCGCCGACTCCGACCGCGACACCGACGCCCGCCGCATCTCGGTCTGCTATCTCGGCCTGACCGCCGGGTCCGGCGACGGCCCGCGCGGCGGCGTCTGGCGCCGCTGGTATGACCTGCTCCCCTACGAGGACCTGCGCACGTCCCGGTCCGCGCTGGACGTCGTCCTTCCGCGGGTCCGCACCTGGGTCTCGGACGCCGATGGTGCGGTCCGCGAGGCGAGGGCTGCGCGGGCGGCGTCCCTCTTCGGCCTTCAGGGACAGCCCTGGGAGCCCGACCTCGCCCTCCAGCGCTACGAACTGCTCTACGAGGCCGGCCTGCTGCCCGAGTCGCCGGACGCCTGGCGCCGGGACGCCGAGCTGGTGGCCGGCGAGCGGATGGAGCTCGACCACCGGCGGATCGTCGCGACCGCCGTCGCGCGGCTGCGGGCGAAGATCACCTACCGCCCGGTGGTGTTCGAGCTGATGGACGCCTCGTTCACGCTCGGCCAGCTGCAGGCCTGCGTCGAGGCCCTGGCCGGACGCCCCGTGCACACCCAGAACTTCCGGCGGCTGATCGAGCAGCAGCACCTGGTCGAGGAGACCGGGGAGACCACCGCGACGCGGGGGCGTCCGGCCCGGCTCTACCGCTTCCGGCGTGAGGTGCTGCAGCAGCGCTCGGCGGCGGGCACCAAGCTGCCCACGACCCGTTCACGCTGACAAGGCCTTTAAATGCCGAAGACCCCCACTCCCGCGCGCGGCGACGCAGAACGCCGCGCGCGGGAAGGGGACCCGGCTCACGATTCGATCGTGAGCCCTTTGCCCCGCAGCAAAGGCCAGTAGTCGCTGATGTCGATCGGGGTCTCGCCGGCGTGGTAGCGGGCGATGTAGCGGTCCTCGGCCTCCTCGCGGACGCGGCACGCCTCGACCGCCGAGGCCAGGTCTTCGCGCCGGACCACCACGACGCCGTCGCAGTCGCCCTTCACGACGTCCCCGGGGCGGATCAGCTGCCCCCCGAAGATCAGCGGGTGGTTGATGGGCCCCAGCGACTCCTTGACGGTGCCCTGGATGCACACGTACTTGCTGAACACCGGGAAGCCCAGTTCGCGGATCTCCCGGGTGTCGCGGACGCCGCCGTCGGTGACCAGCGCGGTGATCCCGCGGGCCAGGCAGGCGTTGGCGAGCACGTCGCCGAACTGTCCGGCCGGCTGGTCGCCGGACGACACGACCAGGACGTCGCCCGGCCCGGCATGGCTGATCGCGACCTGCAGCATCAGGTTGTCGCGCGGGTGGCAGACGACCGTATAGGCGCTTCCGCAGAAGCTCATGTCGCGGTCGATCGGCTTGATGCCCGAGTCGACGGCCCCGAGGCGGCCCTGCGCCTCGTGGATGTGCGCCGCCGAGTACGCCCCGAGCTGGGCGACCAGCTCGGGATCGGGCCGCTCGTAGCGGGTCAGGACGTGAATCATGCCGCCTCCCTCGCCCGCTCGAGGCGTCCGACGGCCGCCGCGATCCGCTCGGCCCCGGCGCGCAGCTGGGCGTCCGAGGTGGCGAACGAGATCCGGAAGTAGGGCGACAGCCCGTACGCCGACCCCTGGATCGTGGCGACGTGCGCCTCGTCCAGCAGGTACATCACGACGTCGGCGTCGGTCTCCAGCGCCGTCCCGCTCGGCGTGCGGCGTCCGATGAGGCCCAAGCAGTCGACGTAGGCGTAGAACGCCCCCTGCGGCGGCACGACCGACAACCCGTCGATCGCGCCGAGCAGGCCGCAGACCAGGTCGCGCCGGCCGCGGTAGGTCGCCACGGCGTCCGAGACGAACGACTGGTCGCCCGTGAGCGCCTCGGCCGCGGCGGCCTGGCTGACGGACGCCGGGCACGACGAGCTCTGCGACTGCAGCTTGTTGATCGCGCCGATCAGCGTCCGCTCGCCGGTGGCGTAGCCGATGCGCCAGCCGGTCATCGCGTAGCTCTTCGACACCCCGTTGACGACCAGCACGCGGTCGGCCAGGTGGGGCGCGACCCGCAGCAGGTGCGGGATCGGCTGGTCGCCGTACGTGATCTCGTCGTAGATGTCGTCGGCGAGCACGTGCACGTGCGGGTGCCGGTCGAGCACCGCCGCCAGTTCGGCCAGCCCGGCGGCGTCGTAGACCGCGCCGCTCGGGTTGCCGGGCACGTTGAGGATCACCCACCGCGTCGCCGGCGTGATCGCCGCCTCCAGCGCGGCGCCGGTCAGCAGGAAGCCGTCGGACGCCTCGCACGGCACGATCACCGGACGCCCGCCGTGCGCGAGCACCATGTCGGGATAGGACACCCAGTACGGCGCCGGGACGATCACCTCGACGCCTGCCTCGACGGTCGCCATCAAGGCGAGGAAGATCACCTGCTTGGCGCCCCCGCCGAGCGTCACCTGATCGGGGGCATACGGGACGCCGGTTCGCGCCTCCGCCTTGGCCAGGATGGCGTCCCGGAGCGCGGGGATGCCGGTGACCGGCGTGTACTTGGTGAGCCCCGCGTCGATGGCCCCCTTGGCGGCGTCCTTGACGTGGGCGGGCGTGTCGAGGTCGGGCTCGCCGATCGTGAAGTCGACGATCTCGACCCCGGACGCCCTCAGCTCGCGTACGCGCTGGGCGGCGGCCACGCTGGCCGACTCGCGGATCGCGCCGATCCGGGCTGCGAGTGGGATGGACGGCATCGCCCTCACCGGCTCTCGACGAAGGTCAGCCCGCCGGGCACCTGCAGCGTCGGCATGAGCTCGATCAGCCCGACGTTGACGCGCTCGGGCGCTTCCAGGGCGAACGCGACGGCGTCCACGATGTCGTCGGTGGTGAGCGACTCGTAGTGCTCGTAGTACTGGTCCCACGCCTGCTCGATCGCCTCGGGCGAGCCGCCCATGTTGCGGCCGAAGATCTCGGTCTCGACGCGTCCGGGGCAGATCTCGGTGACCCGGACCCTGTGCCCGACCAGGTCGTTGCGCAGCTGCCGCGACAGCTGGTGCACGGCCGCCTTGGTGGCGTGGTAGGCGGTGTGGCCGAAGAAGTTGTAGTGGCCGGCGATCGAGGACACGTTCACGACGTGGCCCCGGTTGCGCTCCCTCATCCCGGGCACGACGAGCCGGCACAGGTGCAGGACGGCGCGGAGGTTGACGTCCACCATCGCGTCGACCGACTCGCGGGTGGCGTCCAGGATGTTGCCGTTGGCCGACACCCCCGCGTTGTTGACGAGGACGTCGATCTCAAGTCCGGAGACCGCCTCGGCGAGCGCGTCGGTGTCGGACACGTCGACCGCGACCGGCTTGATGCCGGTGGCCTCGGCGACCGCCTGGAGCTTGTCGAGGTTGCGGGCCACGCCGTAGACCTGCAGGCCCGAGCGGGCGAGGCGTCCGGCGATGGCGCTTCCGATGCCGGTGTTGGCGCCGGTGACGAGGGCCGTCTTGTACTGGCCGCCGGGCCGGATGCGATCAGCGCGGGCGGCGGGAGCCTGGGTCGCGGACATCAGAGGGTGTCCCTCAGCGGCTCGTGCGCACGGTCCTTGATCGTCAGGACGGCGCCCAGGGTGACCAGCGCGGTGATCGTGCAGTACCAGGCCGGCACCATGATGCCCCACTGCGGGATGGCCCAGGTCATCAGGAAGGGCGCGGTGCCGCCGAACAGGGCCGAGGAGATGTTGTAGCCCAGGCCGTAGGCGGAGTAGCGGATGCGGGTCGGGAACAGCTCGACGATGAGGATGTGGATGACGGCGGTGTGGCCCGCGAAGATCACGGCCATGATGCTGGCGCCGAGGATGGCCAGGCCGAGGTTGCCGGTGGCGATCAGGCTGTAGCAGGGCACGGCGGCGATGGTCATGGCGATGGCGGCGCCGGCGATGACCTTCTTGCGTCCGAGCTTGTCGGACAGCGAGCCCATGAACGGGATGGCGATCGCGATGCTGTGGTTCCCCCCGAAACGTAGAGGGTTTCTCTATGCGGCATCCCGAGCAGGAGC
>DAIRTI010000132.1:0-8483 GCA_036803965.1 Propioniciclava sp.
CGCCCGGTCGACCTCGACATCGTGCGGCACGACCCGGACGCCGTCCGCGCGGCCTTCGCCGCCGCCGGTCTGAGCGTCGAGGAGTGGTATCTGCAGGGGCCGACCGGCGAGGACGCCGGGGAGCGACTGCATGTCCTGGGACGCCGTTCGAGCGGGCCGGCGTGAGCGCGGACGGCGTCCGGCTGGCGCTGCCCGGCGAGGCGTCCGCGATCGCCGCGATTCAGCGCCGATGCTGGGAGCAGACGCTGCCCCCGGCGCTGGCGCGCCAGCTGCTGCGCTCGATCGACCTGGAGGCCATGACCGTGTCCTGGCTACGGGCGATCATGTCGCCGCCGCTGGCCGAGTTCCGTGTCCTGGTGGCGGTGCAGGACGACCGGATCGCCGGCTTCGCCGCGGTCGGGCCGTCCGACGACGAGGATGCCGAGGTCGGCGTCGACGCGCTGGTCGCGGAGTTCGCGATCGACCCGCAGGCCCAGCGGCGCGGGCACGGCTCGCGGCTGCTCAATGCGATCGCCGACACCCTGCGCTCCGACGGCTTCGCGGCGGCCAGCTGGTGGGTGCCGACCACCAACGACGCGCTGCGCCGGTTCGTGACCTCGTCGGGCTGGGCCGCCGACGGCGCCCACCGGGTGATGGAGGTCCAGGACGGCGAGGGGACGCTCAAGGTCGTCCGGCTCCGGACGTCCCTGGTCTAGAGGCGGCGGATCGCCGCAGCCAGGACGCCGAGGGCGTCGGTCAGCAGGTCCTCGCCGATGACCAGCGGCGGCAGCAGGCGGACGACATTGCCGAACGTGCCGCACGTCAGCACCAGCACCCCCTCGGCCAGGCAGGACGCGGCGACCGCACGGGCGGCGTCCGGGTTCGGACGGAGCGTGCCGGGCTCGACGAACTCCAGCGCCAGCATGGCCCCGCGTCCGCGCAACTCACCAACCGCCCCGCCCACCAAGCCCTCGAGTTCGCGCCGGACGAGGTCCTCGATGCGGCGGGCGCGCTCGAGCAGACCGAGCTGCTCGACCGCGTCGAACGCCGCCAGAGACGCCGCGCACGCGACCGGATTGCCGCCGTAGGTGCCGCCGAGACCGGAGGGGTGGACGGCGTCCATGATCTCGGCGCGACCGACGACGCCCGACAGCGGCAGCCCGCCGGCCATGCCCTTGGCGACGGTGATCAGGTCGGGGACGACACCCTCGTGATCGACGCAGAACCACTCCCCCGTCCGCGCGAAGCCGGACTGGATCTCGTCGGCTACGAACACCGCTCCGTTCGCGGTGCACCAGTCCGAGAGCGCCCCCAGGACGCCCGGCGCCGGCACGACGAAGCCGCCCTCGCCGAGAATCGGCTCGACCACGATCGCCGCGACGTTCGAGGCGCCGACCTGGCGCTCGGCCAAGGCCAGCGCCCGCTCGGCCGCCTGCTCCCCCGTCATGCCGTCGGGGTCACGGAACGGGTAGGACGCCGGCACCCGGTACACCTCGCCGGCGAACGGTCCGAAGCCCTGCTTGTAGGGCATGACCTTGGCGGTCATCGCCATGGTGAGGTTGGTCCGGCCGTGGTAGGCGTGGTCGAGCACGACGACCGCCTGGCGTCCCGTGTGGACGCGCGCGATCTTCACCGCGTTCTCGACCGCCTCGGCGCCCGAGTTGAACAGCGCGGCCTTCTTCGCGTGCTCGCCTGGGGTGCGCGCTGCGAGCCGCTCGGCGACCGCCACGTAGCCCTCGTAGGGGGTCACCATGAAGCAGGTGTGCGTGAAGTGCGCGGCGGCGGCCGCGACGGCGGCCACGACGGCGGGGTTGGACGCCCCGACCGTCGTCACCGCGATGCCCGAGCCGAGGTCGATGAGCGAGTTGCCGTCGGCGTCGACCATCACGCCGCCGTCGGCGTCCACGGCGTAGACGGGCAGCGCCGACGAGACCCCGGACGCCACGGCGGCGCTGCGTCGCGCGGCGAGTGCGCGCGAGGCCGGCCCCGGCAGGGTGGTGACCAGCCGCCGTTCCTGCGGCAGGCGGTGCGCGACGGTGTCCATGGCGTCTCCCCTCGTCAGGCCCACGGGCTGGCCATGCCCATGTACTGCACCGAGGTGTACTCGGCGATGCCCTCGGCGCCGCCCTCGCGTCCGAGCCCGGACGCCTTCACCCCGCCGAACGGCGCCGCGGCGTTGCTGATCACCCCGGCGTTGAGGCCGATCATGCCGAACTCCAGGCGGTCGCCGATCCGGTGGGCCCGCTTCAGGTCGGTCGTGTAGACGTACGCGACAAGCCCGTACTCGGTGTCGTTGGCGAGCGCGACAGCATCGTCCTCGTCGGCGAAGGCGAACACCGGCGCGACCGGGCCGAAGATCTCCTCGCGGAAGACGCCGGCGTCGGTCGGCATGCCGTACAGCACGGTCGGCGCGTAGAAGTAGCCCGGGCCCTCGATCGGACGCCCGCCCGTGAGCGCCCGGCCGCCCCGAGCCTCGGCGTCGGCCACCAGTTCCGAGACCTTGTCGCGCGCCTTCGCCTCGACCAGCGGCCCGACCTGGACGCCCTCGCCCGCGCCGTCGCCGACCCGCAGCGCACCCATCCGCTCGGCCAGTCGCCGGGCGAATTCCGCGGCCACCGGCGCTTCCACCAGGAACCGGTTCGCCGCCGTGCACGCCTCGCCGATGTTGCGCATCTTGGCCGCGAGCGCGCCCTCGACGGCGGCGTCCAGGTCGGCGTCCGCGAAGACGAGGAACGGCGCGTTGCCGCCCAACTCCATCGAGGTGCGCAGCACCTGCTCGGACGCCAGCTTCAGCAGCGAGCGCCCCACCTCGGTCGACCCGGTGAACGACAGCTTGCGCAGCCGCGGGTCGGCCAGCAGCGTCTCGGAGATTGCCGAGCTGTGCGCCGACGGCAGCACGTTGAGGACGCCGTCCGGCACCCCCGCCTCGACCATGAGCTGCGCGAAGTACTGCGTGGTCAGCGGCGTCAAGTGAGCGGCCTTCAGGACCATCGTGCAGCCGGCGGCCAGCGCCGGGGCCACCTTGCGGGTCGCCATCGCCAGCGGAAAGTTCCACGGGGTGATCAGCAGGCACGGACCGACCGGCTTGTGCCTAATGACCATGCGCAGCGTCCCCTCGGGGTTGTCGACGTAACGCCCGTAGTGGCGCGGGGCCTCCTCGCTGAACCAGCGCAGGAACTCGTTGCCGTAGGTCACCTCGCCGCGCGACTCGACCAGCGGCTTGCCCATCTCGGTGGTCATCAGCCAGGCCAGCTCTTCGGCGTGCGCGCGCACCAGCTCGAACCCGGCCCGCAGGACGTCCGAGCGGCGACGGGCGGGCGTCCGGGCCCAGGAGTCCTGGGCCGCGCAGGCGGCGTCCAGGGCCGCGCGCGCGTCGTCGGCGGTCGCGGACGCCACCGTCGCGACCGTCTCGCCGGTCGCCGGGTTTTCGACGTCGAACGTGGCGCCGTCGGAGGCATCCCGCCAGACACCACCGATCAGCAGCCGCTTCTCCACGCGTTCGAGCAGGTCGTTCATCGGGGCGCCCATGGGGGCATCCTGACCCCGGCCGCCCCGCCGCGCAAGGGCGGACGCCGACCGCCCCGGCCCTGGCCATCGCCCGATCGACGGGGTTACGCTCGCTGGATTCGGCACCTCGGGGAGGGATCGCGATGGGCGTTCGGGTCTTGGCCAATTTCGTCGGCGGGGAGTTCCGGGAATCACGGTCGGGCCGCACGATCGACGTCGTCAGCCCCGTCACCGGGGAGACGGTCGCCACCTCGCCGCTCTCGGACGCCGCCGACGTCGCGGACGCCTACGCCGCGGCGTCCGAGGCCTTCGAGACCTGGCGCGACACGACGCCGGCCGAGCGCCAACAGGCGCTGCTGCGCATCGCGGACGCCCTGGAGGCCCGCGCGGACGAGTTCGTCCACCTGGAGGCCGAGGACACCGGCAAGCCGTACGGACTCACGGCGTCCGAGGAACTGCCGCCGATGGTCGATCAACTGCGGTTCTTCGCCGGCGCCGCCCGGCTGCTGGAGGGCCGCGCCGCGGGCGAGTACATGCGGGGGCACACGTCGTGGATCCGCCGCGAGCCGGTCGGCGTGTGCGGCCAGGTGACGCCGTGGAACTACCCGCTGCTGATGGCCGTCTGGAAGATCGCCCCGGCGCTCGCCGCGGGCAACACGGTCGTGCTCAAGCCGAGCGACACCACCCCCGAGACCACCTTGAAGCTGGCCGAGCTGGCCGCCGAGTTCCTGCCGCCGGGCGTGTTCAACGTCGTCACCGGCGACCGGACGACCGGCGAGGCGCTCGTCGCCGACCCTACGCCGGCGATGGTGTCGATCACGGGCAGCGTCCGGGCGGGCACGGAGGTGGCGCGCGCGGCGGCGTCCGGGGTGAAGCGGGTGCACCTCGAGCTGGGCGGCAAGGCGCCGGTCGTCGTCTTCGCGGACGCCGACCTGGACGCCGCGGTCGAGGGCATCGCGGTCGCCGGCTACTTCAACGCCGGCCAGGACTGCACGGCCGCGACGCGCGTGCTCGTGCAGGACGCGGCGTACGACGAGTTCGTGGCCCGGCTGGCCGACTACGCCCGCACCTCGGCGAAGGTCGGGCTGCCCGACGACACCGACGCCCTCTTCGGCCCCCTCAACAACGCGCGCCAGCTGGCCCGCGTGACCGGCTTCCTCGAGCGGACGCCCGCGCACGCGTCCGTCGTCGCCGGCGGTTCGCGCGTGGCCGGGCTGGGCGGCGGCTACTACCTGGAGCCGACCGTCGTGGCGGGCCTGCGGCAGGACGACGAGCTGGTCCAGGACGAGGTCTTCGGCCCGGTCATCACCGTCCAGCAGTTCGCCGACGAGGACGAGGCCCTGCGGCTCGCCAACGGCGTCCAGTACGGGCTGGCGTCCAGCGTCTGGACGCGCGACTTCGGACGCGCCATGCGGGCGTCGCGCCGGCTCGACTTCGGCTGCGTGTGGATCAACACCCACATCCCGCTCGTGGCGGAGATGCCACACGGGGGCTTCAAGCGCTCCGGCTACGGCAAGGACCTCTCGCTCTACGGCTTCGAGGACTACACGCGCGTCAAGCACGTGATGGCGAACATCGAGTCCTGAGCGGACGCCGTTTCAGCGGGTCGGCAGAGTCAGGTCCGCTCCCGCGACGGCGGCCCGCAGGCCGGCGTCCGTCGCGGTCAACTCGGTCAGCCGGATGCCGTACTTCAGCTCGATCGGGATCGGGTCGACGAACGCGCCCACGACGACGCCCACCGGCACCTCGATGCCGCCGACGAACGCCTTCGGGTCGTCGATCGCGATCGTCTGCGCGGCCACGTCGAGCTTGGGCAGAGCGGACACGCCGACCTCGAACTGCTGGCCGAGCACGCTGACCTGCGCGACGTAGGCGATCCGGCCGCCCTGGGCGTAGCGGATCGTTGACCCGGTGAAGCGGGTCAGCTCGTCGTAGGTCAGGTACGCGCTGCCGGCCACTGCCACGGCCGAGACCTGGTCGGGCGTGACCCTGACCCCCGTCGCGACGGCGTCCAGGTTCGACAGCGTGATCGTCTTGCCGGACGCCGTGACCGGCATCCCGTCGGCCTTCAGCTTGGCCGTCAGCGACCCGCCGAGCGCCGAATACACCAGCGGCCAGCCCTCGAGGGTGACCGTGGGCTTGTCGGTGAACGGCACCTGCCGCTGCAGGGTCGTGGCGGCGGTGTCCTGGACGTAGGACCGCAGCGGCTGGTCGGCCACCACGACGCCGACTGCGACCAGCAGGACGATGGCCGCGATGACGGCGAGCACGCGGCCGAGGACGCGCATCTCAGCCCAGGCCCAGGAGGGACTCGATGCCGAGCGTGAGGCCCGGCGGGAGGCTCTTGATCGCGCGGACGGCCGTCAGGACCCCCGGCATGTAGGACGCCCGATCGAAGCTGTTGCACGTGATCGTCAGCGCCTCGCCGGGGTTGCCGAACAGCACCTGCTGGTTGGCGAACAGGCCGCGCTGCCGGACGGCGTGCACGTGGATGCCGTCGACCTCGGCCCCACGGGCCCCGTGCGGATCGGACGTGGTGGCGTCCGGGACCGGGCCCAGGCCCGCCTCGGCGCGGGCCGTGGCGATCTTGCGGGCGGTGGTGGCGGCGGTGCCGGAGGGGGCGTCCACCTTGTTCGGGTGGTGCAGCTCGATGATCTCGACCGACTCGAACCAGGGCGCGGCCTGGCGGGCGAACTCCATCATCAAGATGGCGCCGATGCTGTAGTTCGACGCGATCAGGACCCGGCTCTGCGTGCCCTCCAGAAGCTGGCGGACCCGGTCGAGCCTCGCGTCGTCGAAGCCGGTGGTGCCGACCACCACGTCGAGCCCGTGCGCGACGCACCACTCGATGTTGCCCATCACGGCGTCCGGCACCGTGAACTCGACCACCGCGTCGGCGCCCTCGAGCGGCGAGAAGTCGTCGCCGGCGTCCACCGCGGCCACCAGGTCGAGGTCGTCTGCGGCCTCGACCGCCCGGCAGACCTCGACGCCCATGCGTCCCTTCGCCCCGATCACGGCCACGTTCATGGCGTCATCCTAGGGGCGGCCCCCGACGACGCCGCTGGATGAGGCGGTTCACCTGGGCGTCATCTCGGCGTGGGAGAGTTGGAGCCATGCGTGACCCCTCCGACCTCGACGCCTGGCTCTGCGACAAGGACGGCGTCCTGATGCACGGTGACGTGCCGATCCCCGGTGCGGCCGAGTTCATCGGACGCCTCCGCGAGACCGGACGTCGCTTCCTCGTCCTGACCAACGATTCGGTGCAGACCCCACGCGACCTGTCAGCGCGGATGGCGCGCGCCGGGCTCGACGTGCCCGAGGACGACATCTGGACCTCCGCCACCGCCACCGCCGCCTTCCTCGCCAACCAGAGCGGCGAGCGGACCGCCTACGTGCTCGGCGAGGCCGGCCTGACGACCGCACTGCACGGCGCGGGCTTCGTGCTGACCGACGTGGACCCGGAGTTCGTCGTCCTGGGCGAGACCCGCGGCATGTCGTTCGAGCAGGCCACCAAGGCGATCCGGCTGATCCTCGGCGGAGCGCGGTTCATCACCACGAACCCCGACGTGGCGGGCCCGGACGCCACCGGCATCGTCCCGGCGACCGGGGCGTTCGCCGCGATGATCACGGCCGCGAGCGGACGCCGTCCCTACGTCGTGGGCAAGCCGAACCCGATCATGTTCCGGACCGCCCTGAACCGCATTCAGGCCCACTCCGAGACCACCGGCATGATCGGCGACACGATGAGCACCGACATCGTCGCCGGCATGGAGGCCGGCCTGCACACCGTCCTGGTGTTCACCGGCTCGACCAAGCCCGAGGACCTGGCGTCCTTCCCCTACCGCCCCTCCCGGAGCCTCGCGTCCATCGCCGACCTGGTGCCCCTGCTCGGCTGAGTCATCCGAGAACGCCGAACGGCGCCGCCCCCACGGGGACGGCGCCGTTCAGATGGAACCGGCGGTCACTCGGACGCGACGGCCTCGGCCTTCTCCTCGGCGGGCTCCTCGACCGGGATCAGCGACAGCTTGCCCTTCTCGTCGATCTCGGAGATCTCGACCTGGATCTTCTGGCCGACGCTGACGACGTCCTCGACGTTCTCGACGCGCTGGCCCTTGTTGAGCGGACGCAGCTTGCTGATGTGCAGCAGGCCGTCCTTGCCGGGCAGCAGCGAGACGAACGCGCCGAACGGCATCGTCTTAACGACGGTGCCCAGGTAGCGCTCGCCCTTCTCGGGCATCGTCGGGTTGGCGATCCCGTTGATGATCTGCTTCGCGGCCTCGGCGGACTCGCCATTGTCGGCGCCGATGTAGATCGTGCCGTCGTCCTCGATCGAGATGTTCGCGCCCGTGTCGGCCTGGATCTGGTTGATCATCTTGCCCTTGGGCCCGATGACCTCGCCGATCTTGTCGACGGGGATGCGGATCGAGATGATCCGCGGCGCGTAGGGGCTCATCTCGTCGGGGGTGTCGATGGCCTCGCCCATGACCTCGAGCAGCGTCAGGCGCGCCTCCTTGGCCTGCAGCAGCGCCGACGCGAGCACCTCGGCGGGGATGCCGTCGAGCTTGGTGTCGAGCTGCAGCGCGGTGACGAAGTCGCGGGTGCCGGCGACCTTGAAGTCCATGTCGCCCAGGGCGTCCTCGGCGCCGAGGATGTCGGTCAGCGCGACGTAGCGCATCTCACCATCGATCTCCTCGCTCATCAGGCCCATCGCGATGCCGGCGACCGCCGCCTTCAGCGGGACGCCCGCGTTCAGCAGCGACAGCGTGGACGCGCACACCGACCCCATCGACGTCGAGCCGTTCGACCCGAGGGCCTCGGAGACCTGGCGGATGGCGTACGGGAACTCGTCGCGGCTCGGCAGCACCGGCAGGAGCGCCCGCTCGGCGAGCGCGCCGTGGCCGATCTCGCGGCGCTTCGGGGAGCCGACACGGCCGGTCTCACCGGTCGAGTACGGCGGGAAGTTGTAGTTGTGCATGTACCGCTTCGTCGTCTCCGGC